>PUPD01000297.1 GCA_003552985.1 Spirochaetaceae bacterium
AGCGCAAGCGCGCCGAGGAGGAGGAAGCGAGCAAGGCGATCATGCGCAAGGTCACCCGCGCGCTCAAAGAGGCGTTTCTGATGCTGCCCCGCGAGCAGTACGGCTGGCTGAGCGCGCAAGCCTCCTCCGGGCGGGGGAGCGGCGGCGGTGGGAAGAAGGGCACCGGCGAGCCGGGTGCCGGCGACGAGGCAGCGGGCGGCGCGCGCGATGACGCCGGAAGCGGGAGCGCAGCTGCGGCATCTGCGGAGGGCGGCGCGGAAACCGCCGCCGAGAGCCGGGTCAACAGCGCCGGCGACGACCCGAGCCTGGGCCTCACCGCCGACAGCGAGCGCACCGCCGGACGCGGTCCTGACCGAGAGTTCTTCGAGTACCCGGGGCCGTTGTATCGGCTCACGATCTCCCCGGCATCATGCACCGTGGGCGTCGGGCGGAGGCGCAAGCTCCACGCCCTCGCGCGCGACCGCGCGCGCCGGGCGATAGACGCAGACATCTCGATTACCTGGCGCACAACCGAAGGCGCGGGCTCACTCAGCAGCCAAAGCGGCGAGTTCGTCGAGTTCATCGCGCCCGAGGAGCCTGGGCTCGCAAGAGTGGAGGCACGTGCCGTACAGGGGGAGACCGAATGCAGCGCCGAAGCGGTCATAACGGTCACCGCCGAGCTCATCCCGCGCGCCGCCGGCGATACGGCTTTCAAACACGGGCTGCCGGGCTATACCTACGAGCACGCCCCCGGCCGTCTGTGGCGCTCCAAGTACAACATCGCCGACAGCGTGATAGTGATCAACAACGCGCACGCCGACTTCGTGTTCGCCTCGCGCCAGACCGCGACCAAACTGCGCTACATCGCACGCCTCTACGCCAAGGAGATCGTCCTCGCTAACTTCCCCGAGGCCACAAAAGACGAGCTTCTCGAGCGCCTCGTCGAACTGATGCTCTACATGGAAACCCACCTGAAGTAGGCACCCGGGCGCCTTCGGCGCGGTGCGCCGCGCTGCGCTGGGCTGCCGTGCAGGCTCGGCGTCACATCGCCTCACCGCACGCCATCCGCCGTCCACTGCGCCCTTTACTCCCTCATGCTTTAGGATGATTTTGAGCCAAATTCCAAACTAGACATATACGAAGTGCGCTATAATAACATCACGAGCTTTCCGAAAGCCGAATACGCCACGAAGGATGTGTACCGTGAAACGAGCCATCTGCTTAGTGGTGACGGCGGCGCTTGCCCTCGTCACCGTAGCTCCGGTCTGGGGGCAGATTACGATCCGCGCACCGCGATTGATCAGCGCCGACGGTCTTAGTCCGGGCTTTATCGATTCATTCAACGACGAGATCGCGCAAGCGCTCGGAGACCTCGAGGACGACATCGACGATGAGATCAGCCGCTACTACAACCTTCCGAAGCTCGCGCAGGGGGTTGCGAACGCCGGCGCGGCCGCCACGCATATCGGAACGCAGCGCAGTTTCATCGACTACCGCCGCTTTGCGTTCGTTATCGGAGGCGGTGTGACCGCATCCCTGCCGGGCACCGACCTCGAGATGATCGACGAGATCGTCGACCGCCTCGAGGACGAGGATGAAGACGCCGATGTGTATTTCGGCGCGGCAGCGCAGCCGATCGTGGTCTCGCTCGGTTTCCGCCCGCGCTTTATTTCCGACCGCCTCTACATGAACGCGAAGTTCGGCTGGGCCGACATCCCCGCCGGCACCGTCGCCGACGAGGTCGCCTACAACTCGATGAGCGCCGGGCTGCTCGCGAACTACCGGCTCGTCGAGTCGCGCGGAGCGCCGCTCGGCCTCGTCCGCTGGCGCGGCATATCGGTCGGTTCCGGCGTGGTCTATCAGCGCAGCGAGCTGACGATCGACCTCGAGTTCGACGATGTTAGCGAAGAAGTGCGGTATGAAGAAGGTGCTGACGCGCTAGAGCTCAACATGACCCTCGAGCCGATCCTGAGCGCGACCGTGAAGTCGAGCTCGGTGGTGGTACCGCTGGAGGCGACGACCGGGCTGCGCGTGCTGTGGGTGTTGGACCTCAACGTCGGCGGCGGGGTCGACCTCGCGTTCGGCAACTCCGAGGTCACGCTCGATATCGACAGTCCGGTCATCCTCGACGGCGAGGAACAGATCACCTTCGAGGACGGCTCGGTGAGGGTGAACGCCGGGACCAAGGGGGACGGCCCGCAGCTCGTGCGGCCGCGCCTAACCGCAGGCGCCGGAGTGAATCTCGGCCCGGTGAGGCTGGATGTACCGCTGATGTATTACTTTGACGACGACGGCAACAGCTTCATGGCCGGCGTGAACCTCGGCATCGTTTGGTGATCGAGGCCGAACCTCGCGCACCAACACGTTCGCGATCCGGTCGGAGCGCCGCAACAGCTTACCGGTGCGGCCGCCGGGCGAGCCGGCGGCACGCAGCGATAGCCGGCGCCGTGCGCCGCCCTACGGGGTGCAGCAGTGCACGCTCAGCGCTCGCGCCAGTCGCGCACGAAGGCGCGTTGCGCGGGCGTCTGCGGCGAGGAGTAGTCGGCGAACGCGGTTCGGGCGCGCAATTTGGCGATGGTTTCGAACACCGTATCAGGGGTGGCTTTGCCGTGGCGCTGCAGCCAACAGCCTACCACCGTTCCAGTACGGCCGAAGCCGCCCCAGCAGTGCACGTACACCGGCGAGCGCGCCGCTATCGCGGCGTCAATGCTGTCAAGAATGCGCCGCATCGTGTCCGGGTGCGGCAGCGACATGTCGGGAATCGCATAGCGCTCCACGGTGCACGGCACGCCCATCCCGGCGGCAAGCGTTTTCACCAACTGGTCATAGGGTTTGAGCGGCCCTTGGTAAGTCCACTCACCGGGCTCGGTGAGGTCAATAAAAGTGCGAATTCCGAGCTGCAGGAACCACCGCAGTTTCTTCCGTGACGGCCCGTCATCGATGCTACGCGGATACTCGCCGGCGAGCAGTTGGCCCTGCTCTACCCAGTAGCCATTTCGAGTGGGAAGCTGCATACACCACCTGTTATCTTACTGTGTCCACGCCCTGGTCCAAAAGCCGTGTGCCGCTCGCCGGCATCACATGCGTGGCGGCAGCTCCGTAACCAGGTACCAGACGTGATGATCGAGGTCGTGCTTGACGATAATCAGCCGTGAACCGCAGAGCAGCTTGAAGTACTCCGCGCGGCTGTGGCTGGGGTCAAGGCCCGCCTCATGCCAACGGTCGACCACCTGCTCGACCTCGAGCCGCTTGTCACCCACCTGCAGCACGCGCGGCTCTTCCTCGGCGCGGTAACCGGCATAGCATTCTACCCGAACCGGCACCATGATCATCAGCCGTGATTATAGCATACAGCCGGACTACAGTCCTACCGGCCCCTTCCGGCGGCCGGCACCTGCCTGTCGGCGTTGCCCGCGACCGCTGCCGGCGGCATGCGCTCCGTTCCGGCCGTGCCGGCTCGCGCTGCCACGCTTGCCGGACCCGCGTGTGCCGGCGGCGTTACCGCCGCGGCTACCGCCATACCTGCCGTTGGGCCCACCGTTGCCCCTGCCGTTCCCGCCGGCGCCGTTACCACCGCGTGTGCTGCGCGGGGGCTTGGGATCAAAGTGGTAGATGTTGTCGAGGTCTACCGCGATCTGAGAATCGATCAGCCGCTCAATGGCGCGCAGCGAGCCGAGCTCGGCCACGTCGCACAGCGAGACTGCCGCACCTTCGGCGCCGGCGCGTGCGGTGCGTCCAATGCGGTGAACGTAGGTCTCGGCTTCGTTGGGGATCTCAAAGTTGATCACGTGCGAAATATCTTCGACGTCGAGACCGCGTGCGGCGACGTCGGTTGCAACCAGAACCTGTACTTTACCGGATCCAAACTCGCCCAGCGCCCGGCGGCGGGCGTTCTGGGTTTTATCGCCGTGTATAGCGTCGCTCGGGATGCGGTGCTTGGTAAGCGCCTTCGCCACCCGCGAGGCGCGGTGCTTGGTGCGAGTGAAGACGATCGCCCGGTTCATGCGCTGGCGCTCGATCAGCTCCACCAGGAGCTTCACCTTGTTGGCCTGCTCCACGAACATCACCGTCTGGGCGATACGCGCCACCGGTTGCTGCCCCTGGACGCCTTCCAGCACCGCCGGCTGGTTCAGAATACCGGCGGCGAGCTTGGCGATCTCCTCCGGCATCGTCGCCGAGAACAGCGCGGTCTGCGGCTTATTCGTGATCATCGCGAGGATGCGCCTCACGTCGGGGATGAATCCCATATCGAGCATGCGGTCGGCTTCGTCGAGCACCAGAAACTCCACATCACCGAGGCCGATGCGCCCTTCGCTGATGAAGTCCAGGAGCCTGCCCGGGGTGGCGGTGAGCACAGCCGGGTTGCGCTGCAGCGCGCGGCCCTGCGTCACCTTCGAGGCCCCGCCGTAAACCACGGTGTGCCTTACGCGCAGGTCGGCCCCGTACGCGCCGACGCGCTCGTCAATCTGCTCGGCGAGCTCCCGCGTGGGGGCAAGAATCAGCGCTTTCGGGCGGCAGACGCTCCCGGTCCGCGGGCGTGTCGCCTGCAGAAGCTGCAGGATCGGCAATACGAACGCGGCGGTTTTGCCGGTTCCGGTCTGGGCAGTGCCAAGCAGATCGCGGCCGCCGAGCAGCTCGGGGATCGCCAACGCTTGAATCTCAGTGGGCTGTGTGTAGCCCTCTTTCTCGACTGCAGACAGCAGCGCCGGTGCAAGAGCGAGATCGTGAAAAGAAGTTGTCACTATAGGTATCCTTAGCGTGGCGCAAACGATACCGAGAGTGATCTATGTATCTTCGCGCCGAAGTCCATTCCGAGGGAAAGTTCGAAAGGCTGCCGCACGCTACCACGTGCGGCCGTATTGGTCAAGCGCACCGGCGCGCCGGCGCGCTCAAGCACGCTGTTCGGCCGCGGCACTACTCGGCTGCGCCATGAACGCACTCGCCGCGCTTATAGACCTGTAGCACCGGGGTCACGCCCACATGGTACGGAATCACGGCCGGCGACTCGCCGTCGAGGACCACGAAGTCAGCCTGTTTGCCAGGCTCCAGGCTGCCCACCCGGTCGGCGGTCCCGATGCTGTGCGCGGCGTTTACGGTGAGCGCCGTGAGCGCCTGCTCGAGCGAAAGGCCGGCCTGCATGACCGCCAGCGTGAGCACAAACGGCACCGACTCGGTATAGCAGGAACCGGGGTTGCAGTCGGTTGCAAGCGCAACCGGAACCCCCAACTCCGCCATGCGCGGCGCACGGGCGTACGGTTTGCGCAGACTGAACGAAGTCCCCGGGAGTACGACGGCAATCGTACCGGCGGCGGCCATCGCGGCGAGCCCCTCGTCGTCGGACGCAATCAGGTGCTCGGCCGAGACGCAGCCGAGCCGTGCCGCCATCGCCGCTCCTCCCAGGTTCACGATCTCATCGACATGCGCTTTGAGCTGCATGCCGTAGTCGCGGGCGCGCGTCAGGATCCGCTCGCTCTCGCTCACGGTGAACACGCTTTCCTCGGTGAAGATATCGCAGTAATCGGCGATGCCGGTCTCGGCCGCTGCCGGCAGCATCTCCTCGATCACGAGCGTCA
>PUPD01000291.1 GCA_003552985.1 Spirochaetaceae bacterium
CCGAATCCTCGCCGGCAGCGGGAAACCGCAACGCTCGCTGGCCGGTAACCCGGCGAGCCCGCTCGAGATGCCGCTCGAGCTTCGGTACCTCCTTTACTCTCCCTTCCATCAGGGTCTCAAGTTTCAGTGTCGGTTCCGGAAGGTACACCTGGATGTCGCTAATGCCGATCTTTTTACTCATAACACCACGAAAATATAACAATTCGTGGTCGTGGGCCAGTATTTTGCCGATTTTTTTACTTTCCGTAGTGCACTTTGTGTAGCATATTTCTCTGTACACAACGAATCCGCCTGCATCGGCTGCATAGGAAGAATTATGGAGCTCTACACGCTCATCAACGTCGCCGTTATCGCCGTTCCGTTCGCCCTCTCGTTCGACGGTAGAGTCGCTTTCTATCGGCGCTGGCCGGCGCTTGTAAGCGCGATGCTGCCGGTGAGCGCGGCATACCTTATCTGGGACGTATTGGTGACTGCGAGGGGCGACTGGTGGTTCAACAAGGCGTACGCGGGCGAACCGGTGCTGTTCGGGCTTCCGCTGGGCGAGATCCTGTTTTTCGTGACCGTGCCTTACGCGTGTCTGTTCATATACGAAGTAGTGGGTGCGTATTTCCGCGAGCGAAGGGTGTGCTCGCTCCGGCTCGTGCGTGTGGCCGGACCGACCGTGTCGGTGATGCTGCTCGTGGTCGCCGCGGCGCTCAGTTCTCGCGCCTATACGCCGCTTGCACTCGGGAGCGTGGCCGTCTTTCTTCTGCTGGCAGTCATGCTGGACCCCGCGTTGCTTGCGAGCTCACAAACCTGGCTGTTCTTTGGGCTTTCCTACCTGCCGTTCCTGCTTGTGAACGGCATTCTCACCGGGCTGCCGATCGTCGGCTATAACCCTGAAGCGATACTGGGAATACGCATCCTTTCCATCCCGCTCGAGGATTTCTTCTACAACTTCGGAATGCTGGGACTCTACCTGCTGGCGTTCCGCATGGCGAAGGCGGTTATCAGCATGAGGGCTCGAGTCCGAGTGTGGGCCGCCATCGCCGGCGTTGACGCCGGAGCACCCGCCTCCGGCGACGACCGGACGGGGACGGAGGCGGTGAAGCAATGAGTGCGCGCAAAGTGGCGGTAATCGGGGCCGGGCTCGGGGGGCTTGCCGCGGCGGTACGCTTGCGAACCCTCGGCTATGACGTTGAGGTATATGACCGAAGGGCGATTGTCGGCGGAAAGGCTGGGGTAACCAGAATAGGGGAGTATCGCTTCGACACAGGGCCCTCGCTTCTGACGATGCCGTTTGTGTTGCGCCGGTTATTCCGCGACGCGGGGACGGAGGTAGCGGACTATCTCCGGCTCATCCCGCTTGATGAGATCACCCGGTATTTCTTCGCCGACGGGTCGCGCTTGCGCTCGTTTAGCGACGCAGGCCGATTCGGCAGTGAGCTGACCCGGGTGAGTAATGATGGGCCCGAGCAATTGATCCGCTACCTCGACTACAGCAGACGCATCTATGAGACGAGTGCGCACATTTTTCTGGAAAACAGTCTCCATGAGGTGGCTACGTACCGGTCGCGCCGGGCGCTTGCAGCGGTAGCGCAGCTCGGTCGCATAGACCCGTTTCGAAGCTTGCATGCAGCGAACGCCTCGTTCTTCAGCGACCCACGGCTAGTGCAACTGTTCGATCGCTATGCAACCTACAACGGCTCCAATCCCTACCGCGCGCCGGCCACGCTAAACGTTATCCCGCACGTTGAGCTCTCGCTCGGGAGCGCTGCGGTAGACGGGGGAATCCATGAGATCCCCGCTTCGCTCGCACGTTTGGCAACTGCGCTTGGAGCCGGGCTGCATTTGGGTAGCGCAGTGGAACGGATTCTCTACGACCGTCGTCGGAGGGTGTGCGGCATAGTCGTGGATGGGCAGGAGCTCAGCTACGATGCGGTGGTAAGCAATGGTGACGTTGTAAGCACCTACGAACAGCTGTTGGATGATCCCGAAGCGCCTGCTGCGCGGCGTTATCGCAGGCTTGAACCCTCCTCATCAGGGGTGGTGTTTTTCTTCTGTATGGGAGACAGCTTCCCGGAGCTCGGCCTGCATAACATCTTCTTCTCATTGGACTACCGGCAGGAGTTCGATACTATCTTTATGGACCAGCGGTGTCCAAGCGACCCGACTGTATACGTGAACATCACCTCAAAGACAAATCCTGAGGATGCTGCAGCAGGCGGTGAGAACTGGTTTGTTCTGGTCAACGCGCCTCCGAATCAAGGTCAGGACTGGCCGGCGGAGGTTCGTCAGCTCCGTGATTCGGTCTTTCGAAGAGTCGAAGCAGCTCTCGGACGCAACGTTCGGGATGCGGTGACCGCGGAGGCGGTTATGACGCCGGAAGATATTGAAGCGCAAACGGGGAGCCGTTTCGGGAGCTTGTACGGGACCTCCTCGAATAGCCGGTTGGCCGCATTTCTGCGACATCCGAACCGGTCCCGGAGGTACTCCGGGTTGTATTTCTGCGGCGGCGGCGCGCACCCGGGAGGCGGAATACCGCTAGTGCTCCGCTCCGGCCGAATCGCCGCCGAGCTCCTTGCGAGGTACGAACAATGAACAGAAAAGCGATACGAGGCGGGGACGGAGGTCGGCGTGAAGCTTCTCTTCGGCAAGGTCCGCTGAACCGTGGCAGTAGTGTAGAAGTGATCGCTCCTGTAGCGTTCGCGATGGTTTACGGATTCGGTGCGATCGGTCACCTATGGAGCGTGAGCCGGCCGCTTATGTTGGCATTGACGCCGTATGTCCTCCTTATCACCGGAGCCGTCGCGCTGGCCCCTGCGGTGCGTGAAGCGGGGATTCGGGTTTTAGTGTGGGCTGTTTTTGCCTATGTGCTCACCTTCGCCGCTGAAGCGGTAGGCGTAGCCACCGGTGCGGTGTTCGGCAGCTACATCTATGGGCCGACGCTGGGAGTCCAGGCTTTTGGGGTTCCTCTTGTGATTGGGTTCAACTGGGTCCTTGTCGTATTGGGAGCGGTTCGCGCCTGCTATGTAGTTCGCTCGTACATCGAGATAGCTCTGCTACGCTTTGGTGCGCCCCGATTCGCTGCTATGGTTGGTGCAATTTCAGTAGCGGGCGTGGCGGCGGCGCTTCTCGGGGTCGCGTTTGACGTAATTCTGGAACCGGTAGCAATGCGTTTTGACTACTGGCAATGGGCCGGTGGCTTTGTCCCCTTGCAGAACTATGTGGGCTGGTTCTTTGTCGGCCTGATTCCTGCAATCGTCTATTTTTCGTCCGGAATTGAGATCAGGACCCGCGTGCCGGTCTATTACCTGGTTCTGCAAGCTGTTTTCTTCGCTGTCCTGCTGCCGAGCTCTCTGTGACCGAGCCCGGTTTCCACCAAGACTTCGCCGTCTTGTGGCCACTCAGTGCCGGTACACCGCTTGGATCTCACCGTAATAGATCCGGTGGAGATCGCCTTGGGGATATCTTTCGGCAAGTATTTTCGAACTGAGCGTTGCGTTTACCACGTCATTGACGTGGACGACGCGGCATTCGTAGTGCGCGCTGGACTCGGCGATGTACGGTACCTGCAGGTGTTCGGAGGGCGCAAGGGTTAGCCCGCACGCTTCGATCTTGTCGATATCCCGGCCGGATCTGCTTCCGCAGGTGCCGCAGGCCCCTTTCTGCTCATCGGTCGGAATACAGACCGTGAACTCGCCGAGGCTTTCCAGTAGCGTGAACGAGTGCCGTGAAGGGCGTACCAATACCTGAAAGATGGGTCTGCCCCAGATCGGTCCGATTACCCCCCAGCCGATCGTCATCGGGTTGCCGTTCGTTCCCGACACCAAAAGCAGTCCGCTTCCATGCAGACGCTCCACGCTCTCCTGCATCACATCATAGGTTCCAATCTTCGTAGGCATGCCGACAGTATGCCGGTGATTGGTGCCGATGTCGAGCAGCGGGGATGGCGAGCGCGGGGACGGAGGAAGCCACGCCCCTGGCGACCCGGCCCTCGCTACGAAGCCGATTCCGCCGCTGCACCTCGGTCCCAAGGCGCTGCCGCGCATTCCCGCGCCTCCGTCCCCAATCTCAAGTCATGGTCAGCACGAGTTTTCCGGTGTTCTCGTTGCGTTCCATTACCGTGTGAGCCTCGGCGGCTTTCTCTAAGGGGAAGGTGGCGCTGATAACCGGCTCGATCGATGAATCGGACAATGCGGGAAGCCAGCGTTCTTTGAATCGGCTGATTATAGCGCGTTTTTCGAGTACCGATTGGGCGCGCATCGTGAAGCCGAGGATTGCTAAGCGCTTTCGCAGCATGGCGCTCATGTTGAACTCGGCCGAATGACCGCCCATGAGCCCGACGAGGATCAGTCTTCCCTTCTCTTTCAGCACTGAAAGGTTGCGCATGAGGTATGCGGCGCCGATGAAATCCTCGACGACGTCGACACCTGCGCCGGCAGTGTAGCGGAAGACTTCTTCTACGAAATCGAAGCTCTTGTAGAGGATCCCATGGTCGGCGCCCAACTGCAAAACGGCGTCCAGTTTTGCCCGGGAGCCGGCGGTAAACAGGACCGTTGCGCCCAGGTGCTTCGCCATCTGTACCGCGGCGGTACCTACGCCGCTCGCCCCTGCGTGAATCAGGATTGAGTCGGACGCGGCTAAGCCGCCGAGCTCAAACACCGTTTCGTTGGCAGTGCAGAAAGTTTCGGTCACCGATGCCGCCGTGACGAAGTCCCAGCCGTCAGGCATCGGGACGGCGAGCCCATGGTCGATGCAGGCGTACTCGGCATAGGCGCCCTCAGCCACCAGGCCGAACACCCGGTCTCCGGGCTTGAAGCGGATCACGCCGTCTCCCACAGCCGCTACCTCGCCGGCGAGCTCTAAACCCGGTATCAGGCTCCCGACGCCAGGGGGCATCGGGTACAATCCGGCGCGCTGCAGGCAATCTGCGCGATTGACCCCGGCGGCTTTCACGCGCACCAGCAAGTCTTCGGCTCCCGGCCGCGGAACCGGAAGGTCTTGAAATGACAGAACCTCAGGGCCACCGTAACGCGGAATCGTCACCGCCGACATTGTTGAGCTCATGTAGGGACGGTAGCACGGTTTGAAGAATGTTTATACAAAAACTAATCCAAAAGTGCCTAAAAGAGAGTGATTGCTGCTCTTAACGTCCTTCCTCATTCGGGGAGCGGCGAGTTATCCAGTTGGGGTTATTATGGTAAACGAGTGTTGGGGTTCCTGGGAGTTCAGGCATGCAGCGGAGCGCTTGGGAGAACTGAACTTAGTTTGAATGGTTGACATCCGTATTCACCGGCATGAATATGTAGCCAACCCTGATGGAGGGTTGGTTTATCGCTGAACGGTAGCCGGACCGCACGGGCGCCGCACTGAGGGCGAACCAGACCGCGCGGTAGCCACACTGCGCCGTGGCTAAACTGTGCTTAGCCCAACTTGAGCACTCGTAAGCGTAAATCGTTACGTGGGAAGGACCGCATCGTCGTTTTCGTCACTACCGGCGGGTTCAACGACGTAGCGGCGGGCTCGAAGCGGCTGCTCGCTCAA
>PUPD01000142.1 GCA_003552985.1 Spirochaetaceae bacterium
CCGTGCGTCGGCGGGTCACGAGGTCTCGAATGGTGTGCTCGACGAAGGTTGCAAGCTCGTCAGGAAACGCGCCGGTTATGAGCTGGAAGACCTGCTGTTGAAACCCGCGAATGGGAATATAGGGGATGAGCGCAACCACGAACAGCACGGCCGGAAAAAGACTGAGAAAAAAACGATACGCGATACTCGCCGCTCGCGTGGTGATCGCGCCGTTGCGCATCCCCAGGACAAAGAAGCGACCCACGTCATAAACCGAGAGCCCCTTGAACCCCGGAAGCACAATGCGTCGGCTCATCTCAATGAGCCGTTCGATAAGGGGTAGTCGCTGAAGGCGTTCGATCATATGGGCCATGCGATGCTCGATGTTGTGCACGCAAACGATATCATATTTTCACCATGCACGGGAACAGCTGCGGCCGGGCCGTTTAATCTTAGCGGAATGATTAGCAAAATCGTCTGCCTGTGATACCATTTGCATCATATCGGGTCAGTCAGGTAGTGGTGCCGAGTCGGCTCTCGGCGAGGCACTGTTTCGGATCGCGGCCGTCGCTAACGCCGCACGGGGGAGGGACGCATCTAGAGTAGCTGCGGGGAAGGCGGCTATCGACACGGTCGCACTCTCGATTGCTGAGACGATGGCCTCACAGATCTCCGATGATCTGGTACTAGGTTCCCGCAATGGTTCGTCCGGCACCGAGGCGGCATTCTTTGCAATATCTGAAAATACAGCTGACCTTATCTAAACGACTGTACTGTATCCTTACAGTGAAAGCTTGGGATGAGAAGATCTAGCTTTCAAGGAGGAAAAGATCATGAAGAAACTGCTTACACTCGGATTCATCGTTTCGGCTCTGGCGTTGGTATTTGCAGCCTGTGAGCCGGTTGATGAGGAGATGCTGGAAGAGGATCCCATGATGGAAGAGGAGTTGGAAAACGACTTCTAAGCGATCTCTGAGAACGCAACCTTCTTCAAGCCCGCCGAGCTTGCTCTTGGCGGGCCTTTTTTTTACCCTCTGACCGGAGTCCTAGCCGGCCAGGGAGGGCTCTACCCCACTCGAGACAAGGACGACGTGAGCTCGTTCCCGATGAGCAATCGCTTCGCGCTCAGCTTCCCACCGATACAAGGTGCCGATGTAGTCGGTCGGGTTGCTGCCGCGGGAGACGGTGTCCCCCGCGGCACGCGTTCCGAGACCGCCGGTGTGGTACGGACGGCTACCGCCGCTCTTGAAGGCATAGAACCCACTGTACGTGCAGCCAAAATATTATTACCATTACACTCATGAACAGAGAACGGCAACGTCTATTCAATTCAACTGGGTATGGGCGCGGGCGACTCGGCGCGCATCTTTTCGTGGTGGCTGTGATTGCGGTCGCAATTGCCTTCCCGTTCCTGGTGACAGCAGGCGGCACCCAGGAGCTGGAAGCGCAGGAGGCCGAATCGAATCCGAACCCTTCGGCTGATCGCGAGTACGCACTCGAGGCGTTCCTCAACGGCTACGTAGGGCTTGAAGGTGAGATCGAAGGCCAAACCAACCCGGTTCTCACTGCTCGCGCCGGTGAAACCGTGCGCATCACGATCGTCAACGGCGAATCGATGCCACACGATATCGTATTAGAACAGCACGGTGCATCAAGTGAAGTAGTAAACTCGCGCGGCAGCGAGACCTCGGTCACCTTTACCGCCGAGACCGACGACTATTACTTCTGCTCAGTCGGCAGCCACCGTCAGGCCGGCATGGAAGGCGAGTTCCGCATCGAGTAAGCGAACGTGAGCGGTCACTAACCGACGGAGCGCCGTTGGTGTCTTCCTTGCTTGGAGCATAGCGCCCGAAGCAGTAGCCAACTTGTCCGTATTGTGCTACATACAGCTATCTCAGCAGGCAAAGGAGACGGAGTGAACGTCCATGAGTCTTAGAAGACTATCGAGAGCCGCGGCTATCTTGTTGATCGCTACCGCCGGCTGCTCATCAGCAAACGAAAGCCCGTCCGGCGGCAATCCGCCCGGGCCGATACAAGGAGACACCGTGCAGTTGACGACCGCCGCCGGAGAAACCATCGAGCATGGGCTCGAGGACGGGCTTTACGCTGTAATGGAAACCACGAAGGGCAGTATTCTGCTGCGCCTGGAGTATCAGAGAACGCCCCTTACAGTCACTAACTTCGTCGGATTGTCGGAAGGGACCCTGCGCAACTCGCGCGGCGATGGCCCGTTTTACGACGGCCTCACCTTTCATCGAGTGATCAGTGACTTCATGATTCAGGGCGGCTGCCCACAGGGCGATGGACGAGGCGGTCCGGGATACCGATTCGCGGATGAAATCCGGGAAGACTTACGCCACGATTCACCCGGCGTTCTCTCGATGGCCAACGCCGGACCCGGCACCAACGGCAGCCAGTTCTTCATCACACACGGCCCCACCCCCTGGCTCGACGGTCGCCATGCCGTCTTCGGTGCGGTGGTGGTTGGGCAGGATGTAGTTGACGCGATAGAACAGGGCGACAGCATCCACACGGTGCGGATCGCGCGACTCGGCGAGGATGCCGAACGCTTCACCGCCGAGCAGAGCGATTTTGACGCCTTGCGACGGTGAGCGGCGCCGACCTACCCACACCCACTGATGAGCCGGCGGCACGAAGGCGTGTGTGAGTAGCGCTGGACAGCCGGCGGCACGAGATGGTCCTCACGTCGGAACCCCAACCGCCGCTCTTGCGGTCTTGGCAAAGCGCGTCGACAACCCGGCCGCGCACAGGCAGAACACGGCCGGGAACAACAGCGCGAGTGAGAAGCTTCCGAATCGGTCGAACAGATGTCCGGCGACCAGAGGATACAGTCCGGCAGCTCCGATTGCGGTGAAGACCATCCCGTAGTATAGCCCGAATCGCTCGTGACCAAAGAAGGTGACGGTCGCGGCCGGAAACAGACTAAAGATGGTGCCGTAGCCGAGCCCTACCAACGCCACCGCCGCCGCCAACGCCGGCACCGAGGCCGCGAACGCTGCGAGGAGCAGCATCGCCGCCATGAAGGTGAAGGTGAGGGTCATCGCACGCGTGCGCCCCATTCTGTCCGACAGTATGCCGCCCACCGGCCGCCCGATGGCGTTGAAAAGGGAAAACACGATCACCAGCGGATACCCCTCGACGAGCGCAACCTGCACACGCGCGATGCGGTCGAGGTGCGTTGCGAGCGTAAGCCCGGCGGTGGTTGAAAGCAAAAACATGAGCCACAGCAGATGGAATCGCCGATCGGTCAGCACCGCATACCAGACATGTTCGCTGTGACCCTGGGCGCCGGCTTGCGAACTGCCATGGAGATCCGCCGGAGCTCCGTCTTCGGCGCCGATCGCGACCCCATCTCGTGCGACGGCCCGACCCTGTCGTTCAGCAGCGGAGCCGTTTCCGGGAGGATTGGTGACCCAGCGCGACAGCAGCAGGATGCCGATAAGCAGCATCACGCCGGTAGCCGCGAAGGCGGTCATCACGCTGCGGCGTACCAACAGATGCACCAGCGGCGACATGATCAGCGCCGAAAGACCGACACCGGTAACCACTACGCCCGCAATCAGACCCCGCCGATGCGGCGGAAACCACTTCATCGCCGCCGGCGTCACCGAAGCGAAGCACCCGGCAAGCCCGATTCCGAACGGCACGCCCCAGGTGAACGCCATCGCGACCGGAGTCGACAGAAAGGCACTGACGAAAAACGCGCCTCCAACCAGGAAGGCCCCGGCGATAACCACCGGCCGCGGACCCATCACATCCTGCGCCCGCCCGGCAAACACCATCCCGGTGGCATAGCAAACGAGAAATACCGAGTACGGCAGCGCAGTCTGTGCCTGAGACCAGCCGAACTCATGGATGAGCCCGCTCGCGTAAACGCTCCAGGCATACGAGATCCCGACGAGAAAGTTGATACCCGCCCCGGCGACGGCGACTTTCCAACCTTGGTAGATTCCCACGGCACTGTATATATATCAGTTTCGAGGCGCGCGTGCACAGTCGCCATACGCGGGCTGTACGGGCCCGCGCAAGAGCCTCCGCCCCTGCGGGCCGTGCCGGCTGTGCCGCCCGTTAGGGTGGAGCGTGCGGATCAGCTGCAAGCAGTTGACGTATGCCTGATTACCAGGTTCGCCGGAGCTGATGATCGCAGGCCATGGCCGCGCCGGGTCCGGATGGACCCGGCGGAGTTAGCACACTGCGCTACCGATACTAAGCACGGCGCGATTAGCGCAGCGCGTTGTTGATTCGTCGGTCTGCATCGGCAAGCGCGGCGTCAATCGACTTGCCGGTGAGCCAGGTCGCCTCAATCTCTTCCTTAAGAATATCCTCAACCGCTTGCCAGTTTTGAATCGCGGGGACAGGCTGGGCAATATTGGCGGTCTCGGCGTAGTTGGACCGCTGTGCCACCTCCTGCAGTTCCGGCCCCATGAGCACGCTGGTGCGCGGCGCCAAATGCCCCGTTCCGGCGGCCCAGTCGCCGACGCGCTCGTGCAGAAACGCAAGAAAATCTATCGCGTGTTCGTACTTCTCATCGCGCCGTTGCACCGGGAGCACCCAGATATGGCTGTTGGCCCACACGGCCGGCCGGTCATAGAGGGTCGGGAAGTCCATCGCACGGTAGTCAAAATCCGCCTGACGGTTATACTGGTCTACCGCCCAGGTTCCGTTTAACAGGATCGCGGCTTCGCCGGACAGGAACGCGCTCTCGGCGGATGTGTAGTTGTATTCCGGGTTGGCGTATCCCTGCTCGAACATCTCCACCATGAACTCGACCGCTTCACGGGCCTCAGGCGTGTCGACGGTAGCCTGCGTTCCATCGGCCGAGACGAGGTCCGAGCCCTGCTGCCACACTAAGGTGAACATCTGCCGCACTCCGATTGGAAACTGCGAAGCGTCGGTAGTGAAGTACCATGCTCCGGTTGTTTCCCTCACCTGCTCTGCCTGCTCAAAGAACTCCGCACGACTGCCGGGCAGAATGGGGTTATCGTTCTCGTCCACCAATCCGGCCTCGCGGAACAGATCAACGTTCACATGGAAGAGATTGGCATGTAGATCAAACGCTACCCCATAGTAGTCGCCGTCCACGGCAACCGAATCGTGAGCCGGGTCAGTCCAGTCCTGCGCGGAGATGTCGTACTCTCCGAAGTACTCGCCTATCGGTTGAATCAGATTTCGACTGGTGTAGTCCGGCAGGTTGGACCCATGCATCACCGCGATGTCAGGTGGGTTGCCTCCGGCAAAACTGGTGTTAAGCGCGTCATAGTAGCTCCCCCACTCTGCCCCGCCAAGGCGGCTTATCGTGATGCCCCGATCATTCTCAGCGTTGTACTTGTTGGTGAGAATCTGAATCACCTCACACTCGGTAGTAGCTTCACTCACGTCTGTAACTCGCTCGGTAGTGTCGTCGCAATCACCGAAGAAACGAGCCATCGACAGGTCCACCTCGGCAGCCTGGACTCCTGCTTCCGCACCGTCGCCCGAACACGCGGTGATGGCCATAACAGCCGCTGCCAGCGCTC
>PUPD01000193.1 GCA_003552985.1 Spirochaetaceae bacterium
TAGGCATGCATCAGGATCGGCTGCCCGATCGCGGCACACGCCTGACGCATCTCGACGTTACTCACTTTTCGCGTGAGACCGAGCTCACGAGCGCCCATACCGATTGCGCCGGAGGTCACCAGAACCACCTGCCGGTTTCCGGCGCGCATCGCCGCTATCTGCTCGGCTATGCGCTCGATGTAGCCGGTGTCCATCGCATTGCCGCTGCTGAGAACGTTGGTTCCGATCTTGACCACCACGCGGCGGACGGACTCGAAGGAACGCACTACGTATCACCCCGTCGGTAGCTCGCGGTGCGTAACCCCGCGTGCCTCAGGCCCGCTGTAGTCGGCGACGATGTGTCCAGACCCGTGCACCCGCCAGGTGTAGCTGAGAAGCCCCTCCAGCCCCACCGGCCCGCGAGCATGGATCTTGGCGGTACTGATACCGACCTCGGCCCCGAGACCATAGCGGTACCCGTCGGCGAAGCGCGTCGAACAGTTCCACATCACGCTCGCCGCATCCACCCCTTGCATGAACTCCTCAGCCGCGTTGCGATCCGCCGTGACAATCGCGTCGGTGTGACCGGAGCCGTAGGTGTTGATATGCTCCATCGCGGTTTCGAGCGAGTCGACCACACGAACAGCGAGGATGTAATCCAGATACTCGGTGCCCCAGTCCTCATCGGAAGCAGGCTCTGCGGCGGCGACGAGTTTGCGGGTCCGCTCGCATCCACGCAACGTCACACCTGCCTGCTGCAACCGCTCGGCTACCAACGGCAGAAAGCCTTCCGCGCCCTCGGCGTGAACTAGCAGGGTCTCGATTGCGTTGCAGACCGCTACGTACTGCGTCTTGGCATCCACCGCGATTGACGCTGCCATCTGGGGGTCGGCGTCCCGGTGCAGATAGAGGTGGCACACACCGTCCGCATGACCGAGCACCGGAATCGTGGTCGATTGCATGACCTCTCGAACAAACTCATTGGAGCCGCGCGGGATTATGAGGTCGATATAGCGGTCGAGCTGCAGCATCTCGGCTGCCTGCGCGCGTGTCTCCAACAGCTGAAGCCAACCCGCCGGAACGCCGCTAGCCCGCGACGCGGTTTCGATCACCTCGGAAAGCGCTCGGTTCGTGGCTAGCGCTTCGCTGCCGCCTTTCAGCATCACCGCATTACCGCTCTTCAGGGCAAGGGCCGCGATCTGCACCAGTGCATCCGGGCGCGACTCGAAGATCATGCCGACGACCCCCAGCGGACAGCTGACCTGGTGGAGCAGCAGCCCCGTGTCGAGCTCACGAGCGCAACGCACGCGCCCCACCGGTTCCGGTAATGCGGCTATATCGTTCAGTGCGAGCACCAGATCCTCGATTTTGTTCCGATCGAAGCGCAGCCGCTTCACCAGCGGCGCCGGCACCCGGCTCTCCTCCGCGCGGGCGAGATCCTCACAGTTCGCTGTCTCGATGCGCTGCGCCTCGCTGCGTAGCGCTTCGCCGATGCGGTGGAGTGCGTCGTTCTTCAGCTCGGTCGACAACCGTGCCATTCGCAGTGCCGCCGACGCGGCGGCTTTACCTTGTTGCTCCGTAGAGCGTGTCTCGCGATTCATAGCGACCCCGTGTCAATGCTTGTCAAAGCGGACGGAAAGCTGATTTCGCGGCATAGGAACGGTGTACAACTGACCCCGCAACCCCTGCCAAGTCGCAGGATACTCCGAAACCGGAGCGTGCTTCAACCGAACTCGCCTCCGGACGGAATCAGCGGCGGCTTGACGGCGATCCACCTTTCCGATATTGGTTTTGTATAAAGCCATAAACCGAAACTGATTGAAACTTGAAATCGCAGGTACGGAGGCACGCAACAATGAAACCGAAATCCGATATCGGCCTAGTCGGCTTGGCCGTAATGGGCCAGAACCTGGTCCTGAACATGAACGACCACGGCTATGCCGTGAGTGTCTTTAATCGAACTCCGGCGAAGACCGAAGAGTTTATCAAAGGCCCCGCCGCCGAGCGACAGACGATCACCGCAACGTACGACATGGAGCAGTTGGTCGCCTCGCTCAAGCAACCCCGACGGGTCATGCTCATGGTCAAGGCCGGTCACGTAGTCGACAACTTCATCTCTATGCTGGTGCCGTTGCTCGATCCGGGCGATATCATTATCGACGGCGGCAACTCACACTTTCCGGACACCACCCGACGCACTCACGAGCTCGCGCAAAAGCGGCTCCTGTATATTGGTACCGGTGTATCCGGGGGTGAAGAAGGCGCGCGGCTCGGCCCCTCGATTATGCCTGGGGGCAATCCGAAAGCCTGGCCCGCGGTCAAGGATATTTTCCAAAGCATCGCGGCCAAAACCCCCGCCGGGGAACCATGTTGCGACTGGGTGGGCCCTGACGGAGCCGGGCATTACGTCAAGATGATCCACAACGGCATCGAATACGGTGACATGCAGCTGATCGCCGAGGCATATCACCTGCTCCACTCCGGTTGCGGCCTAACCACCGAAGAGCTGGGGCCTATATTCGAACGCTGGAACGAGACCGAGCTCGAGAGTTTTCTGATCGAAATCACCGGTGAAATCCTCAAGTTCAAGGACGATGACGGCACTCCGCTCGTCGAGCGCATTCTCGACGCTGCCGGGCAGAAGGGGACCGGCAAATGGACCGGTATCAACGCGCTCGAGCTCGGCGTCCCGGTGACATTGATCGTCGAAGCGGTGTTTGCGCGAGCGCTCTCGGCATACAAGGAAGAACGCGTGGCGGCGTCCCACCAGTTCAAAGGCCCCGGCACCAAGTTCGCGGGTGATCGCAACGCCTTCATAGAAAAGGTGCGCCTCGCGCTGTATGCGGCCAAGATCGTGTCGTACGCACAAGGGTTCATGCAGATCAGAGAGGCGGCGCGCGAGCACAACTGGAAGCTAGATTACGGCGCTATCGCCAAGATGTGGCGCGGCGGGTGCATCATTCGCTCGCGGTTTCTGGGGGAGATTACTGAAGCGTTCGAGGAGAATCCGAAACTGAAGAACCTGTTGCTGGCTCCGTTCTTCAAAGACGCGATTCAGAAGGCGTCGCAACCCTGGCGTGATGTTGTGGCCGAAGCGGTTCGCCTCGGAATCCCGGTGCCGGCATTCGCAAGCGCGCTCGCCTACTTCGACGGCTACCGCAGCGAATACCTGCCGGCCAACATCATCCAGGCCCAGCGCGATTACTTCGGCGCTCACACCTACGAGCGTACGGATCACCCGCGCGGTGAGTTCTTCCACACAAACTGGACCGGCACCGGTGGAAACGTCAGCGCCGGCACTTACAACGTATAAGCCGAAAAGAAAGATCGTCGAACCCGTACACGACACGGCCTGGCTACGGCGCCCGCAGGCGCCGTAGCTATGGTTTCTCTCGGTTGCCGAGCGGTGTGAGCTGAGGGATGATATGCAGCTGGGTTGCCCCGCGCCGGAAATGAACGCCATCCCCGGAGCGGCGCCGGCCGGAGGTCACCTGCGAAGGCGCTCGTCGACCCAGCGCAGCAGCTCGGCCGTCTCGTCCCACCCAATGCAGGAGTCGGTGATCGAGACCCCGTACTCCAGGCGGTCCTGTCTTCCTTCCAGGTCTTGCTTACCGGGCCCGATGTTGCTCTCTAGCATGAACCCGATAATGGCGGCCTGCCCGTACCTACGCTGCCGGATCACCGAGCGCAGCACCTTCCCTTGGCGGGTGTGATCGCGCCGGCTGTTCATATGGCTACAATCGACCATGACCCGCGGCGGCAAGCCGGCAGTCTCCAGCGCGGCCACCGTGTCCTCCACTTGCTCGTCATGGTAGTTCGGACCGGTTCTGCCCCCGCGCAGGATAACATGTCCCATCCCGTTGCCGGTAGTATTGAGCACGCAGGTGACTCCGTGTTGGTCGATACCGATGAAGCTGTGCGGCTGGGTGGAGGACGAGAACGCGTTGATCGCGGTCTCGATGCTGCCGTCGGTCCCATTCTTGAACCCTACCGGTACCGAGAGCCCGCTCGCCATCTCGCGGTGGGTCTGCGACTCGGTGGTGCGGGCGCCGATCGCCGACCAGGACACCAGATCGTCGAGGAACTGCGGTACGATTGGGTCGAGCATTTCCGAGCCGGCCGGCAGACCGAGCGCAGTGATGTCCAGCAACAACTTGCGCGCCACGCGCAGACCATGCTGCACGTCGCCGCTTCCGTCGAGCTCCGGGTCAAGGATCAGCCCGCGCCAGCCGAGGCGGGTGCGCGGCTTCTCAAAGTAGACCCTCATAACGATATACAGTGTCTCCGACAGCTCTTCGCGCAGGGCGGCCAGGCGCTCAGCATAATCAAGCGCAGCCGCGGGATCGTGGATAGAGCAGGGCCCTACGACCGCAAGCAGCCGCGGATCCTCACCGCAGAGGATACGCCCGATTACCTGCCGGCTCTCGGCAACCCGTTCGGTGGTCTCCGGCGGCACCGGATACTCTTCCTTCAGCTGTGCCGGCGGCACAAGCGGCGTTAGCGAAGCGATTCGAAGATCGCTCGTCCGTGTTGAAGTCTTCTGCTCTGCCATCTGTATGTTTCGCTCGCTGCTGGTATTGCTGCGAATACTATACTCCGAAGGTCCTGAACGTTACTACCCCGCCGGTCTTAATTGACGGTCGCGCGGGAGGTGTGCTACTTGTAGGCGATACCGGAACCTCGAGGAGATAGCATGCAGTTCAGCTTTGAAACCACCGTCCGAATCGTCGACGCTCTGGCCGGAAAAGGTCTCGGCGAGGAGATTGCGGTACACGGATGGGTCCGCACGAGGCGCAGCAGCAAGTCGGTTACGTTCGTCGAGCTCAATGACGGCTCGTGCATGAGCAGCCTGCAGATCATCTTCGATACCGACAGCCCGGCGCCGGCGGACGAGCTCGAGCGTATGCAGACCGGTGCCAGCATGGAGGTTCGCGGTACGCTCAGCGAGAGTCCCGGGGGGCGGCAGAGTCTGGAGCTCCGCGCCACCGAGGCGCGCGTCATCGGCGACGCCCCGGCCGACCGCTATCCGCTTCAGAAGAAGCGCCACAGCTTCGAATACCTGCGTGAGATTGCGCATCTGCGCGCGCGCACCAACACGTTCGGCGCCATCGCGCGCTTGCGCAACACGCTGAGTATGGCCACACATCGGTTCTTCCAGGACTACGGCTTCTATTACCTCCACAGCCCGATTATCACCGCAAGCGACGCCGAAGGGGCGGGAGAACTGTTCCAGGTTACCACACTGCCGCTGGATGAGCTTGCGACTGCTGAGACGCAGGTAGACTACAGCCGCGACTTCTTCGCCAAACCGGCCTACCTGACCGTCAGCGGCCAGCTCAACGCCGAGATCTACGCTTGTGCGCTCGAGCGCGTCTACACCTTCGGCCCGACCTTTCGCGCCGAAAACTCCAACACCACCCGACACCTGGCTGAGTTCTGGATGATAGAGCCTGAGATGGCGTTCTGCGACCTCGACGGGAATATCGAGATCGCCGAACGCTTTCTCCGCCGCCTGATTGAGGCCGCCCTGCGCGAGAGCAGCGAAGATATGCAGTTCTTCGACAAACGCATCCGCCCCGGGCTGGTCGAGGAGCTTGAACGCCTGCTTACCGCCGATTTCACACGCATTACTTACCGCGAAGCAATAGAGGCGCTCCAGCGCAGCGGTAAGGATTTTGAGTTTAGCCCGTCATGGGGAGCCGATCTGCAGTCGGAGCACGAGCGCTATCTGACCGAAGAGCTCTACAACGGCCCGGTGATCGTCACCGATTACCCCAAAGAGATTAAGGCCTTCTACATGAAGCTGAACTCCGACGGCGAAACCGTGCGCGCCATGGACGTGCTCGTGCCCTACTTGGGTGAGATCATCGGCGGAAGCCAGCGTGAAGACGACCTCGAAACGCTGCAGCGACGCATCGACGAAGCCGGGCTTGACCGTGAGACGTACTGGTGGTACCTCGATCTGCGGCGCTTCGGAACGGTGCCGCATTCCGGTTTCGGACTGGGATTCGAGCGCCTGGTACGCTACCTCAGCGGGATGCAG
This sequence comes from Spirochaetaceae bacterium, assembly GCA_003552985.1. GTDB lineage: Bacteria > Spirochaetota > Spirochaetia > DSM-27196 > SLAA01 > B1Sed10-166. Next base: position 6,023 of record PUPD01000193.1, read on the forward strand.
AATATCCGTGACGTGATCCCGTTTCCGAGGACGGTGCGATCGGCGGAGTTCTGACCGGTCCGTACGGCATTGGCCTGCGGCGTCAGCCGTCGACGCCGCGCCGTTGCAGCTCCCGGTCAAGCGCATTCGCAAAAGCCTGAACCGCCCGGTGGTTATGGGAATCGCCGTCCGAACGGTACAGCCCCGCATCACGAAGCTCTTTGCTGAAGTTACGCAGCGATAACCGCTCGCGCACGTTTTCGACGCTGAACACCTCGCCGCGATCGTTGAGCACCAGCAGGCCCCGCTCAACAAGCTGCGCGGCCAGCGGTATGTCGCGCGTGACGACCAGCGCGGTTGAGGGTGCTTCCGCAAGAATGCGCGCGTCGACCGCCTCAGGGGCACCGGACACCACGATCATCGACACGTAAGCGGATTTCGGTATCGGAATCTCGCGGTTGGCAAGATAGTAGGTGCTGATGCGGCGCCGTTCGGCCGCACGCGCGATAATCTCGCGCACGCGCCGCGGACAGGAGTCCGCATCGACCCAGATTGCCGAGATCGGCTCAGCCATCACGATCGAGGTTGCCTACCCGCGCTCGATAGAGTGTTGCGCTGCCGGACACGCTATAGCGCCCGGTGTCGGCGGTGACGAAGGCCGATTCTCCCGGCTCCAGCCGCAGAACCTGATCCTCGAACCGCAGATCACTGTACCCGTCGAGGCTCAGGAGGATTTCCGGCGTGTCGTTGGTCTCAAGGATCACCGCACCGGCATCGCCCCCGAGATGCGTCGGCGCAGGGAGCGAAGGGGTGTTGTGACGCCACAGCTCGAACTCCGGCACCGGTGTGCGATACACTCGTGAGGCGCGATCGACTGCCTCGGGATCGATAATCTTCACATCGGTGTGCCCAAACCTGAGCACCCTGCGCAGCTCTTCGCGATCGATGTGCTTCGAAGTAAGCCCCCCGCGCAGCACGTTGTCGGAGCTCGCCATAATCTCGAGCGCCGATCCGCGCAAGTACGCGTGCAACTCTCCAGCGGGGAGAAACATACCCTCTCCGGGGCGCAGCTTGATCAGGTTGAGGTACAGCGGAGCGATACATCCCAAATCACGCGGGAAACTGCGGATGAGCTCGTGCACCCAGTACCATAGCGGATCCTGTCGCTTGGTCTGCGCGATCTGATCCACGGTTTGCAGCAACACATCCGCGTCGTGTTCCGGAATCTCGAGCAGCGCCTGCAGCAGGGCGTCGTACGCGCGATCCTCGTTGGGGAGGCTCACCGCCTCGAAGGAGCGCTTGAGAATCTCACTGCACCCGGTATGCCCGAGCAGATCCTTGATCTCGCTGAGCGGCCGGAAGCCTCGCAGAGCCCAGAACTCACCCATCGCGACGATGAGTTCCGGCTTCGAGTTCTTGTCGCGATAATTGCGCTCAAAGGCGTCAATCGCGATACCGGCGTGCTCTTCACGCTCGAACCCTTCACGCGCCTGCTCGCGCGTCGGGTGGGCCTGAATCGACAACGCCGTATCGACCGCAAGGATCTTGAACAGAAAAGGGAGCCGGCCGCCGAAGCGTGCCGCTACCCGCGGCCCCAGCCGCGTCTCCGGATCATCGGCGATGTATTCGCCGAGCGGTTGCAGAGTGCCCGAGTCTATTTCCACCCTGGACGGTGCTTTGGGATGCGCTCCCATCCACAGCTCCGCCATCGGCTCACGGCTCCGGTTCGAGAGTCGCAGCAGGCGCGGGATGGCATCGAGCGATCCCCAGGCGTACCGTTGTATCTCGTTTTTCAATCGCAGTACTGGCATAGTATGTCTCAGTTTAGTCCGCTCATTCAGGACCGTCAACGCACAGCACACTCGTACCCTTGATATTCATTCAGCACGCCACTACAATCGAAGCCGTCTCAGAGCAGTACAACCTTAATACTCCGATAAGGATGGTAACCAATGAGTATTTCGCCCCTGCAACAAGCCCGCTACCAGTATCAGCCCAAAGTTCCACAGGCGCTGGCTGAGGGCATCGATAAGCTCGGAGCTGTGGAGACAAACGAACCGATCGGGACCGGTCTCCCGGCCGAGGTCCGCGCACACTTCCCGTTGACCGTCGGTCGTCCGGTCCTGCGCTTCCGCGCGGGCGAAGGCGGTGCGGCGCAACAGAAACCGTTCCGAGTGGCGGTGATACTCTCCGGCGGCCAGGCCCCGGGCGGGCACAATGTCATCGCCGGGCTATTCGACGGCCTGAAGAAGGTACACCCGGAGTCGCGCTTGTTCGGTTTCCGCAACGGACCGGGCGGCATTTTGGAGGACGATTGCATCGAGCTCACCTCCGCAGTCGTCGACCCCTATCGAAACACCGGTGGTTTCGACATCATAGGCTCAGGACGTACGAAGCTGGAAACCGAGGAGCAGTTCACGCGCGCCGTGGAGGTGTTCCGCCGGCGTCAACTGGACGCGCTGGTCGTGATCGGCGGTGACGACTCGAACACCAACGCAGCGCTCCTGGCGGAGTACATGGAACGCGAACAGACCGGTATACAGATAATCGGAGTTCCGAAGACGATCGACGGCGACCTGAAGAGCGAATACGTGGAGGCCTCATTCGGGTTTGACACGGCGTCCAAGACCTACGCCGAGCTCATCGGAAACATTGCGCGCGACGCGAGCTCAGCGCGAAAGTACTGGCATTTTATCAAGCTTATGGGACGCTCGGCCTCGCACATCGCCTTGGAGTGCGCACTGCAGACCCGACCCAACGTCTGCATCATCTCTGAAGAGGTGGCCGAGAAGCGCCAAACTCTCGGAGAGATCGTCGAGCAGGTTGTCAACACCATCTGCAAGCGCTCCGAACAGGGCAACGATTTCGGCATCGTGCTCGTGCCGGAAGGGCTCATCGAGGCAATCCCGGAGATGAACGCTTTGATCTCGGAAATCAACGAGCTGCTTGCGGCCGATGAGGAGCACTTCGCCACGCTGAAGACCTTCGAAAATCAGTCCGAATGGATCAACAGAAAGCTCAGCCGTGACCGGTCTTACGTGTTCTCCAGCCTGCCCAATGAGATTCAACGCCAGCTGCTGATGGATCGCGATCCGCACGGTAACGTCCAGGTCTCGCGCATCGACACCGAGCGCCTCCTCGTCGAAATGGTCGAGGCGAGGCTCGGTGAGCTCAAAGCCAATGGCCGCTTCAAAGGCAAGTTCTCGCATCAGCACCATTTTTTCGGCTACGAAGGCCGATGTGCGTTCCCGAGCAACTTCGATAGTGATTACTGCCAGACACTCGGTATGACGGCCGGGCTCCTGATCGCCTGCGGAGCCAACGGCTACATCAGTGCCGTGCGCGGCCTTGCTCGTCCGAGCTCAGAATGGGAGGCGGGCGGCATCCCGCTGGTGGGCATGATGACGATGGAGAAGCGCAAAGGTAAGATGACGCCGGTCATCGAGAAAGCACTGGTCGACACCGGCGGTAAGCCGTTTAAGACCTTCGCTCAGCAGCGTGATCGCTGGGCAAAAGAGAGCGATTATCGCTTCCCGGGCGCGATTCAGTACTTCGGGCCGTCCGAGATTGCCGACCAGCCGACCCTGACGCTGCAGCTCGAACACGAAGCGTAGCGTAGGATTCGCGGCAGGACTGCCGCTCATTGGGCGCCCGCGGCAGCCAGAAGCGCTCGATATATCTGCGCCATGGCTGCCGTATCACGCCGGCAGTACTGCCGAAGGCGTTCCAGCTCCGTCTGCGGTACATCGTTCACGCCTGCCTGGGCGTCCAGGCAGAGCCGAAGATAGAGTTCCCCGGCCCGACGGCCGTCCTGCACCGCCAGGTCGCTCCAGTCGGTTCCGCAGAGGAGCGGCAGTATCGTTTTCATCGAGTACCGGCCGCGCTGCTCGGGGTGATAATACCGCAGCGAGCGGAATGGTACGAGCAAGTCGCGAATGCGCTCAGCCACCTCGCGCAAGCCGTCTGCATGCTGAGGGAACTGCCGCGCAAGGCGCTCAATAACGCTGCGTTCAAAGGTCGCGTCATACACCACCACCGCTTCGGCCCCATCAACCGCCTCGAGTAAGCGGCACGACAGCTCTTCGCGCTGATCGCGGCCCGGCTGCATAGCAAAGTCACGGTGCCCCGCCGGGGCCTGTTTGTGCTCGACTCGATGAACCGAGAAGAGGAACGGCACGTGCTCGAACGGACTGCAATTATCATACAGCGGCAGCGGGCTGTTAACCGCTTCGAAATCAAGAAAGGCAGCCGGAAATGTAATCGAATCAAGAAAACTGAGTAGCTGGTCAGGCTCCAGGTAAGGTGCTCCACTCAAGACCGCGCGGCGCTGAATCTCCTGCACCCGGTCCAGTCCGGCGTCCTCCGGCAGCTCGGTGATGCGGCGATAACCGGCATTGTACCACGCTCGAACGGTGGAACGTTTGCCCCCAAGCGTGCGGAGATCGTCGAGCGCAAGCTCTTCGCGCGGGCCGTCACAGACCGGGCAGCGCCCCACCCGCGCACACCGCGCCACCGGCGCGTGATCGTCGACCCGCAAGGCGGCTACAAGCTCAGGCACGACCTGGCGAGCCCGCGCGGCATAGCGGTTAGCAGCCGCGGTTGCGTCGTGCAGCCGGAACAGACGCTCGGTCTGCAGCCCGCCGCAACGCCGGTACTCGCCGTCAAGCAACAGCAGCCAGATGCGCAACAGCTCGAGGCCACGCTTGGCGGCCACATGCAGGAAGAACCCGAGCTCGAGCAGATCGCTTTCGCGCACGCGAGTCCCGCCGCGGTACACCACCACTTCACAACGGTCGCCGTCGGGCCCGACCTGCCGGGCATACAGCGCCTCGGCGCGGAGATCGTCGGCCTCCAGCCGCAGCGGCGCGTACTCATAGGCGGACGGCGCCTCGCGTGCACCGGGTTCCGCTTCGGATCGTGGGCCAGGTTCCTCCGGCGGCAGGGCCCTGCGGCAGAACTCCACGGCGTACGCCTGCAGAGTCTCTTCCACGGCCGAGTGCGCACCGGTGCTCGGTGTAGCCTTCCCGGCGCCGGCCTGAGGGTTGCCGGCCTGGGGTGTGCCGAATTCAGCGAGGTGCGCAAGGAACTCGCGGCGGCAGCGCAACCCCACCCGATAGGCGTCTGCGTCGATCGGCGCCATCACACATCTATCGAATGATCAATCGTCGGTGGCGTTCTCGAGCTGTTCGGCAAGGCGCACGTGCGCGAGCCCCAGATTATAGTGCGCGTTGATGTGATCCGGATTGATCTCCAGTACTCGGCGATAGTCTTCAATCGCTTCACGATAGTTCTCGAGGCGGAAGTGGCCGGTAGCGCGATTATAGAACGTCATCTCATCATCGCCCTCACGCGCGAGCGCTTCGTCGTAGTCCACGATAGCCTCGCGATACTCTTCGAGCATGAAGCGCGCGTTGCCCCGATTGTAGTATGCCTGTCCGATCCCATCGTCCAGATCCAGGGCGGCGGTATAGTCCTCAACTGCGTCACGATAGTTACCTAGGTCATAATGCACGTTGCCACGATTGTAGAAGAGCTCAGCGATCGAATCATCGATCTCGAGCGCGGCGGTGTAATACTCGAGTGCCTCCGAAAGCCGCCCCTCGTCGTAGGCCGCCTTTGCTTGCTCAACCGCATCCTGGAACTCGTCGGCCGCCAGCGGCATGCCCGCGGACAGCAGCATAACCGTCACCACCAACCAAGCTGTTTTGCGCGTCTCATGTAGCAGCATCGTGCCTCCTCGCAGTTGCCTGGAGTGTATCCCGAAAAAGGTATCCCGTAAACCGGGCAGATTGAGCGGGCCGGGGGCTCCATGCTACGATGACCTATGCCGTCGCAGCTTGCGCATCTGTTCTTCGCGACCGACACCATCGCCCGCGCTCTGCCGCCGGCGCCGTTTCGCCGCATTACCGCTCACCGCGCCGCGCTCGGCCTCGGAGCCCAGGGCCCGGATATCTTCCTGCACAACCGCCGCTCAAAGCCTTCGGCCCTGCGCTACGGTACCAGGCTGCACCGTGCCGGCTTTGGAAGCATGCTCGCGGCCGCCGCGGAGGCCGCCCGCAGAAGCGGCGTTCAGGCTGACGACCAGACCGCTGCGTACCTGTACGGGTTTGCGACACACGCGGCCCTCGACCGCTTCCTGCACCCTTACATCAACTACCGTAGCGGCTGGTACGAGCGCGGGCGGCCTGATACCGAACGGCTGCGCACGATGCACGCTTTTCTCGAACGGCTGCTCGACACCGCGCTGTTGCGGGCGCGCCTCGGTATAACACCCAGCGCCGTGCCTGCCCTTTCCTATCTTGATCTCGGCGACGAGCTCCCGGAATCGATCGCCGAGGCGCTGCGCTGCGCACTGATCGAACAGCTGCCCGGAGCACAACGAGACCACGCCCTGCGCACACGGCTTCGCAACGCCTACCAAGATTCCCGCGGTTACTACTACTGGGCGCACCACGACCTGGCACAGGCGCGGCGCACCGCGGTTAGATCGGATGGGGCGCGGGCGAAACGGCTGCACCGGTTGGCGATACTGCACCCGGAGGTCGTGCCACTGGGGCTAGACGTCCTCAACCTGAGCCGGCGCCGGTGGCGTGACCCCTGCCCCGCCGGACGGTACCGCCGTGAATCGGTGCCGCAGCTGTATCGTCGCGCTTTGGACTCCGCCGCGGTAACCGTAGAGGCGCTTTTTCAACTCTTTTCGGCGCCTGCCGACGCCGAACTCGGCGACCATCGGCGAGCGGTGGAGGCGGCGGCCGGCAATAGCGACCTCAGCGACCATTACCAACGCGCTGCGCGTTGTCCCAGGCGCTACAACAGCCCGTTGCCGCTTCATCGCCTGCTCGAGCGTTTCTCTATCGAGCTTTCCAACGGGCGCGGTTGAGCGCGCGCCTCAGCGTTCGGTGCCGCCGACATCGCGGTTGCCGGAAACGTCCACCAGGCGGCTGTAATGGCGATACAGTGCCAGCACCGACCGTACGTAGTTCACCGGCTCCTCGCCCCGGGCGTACCCGTGGCGCACCACCTCATGCCGGAAGTACTCCGGCCGGCTTTTCTTGAGCATATATCGCTCCACGTGACCGCTCCAGACCTGCGGGTCCGCTCCATGCTCTTCGGCGAGGCGGCGCGCGTCTTGTACGTGTCCATGCCCGACGTTGTAAGATGCCAGCACGAAGCGGAGACGCTCGTCTGCATCCGACACGCGTTCTTCCCAGTACTCCTGCAGCCAGGCGATGAAGCGCGTCCCGGCCGCAATGCTCTGGTAGGGGTCATCCGGATTGCGCGCGCCGAAGGCGCGCGCGGTTCGAGGCATCAACTGCATGAGCCCTCGCGCTCCCGCCCAGGAGCGCGCGTCTGGGCGAAACTGTGATTCATGGAAGATCAACGCCGCAAGCAGCCGCCAGTCCCAGTCTATGGTTTCGGCGTACTCCTTGATGATCTCGTCGTAAGGAGAAATGCGCTGCAGCCCCAGAGCGAAGAACCCCTGGTCGATCAACGTAGGGGCAATTCTCCGTTCAACGAAGTAGCGCCGATAGATTACATGGTAGTCGGCGTGTTGCTGTTCCTCCTCGAGCCATGCGTCGACCTCTTCGAGCAGCCTGGGCGCCTCATGTGACAGCGCCCACGCGATCGGCAGCGGCCGGCTGAGCTCGGTCTCGATATCGAGATTGTCATGATAGGCGAGCGACACCTGGGCGATATTCCGGTCCGCGACCGTGTACTGCAGCGCCTCGGTTGCCACGCGGCGAATCAGCTCGTCGGTCGTCAATCGACCCGGCGCCTCGTGCAGATCGATCTCGATCCCCAGCTCTTCCATCAGACTGCGCAGTGTCACGACGTAGGCTGAGTTGCGTCGCAGCATGACCGTCTTGCCGTCCAGTTCCGCAGGCTCGCGCAGCAGCTCGGCTTCGATCTCATCAGCGGTCATCCGCCGGTGGTTCTCCGGCAGACGCTGCACCAATACCTGCGGCGTCGTGTAGAGCGTGCGCGTAAACGCCACGCGCTCTTGGCGCAACGCGGTGACGTTCAGCGGATGGGCTACCAGATCAACCATCCCCTGCTCGAGCGCCGCGAGCATGTCCTCGAGCGTGTCGATCACCTCGATTTCCACCCCCACCTCCAGACGCTCGCCGAGGCGCTCCAACAGCTCATACGAATAGCCCATCGGCCGGCCGCGATAGACGAAATAGCTATGGGGGCTGAAACTGGTCGCCGCTACCAGATGACCGCGCTCGCGGATATCCTCCAGGTCGGCAATAGCCGGTTTCGGGTACGCCTCGGGCTCGGCCGCGCGGCGCATTCCAAGCACCACCGCCGCCAGAATTACGAGCGCAGCAACTGCCCCGATCGCCGGCCCCCGAACTGGATGCCATCGTCGTCGCGCGATTCTCATCGTCCCAGATACTCCGCCAGGCGGTCGCCCAGAAAATTAAGACTGAACACTGTCAACGCTAGCGCCACCCCGGGGAAGATCGAGAGCCAGGGAGCGTGAAACAGCGCGTTGCGTCCGTCGCGTAGCATCAGACCCCAGCTTGGGTTGGGGGGCTGCGTGCCGAGCCCCAGATACGCAAGCGAGGACTCAATCACGATCGCAAGCGCGAATGTAATCGTAGCCTGCACCACTACGCGGGGCAACACGTTCGGGAGCACGTGCAGCGCCACCGTTCTGCGCAGGCTGCTTCCGAGCGCCCTTGAGGAGCGATAGTAGCCTTCTTCACGAATCGCCTTCGTCTCGGCACGCACAAGCCGTGTAAACACCGGGATGAACACAACTCCGATCGCGGTCCCAACCTGCAGCATGCCATACTGCAGCACCGAGACCACCGTGATCGCCAGGAGGATAGTGGGAAACGAGAGCACGGCGTCAGCCAGCACCGTGACCGCGTCGTCGACAAGGCCGCCCGCCAGTGCAGCCGCGAGCCCCAGTGCGAGCCCAACGCTCGCCGATATCGCAACCGTGATGGCAGCAACGCCGAGCGACGCGCGCGACCCGTAGACGATTCGGGCAAACACGTCGCGCCCAAGCTCATCGGTTCCGAGCAGGTGCGGTTCGCTACCCGGCGGTTGAAAGCGCGACCCCAGGTTCTGGGCCGTGGGCGAATGGGTAGCGATCATTGGGGCGTATACCGCGAACGCAATCATCACCAGCACCACGAGAAGCGCGAACGCGGTAAACACATTGCCGAGCGCCCCGAGCACCCGCCATCGCGTCCAGAGCATATCCACCGCCGTCTTCTATTTCAGACGCAGCCGCGCAAAATCTATCGTATCGAGCTTGGGGTCCATCTGGAACTCGGTTATTCGTTCGCTCAGGCCCATATGCCGATACGACGTTCCGACAAAAACCATCGGTACCTCCTCAGCCATGATCCGCTGCACCTCGGCATACAGCTCAAAGCGCCGGTCAAACTCCGCCTCGCTACGGGCGGCCTGAATCAGCACCTCGGCTTCCGGATGATACCAGTTCACGTAGTTCTCACCGGTGTCGAACCCGGCGAAACGCCCGTCGGGATCAAGCTTGCCGGTATGACCGATCACGGTCAAATCGAACTCGCTGTTCTGGTACACGTCCGACAACCAGGTCGACCACTCCATCAGCCGCAGCTCAACGTTGAGTCCGATACGGCCGAGCATCTCGGTATAGATCTCGCCCGCGCGGACATGCGGCTCGTAATTCTGGGGAACCGCAATTCTGAGAGTCTGTCCGTCATAGTCCGACTCATTGAGCAGTTCGCGGGCCCGTTCGGGGTCGTAGGGATACGGATCCCCAATTCCGGCGTAAAACGGATCGCCATGATCCAGAAACGTGCTTACCGGCCGGCCACCGTTGTAAGCCACATCGAGCACTTCCTGTTTGTTGATCGCATGCGCCATCGCCTGCCGCAAGCGCGGGTCCGAAAGCAGAGCATGATCGTTATTGATCGACAGGACCATCACCAGCGATGAGAGCGTCTCATCGATCCAAGTGTCCGGCCGCTGTCGGAGCGTATCGAGCATCGCTTCACTGATCATGTCGATTATGTCCAACTGCCCGGCGATCAGAGCCTGCTCCTGCACGGTCGTCTCGGTGATGATGTGCAGCACCACCTCCTCAGCTGCCCCTTCGTCGCCATCCTGCCAGCGCCAGTGCCCCGGGTTGCGCCGCATACGGATGTCGCTGTCTTCCTGCCAATGCACGAAGACATACGGCCCGGTTCCGAGCGGCTCGATACTGAAACGGTGCCCGTCCTCGATCAGATCTGCCGGAAGAATTGCTCCCCAGCCCGAGGCCAGCGTGGCCAGAAGCGGGGTATACGGACGAGAAAGCTCAAACCGGACCGTCAGATCGTCCACCGCCACTACGCGCTCCAGCGGCCGCAGCTCGCGAGCGTGCGGCGAACCGGTATCGGGGTCGAGAATGCGCTCAAACGTGGCGACCACATCGGCCGCTTCAAGGCTCCGGCCATGGTGAAACAGCACACCGGAACGCAGCTCGAAGGTCCAGCTCAAACCGTCATCCGAGACCTCCCAGCTCTCGGCCAGCGCGGGCCGGTATTCGCCGTCCTCTCCGGGCTCGATCAGCGTGTCATAGAACCCGCGGATCGAGAAGAACGTCAGCGTTCCTGATGTTCGATGGGGGTCAAGAGTATCCGGATTGCCGGACATCCCGATGCGGACTCTCCGATCGACATCGACGGCCTCGCGCGCTCCAAGCGCGCCGAGCACTCCCGTAGCCACCGTTGCGGCACCCACCACCACGGCCGTGATCGCAAGCACGACGGTAATTAGAGAGCGCCGCCGCGCAGTATATGAACCAGTTGAAGCTTTCATAGTATGCCATTCCTCCCCGTCGCTGCGGCGAGCAACGTTTAGCTCCGCAGCGAATTCGGATCGCGGTGCAGCGACGGCGAGGCCCCGAACAATGCTTTGGTATACTCCGCCTGGGGCCGCTCGAGCACCTCGTCGACCGGCCCGTGTTCCACCAGCCGACCCTCCCTCAATATACCAATTGTGTCGCTCACGTACGACACCAAATTGAGGTCATGTGAGATGAAGAGATAGGTCAGACCGAGACGTTGTTTGAGGTCCATCAGCAGATTGATGATCTGAGCCTGAATCGAGACATCCAGGCTGCTCACCGGTTCGTCGAGCACCAGAAACTCGGGGTTACCCGCGAGCGCACGCGCAATGACGATGCGCTGCTTCTGCCCCCCGGAGAACGCTCGCGGGTAACGATCTAGATGCTCCGGAGCGAGCCCCACCAGCCGTAACAGCTGTATCGCGTGCGCGGCACGCTCACGCCGGGGTACGCCGGCGTTCGCAAGCGCTTCACCGAGACTGTGGCGGATACGCAGCCGCGGATTGAGCGCCCCATGCGGGTCCTGGAACACGATCTGCATCCGCCGCCGGGCCTTGCGTAAGCCACGGCGACGCAGGCGCGCGAGCGGTATTCCTCCGATGCGGACCGCACCCGAGGTCGGGCGCTCGAGATGAACCAGCGCGCGCGCCAGGGTACTCTTGCCGCTGCCCGACTCCCCGGCCAGCCCCATCACCGTGTTGCGCTCTATCGTGAAGCTTACGTCGCGCACCGCATGAGTAGGCGCAAGCCCGGGTCGAAGCCACGAGCGCGCAGTGTAGGTTTGACTCAAGTTTTCCACTGACACAAACGCCGACATCGCGTCATCACGCTCCTTCAGTTCGCAGCGTACTCTCTATCGCTGCCCCGCTACCGCTGCCCCGCGAGGCGAGCACCGAGCTCACCGGGATAGAAGCAGGCTGCGGCGTGCTGACCCTCCCGCCCGTGCAGTTCCGGGATCTCGACCGAACAGCGCTCGGCTGCGATCGGGCAGCGCGGGTGAAACGAACACCCGACCGGTACCGCGGTTGCATCCGGAACGGCACCGGGGATGACCTTCAGCTCACGTCCGCGCATCGCCGCCGACGGGACCGACTCCAGCAACAGCTCGGTGTAAGGATGCAACGGCGTACGAAAGAGGTCGCGGTTCACCGCGGTCTCGATTATCTTCCCGGCATACAGAACCGAGATCCGATCGGCAATCTCATGCACGACGCCGAGGTCGTGCGAGACGAAGATCACCGACAACCCAAGCTCGTCCCGCAACCGCAGCAATAGATCGAGGATTTGACGCTGAACGGTAACGTCCAGCGCCGTGGTAGGCTCGTCGGCCAGCAGCACCCGAGGATTGCAGGCGATCGCAATCGCGATCATCGCACGTTGCTGCATACCGCCGGAGAGCTCGAAGGCGTAGTTCCGAAGCACGCGCCGCGGAAGCTCCACCAGCTCGAGCAGCTGGGCGGCACGGGCGGCGGCGGGACGGCGGGTTATACCGAGGTGATAGCGCAGCAGGTCGAGAATGTGTTCCTCGATCGTCAGCCCGGGATTGAGGTGCTTTGTGGGCTCCTGAAACACGATCGCAATCTGAGCACCGCGAATCCGCCTGATCTCGGGGCCGAAGAGCACCAGCAGGTTTCGCCCGTCGTACAGCACTTCTCCGTTGGTTGTGACTGTTCCGGCTCCCCTATTGAGGTTGAGCACCGTGTGCAGAAGCACGCTCTTCCCGGCCCCGCTCTCTCCGACCAGACCGTGCACCTCGCCGTACCGCAGATCTAGATTGATCCCGCGAAGCGCTTCGGCCGGGTGCCCGCCCGACTTGAAGCGCACTCCGAGATCACGCAGTTGCAGCACGCAACTCGGATCACACATCTGCTCCGTTGTCTGTTCCATACGCCGCCTACCTCATCCGTATTTTGGGGTTCGCTGCGCTGTAGAGAATGTCTGCGACGAAATTCACCCCTGAGAACACAACCGCGGTGACGATCACTCCCCCTTGCACCACCGGGAAATCGCGGCGGTAGATCGCCGACAGCAGGAGCCGCCCGAGCCCGGGCAGCGAGAACACCTGTTCGATAACGATCGAGCCTCCCAACAGATAGCCGAACTGGATGGCGCCTACGGTTATAACCGGGATCAAAGCATTCCGCAGCGCGTAACCGTAGCGAACTCGCCGCTCCGGCAACCCGTGTGCCCGGGCGGCAAGCACATATTCACGTTCCAGCTCCTCGACCATCGACGAGCGCACCAGGCGTACCAACACCGCCGCCCGACTTAGAGCCAGCGCAATTACCGGCAGCACGAAATGGCGGGGAGAGACCGCACCGAACAGCGGAAACCAACCCAACACCACCGCGAAAACCAGCAGCAGCAGAATAGCGAGCCAGAACTCAGGCAGGGCCATCGCCAGGTGTGAGAAGCCCATACCCAGATAATCGATCGCTCCCCAGCGCCGTACCGCCATCGCCACGCCGAGCGGGAGAGCCACCAGCAGCGCCCCGCTGAACGCGGCCACCGAGAGCGAGAGCGTCAACGGTATGCGTTCGCGGATCAGCTCGACTACCGGTCGCTGGTGGAAAAACGAGGTGCCGAACTCAAGCCGGGCAGTGGACCACAACCAGTCAAGATACTGCTCCGGCAAAGGGCGGTCGGTGCCAAGCTCCGCGCGCAGGGCCGCCACTTCGCGCTCATCGGCATCTATGCCTGCAATCGTGCGAGCCGGATCTCCCGGGAGCACGCGCAACACCACAAAGACCAGACTCGTAATGAAGAAAATGGTCACTAACAGCCGGCCAAGCTTGAGAAAAGCGAAGCGCAGTGCAGGCATTGGCATAGGCATCGCGATTTACCAACGGGGCCCGTTACGCCGATTTCGCCGCAGGGGCGCCGGCGAATACCACTTAGCGGTTGAGCGCCATGAGAACACGTTCCAAGACCTTGGACCGATCCAGCGGTTTGACGATGTAGTTGCGAGCCCCAATCATGAGCGACTCTTTCACGAGATCGTTCTTCCCGAGCGCGCTGATCATTACCACGCACGCGTTGTCGTCGAACTCCACAATCTCCCGCAACGCGCCGACACCGTCGAGTCTCGGCATCGTGATATCCATCGTAACAAGGTCGAGATTTGGGTACAGCTCCTTGTATCTCTCGACCCCTTCGCGGCCGTCTGCAGCCGTCGCCACCACCTGAAGGCCGGCCGAGGTGAGGATCTGACCGAGTTGCTTGGCGATGAACATAGAATCATCTACGATCAGCACGCGATACGGCGACCCGTCCGGCTTGAGGCCCTCCGGGTCCTTTTCGTTGAGGCTGGGAAAGTCGCCCTCGCTTTTCATGCGCCCCTCTCCTTGATCCGGCCATTATAGCGTATACACGGATAGGTGACGCAAGCGCTACTGCACGGGAGCGCCTCGGCCGCAAGTCGGACCCGGCACTCCCGCGAGGGACAGAGGACTTTTTGACAACGCTTTTTACATCGTTTTTACATCGTTTTTACATCGATTTTTACATCGATTCTTACCTTCGGTTTTTACCTCCGGTTTTTACTTCGGTCTTAGGAGCGCCGGCTGCAGGCCCCAGAAACCTGCGGTTTTGCCGGCGCCTCAAAAGCACCCCGGTTACCTATATTGCAATCCCCGTGCCGAGCGAAGCAAAAGCTCATAACTCTATACATGATAGATAATTAAGTTATTGCTTCGCAAATCCGCGGCTGGGCGGCGATTATGCCGAATGAATAACGCTCGCTGAGATATGGAGGTATCTTTTTATTGAATAAAGAATTATTGAAGGTGGCTGCGCTATGCACTCTGCATGCGCATGCAGATTGCATAGGGTGGTGCGGCGTCCGGACGATGCAGTTCAGGCGGAGGTGTTCTGCTTGGCTCGCCGACTGACGGTAGACTGAGATACACCGAGCATCGAGGCCGCTGCCGACTGATTACCGCCGCTGAGCCGCAGCGCTTCATCGATCAGCCAGGCTTCCACGTCCTTGAGCTTGGGGAATCCACCGAACCTGCGGATCAATGTCGCCGCCTCCGAAGCATCCTGCTCACGGGCAGCCGCTTCCCCGGGCCCGCTCCAGGTCGTGCCGTTGCCCGCCGCTCCTGCATCGGTGTTCCGCAGGTACTCCCTTACGGTCTCGATCGAGAGCCGTCCACCGGTGTGCCTTCCCAAAGCGTCGTAGACCATCGCCTGCAGCTCGCGCACATTGCCCGGGAACCGGTAACGCGAAATGTAGTCGAAGAGCTCCGGCTGAACCTGAGGAACACTGCAGCCGAGCGTCTCGCATGCTTCGTGCAGAAAATGGGTGAACAGCACCGGGATATCTTCGCTGCGCTCGCGCAGCGGTGGAAGATGGATCCGATGCGAAACCAGCCGGTAGTAGAGATCGCGCCGAAACGTGCCCTCCTGTTGGAGCTGTTCCAGATCGGCGTTGGTGGCCACCACGATACGGGCGTGCGAACGGCTCGGGCGGTCGGCACCCAACGGATAGTACTCACCCTCCTGCAGGAGGCGTAATAGCTTAACCTGCGACTGCTGATCGAGATCACCGATCTCGTCGAGAAACAGCGTACCCCGGTTTGCCTGCTCGATCAGGCCCTGGCGGGTCGCATCCGCCCCGGTGAACGCTCCTTTACGGTGGCCGAACAGCGTATCGGAGAACATCGTACCGTCGAGCCCGGCCACGTTGACCGCGACCAACTCACCACTGCGCTCGCTGAGATCATGGATCGCCCGGGCGATCAACTCCTTACCGGTCCCGCTTTCGCCGGTTACGAACACCGGCCACGGCGTGCGCGCGATCGCTTCGAGCTGTACGAACACCCGTTTCATCAGCGGGCTCACCGTGACGATGCCGCGAAACCGCCGCGGGTCATCAGGCTCATTCCGATTCTCATTCTGCCGCATGATCTGCACCTGATCCTGCAGCTCGAGCAAGCGGCGGGCGTTGCGTACCGCTCCGACCATGCGCGCTTCGTCCACCGGTTTGGTCATGAAATCGAATGCGCCGCCCTTCATGCACTCCACGGCCGTTTCGATACGATCGACGGCAGTGATCACAATGACCGGAATCTCCGGGTAGCGCTCAGTGATCTGCGAGAGAATCTCCTCACCCGAGAGGTACGGCATGTTCAGATCCAGCAGGACCACCGAGACCGGGGTGTGGGCGATGAGCTCCATCACCGTTCGACTGTCGCTTGAGACCAGCGTGTCGCTGTAGCCGTGTTCTATAAGAACCGCTTCGTAGAACTCCGCAGTCAGCGGTTCGTCGTCTACAATCAGGATAACGCTATTCACGCTATTCATTATCGGCCCCGATAGCATCATAGTACAGTTTTGCGCACCACGACAGTGGAAAACATGCTATGCTTGCGCCCATGTCGTCAGCCTCATCAACTCCGTCGGCCGAAACCGCTCCGTCCGCTCTCGGCTCGCCGGCGCCGAATGACCACGCGCCGGCCCCGGCGCGCGAAACGCCTCGCGACGCGAGCCACCCCTACAGTACCCGCACCACGCCGCTGAACGACCGCCCTGCACGCCGCGGGAACTACGTTCTGTACTGGATGCAGGCGTCGATGCGCGTTGAATACAATCCGGCCCTAGAGACTGCACTGGCATACGCGACCACGAACAACCAATCCTGCCTGGTCGTCTTCGCGCTATGCGACGGTTTCCCGAGCGCGAATCTTCGTCACTATCGCTTCATGCTGGAGGGGTTGCGGGAAGTGCAGACGGCCCTAAAGGCGCGCGGTCTGGAGTTCCTGCTGCTGCATGGAGACCCGGTTGAGCTTATCATCGCCGCGGCTTTGGAGGCCTCAGTGGTCGTCACCGACTGCAGCTACCTCCGCCTGCAGCGCGGGTGGCGGACGCGGATCTCCGCGGCGGTGGACATGATGATGCTCGAGGTTGAGGGCGACGTCGTAGTCCCGGTACGGGTGGCCTCCCCCAAGGAAGAGTACAGCGCAGCCACCCTGCGCCGTAAGCTCCAGCCCCTGCTCGCGCAGTGGCTGCCTGAATCGGCAGCCGCCGAACCGGCCGGGCCTTCGGTCAAACGCAAAGGGGGCCTGTCGGCCGGCGGTCCCGCGATCCCACGAACAATCCGCAACCTACCGCAGCTTCAGACTGAGCTCGCTCACAGTGTCGAGTCCGTGCTCAGCCGACTGAAAATCGATCGCTCGGTACCGCCCTCCTCCGGCTTCGTCGGCGGCCTCAGCCATGCTGAGAACCGCTTTCGGGACTTCCTCACTTGCCGCCTCGCGGATTATCACCAGTCGCGCAACGATCCGGCACAAGCGCTTACCTCCGACCTGAGCCCCTACCTGCACTTCGGTCAGATCTCCGTCGCGTATCTCGCGAACCGTGTTCGCGCAGCCGCGGCCGATTGCGACGTTGCAGCCCGGGAGCACGCGCAGCAGCTCGCGGCCGGAGCGCAGGCGTTCCTCGAGGAGCTTATCGTTCGGCGCGAGTTGGCGATCAATTTCGCCTATTACAATCCGGACTACGACCGGTTCGATTGCGTTCCGTCCTGGGCCGCTGCCACGCTCGCACAGCACGCTTCGGATCCCCGCCCGCAACTCTACACACTGCGGCAGCTCGAGCAAGCGGAGACCGAGGATCCGTACTGGAACGCGGCGCAGCGGGAGATGGTCACCACCGGAAAAATGCACGGTTATATGCGCATGTACTGGGGCAAGCGCCTGATCGAGTGGCATCGGCAGCCCCGTGAAGCGTTCGCGACCGCAATCTATCTCAACGACAAGTATGAGCTCGACGGACGCGATCCCAACGGATACACCGGCGTGGCGTGGTGTTTCGGCAAGCACGATCGCGGATGGCCTGAGCGCCCGATCTTCGGCAAGGTCCGCTCGATGACTCCCGGCGGTCTGAAGCGTAAGTTCGCGATCGAACGCTACGTCGCCGCCTGGGAGCGGACTTGACGCACTCATACCGGCTGCAATACTGTGGAGGTCGACGCTTATGAGGATAAGTTACAACGCTCCGGCGACCCTGACATTCGCCCTGATTTCGACTGCCGTCCTGCTGCTCGACATGCTATTCGGCGGCACGGTTACGGCTTCGATCTTTTCGGTGGGCGCTACGATGGACACCTCACGTCCGCTGGACTACGTACGACTCGTCGCGCACATCGGAGGGCATGCGGACTGGAATCACCTGATGTCCAACTTCGCGTTCATCCTGCTGCTCGGGCCTATTCTCGAAGAGAAGTACGGGTCGCTGAACCTGGTGACGATGATGCTGATCACTGCGCTGATCACCGGGGTGCTGAATGTGCTGTTCCTCACCACCGGCCTGATGGGTGCAAGCGGCATCGTGTTCATGATGATCCTCCTCGTTTCGTTTACGAACTACCGCAAGGGTGAGATCCCCCTGACCTTCATCCTGATCGTGGCGTTGTATCTCACGCGCGAGATCATGGCAGCGATGCAAACCGACGGCATCTCACAGTTCGCGCATATTCTCGGCGGTATCTGCGGCAGCATGTTCGGCTTTCTGAAGCCGGGCCGAAGCGATTAGCCTTCCGCCGTTCTGCGCGGGCGGGCCGCGTGAATCAAGACTACTGCGCGCCGCCGCGCCATACCTGCCGCTTTGACGGAACAACGGAGAACACACGAATGAAAGCCAAGCTTGACGCCTATATCGACCGCTTCCGCGAGGTTGAGCAACTGGTAGCCGAACCGGATATTCACAAGGATCCGGAACGCTACAAGAGTCTTATGCGTGAGCACGCCCATCTGAGCGAGATCGCTGCAGCGTACGAGAATTACGCGACGCTCCGCGAGCAGCTGGAGGAGGCCCGGGCGATACTTGCTGAGGAACAGGACCACGAGCTGCACGAAATGGCGCGGCAGGAGGTCAGGCAACTCGAAGAGCAGATCGACCGCCTGGAACACGAGATCAAACTACTGTTGATTCCATCCGACCCGATGGACGACAAGAACACGATAATGGAGATCCGCGCCGGCACCGGCGGCGATGAAGCGTCGCTGTTCGCGGCCGACTTGTACCGCATGTACACGCGCTACGCGGAGAGCAAGGCGTGGAAGACCGAGATCATGTCGACAAGCGAGACCGAGGTCGGCGGCTACAAGGAAATCGTGTTTTCGATCTCGGGCAAACAGATCTTCGGCAATCTCAAATACGAGAGCGGGGTACATCGAGTTCAGCGCGTTCCGACCACTGAGTCCGGAGGGCGGATCCATACCTCGGCGGTCACCGTAGCCGTGCTTCCGGAAGCCGAAGACACCGACATTCAGATCAACAACGAAGACCTCCGGATCGACGTCTTCCGCTCCTCCGGGCCCGGCGGGCAGAGTGTCAACACCACCGATTCGGCGGTGCGCATCACGCACGAACCGACCGGGCTGGTGGTGAGCTGCCAGGACGAGAAGTCACAGCACAAGAACAAAGCCAAGGCGCTGCGTATCCTGAAGGCCCGTCTGTACGAACTGGAGGACCAGAAGAAGCAAGCGGAGCGCGCAACCGCCCGCAGGCTGCAGATCGGCTCCGGCGACCGCTCCGAGCGTATTCGAACCTACAACTTCCCGCAGAATCGGGTGTCCGACCACCGCATCAACCTGACCCTCCATAAACTCGACAACATCATGCAAGGAGAGCTCGATCACCTGATCGAAGCCCTGAAGCTCAGTGAACAGGAAGCGATGTTGCAGTCGCAATCCTCGTAGCTCCGGGCGGCGATGACGATTCGCGAGGCAACGTTGCAGGCCGCTGCACAGTTGCGCGAAACCGCCGGCGACACTCCGCTCCTCGATGCCACGCTCCTGCTGGCCGAGGTGCTGGAGGTTTCGCGCGAGCAGCTCATCGCCGCGTACCCCGAAGAGATTTCGCCGGAAGCATGGAACGCATTCCGGCGCCTTGTGGATGAGCGCTCGCGCGGTGTACCGGTGGCCTATCTTCTCGGACGGAAGGAGTTCTACGGGCTGGAGTTTGCCGTGAGCCGGGAGGTGCTAGTGCCCCGTCCCGACAGCGAGCTGATCGTCGAGGTAGCGCTCGAGCTGATTGCGCGGATCGGACCGGCAGCTCGGTTGCACGATTGCTGTACCGGCAGCGGCTGTATCGCAGTGGCGGTAGCCTGGGCTGTACCGCAGGCGCAGGTATCGGCTTCCGATCTATCGACCGCTGCGCTCCGAATCGCGCAGCACAATGCCGAGCGCCACACGCCGGGGCGGATACGGTTTCAGCGCAGCGACTACCTGCAGGATATCGGAGGCTCCTTTGATGTAATCACCGCGAACCCGCCGTATCTCACGCCGGCGGAGATCGAGGTCCTGGCAAGCGGCGAACCCCGTGAGGCGTTGTACGGTGGAGCCGACGGCCTGGCGGCCTATCGCCGTCTCATTCCTGAGGCCGTAGATAAATTAAGCGTCAATGGGTATCTTGTACTAGAAGGAGGCAGGGAGCAACACGCAGAGATCGCGGCGCTCTTGAGGGAAGCCGGTTTCGCCGAGGTTTCGTGTCACCGTGACCTTGGTGGTGCTCCGCGAGTAACGGTGGGGAGATTGGGATAATGGTTCGTACGATCGAAGAGCTTAAGGACATTCTCACCCCATACTCAGAAGAGGATCGCGGGCGGATTGTACAGGCGGCCGATCTCTCGCAACAGCTCCACGACGGTCAACTGCGTGACAGCGGCGAGCCGTACTTCGTGCACCCGCTGCAGGTAGCCGAGATCCTCGTCGAGATGCGTCTAGACCCGGCTGCGGTGATCAGCGCCCTTTTGCACGACGTCCTCGAAGATACCGCGATGACCCGCGAGGAGCTTCGGAGTCGCTTCGGACAGGAGGTCGAACAGCTCGTAAACGGCGTGACCAAGATCGCAACGGTCAAGGCTAAGAACAAGAATATTCAGGAAGCTGAGACGATTCGCAAGATGCTGTTCGCGATGGTCAAGGATGTGCGCGTTATTCTGATCAAGCTGGCCGACAAGCTGCACAACATGCGCACGCTCGAGTACAAGCGCGGCGAACGACGAACCGCGATTGCTCAGGAGTGTCTCGATATATACGCGCCCCTTGCCGGACGGCTGGGCATTTCATGGCTGCGTGACGAGTTCCAGGACCTCTCGCTGAAGAACCTAAACCGAGATACCTACGATCACATCAAGAGTTTCGTTGCGCAGAAGCGCAATGACCGCAGCGATTACCTGGAGCAGATCAAGCAGGTGATCGCCGAACGGGCAGCTACTGAGAATATCGCCGTTACGGTGGAAACGCGCGCCAAGCATTTCTACTCGGTCTACCAGAAGATGAAGAAACGAGGGAAAGGGATCGAAGAGATCTTCGATCTGCTCGGCATTCGCATCCTCTGCAAGACCGAGAGCGAGTGTTACACCCTGCTCGGGCTCGTGCATCGCACCTGGCCGCCGATCGAAGGACGGTTCAAGGATTACATCGCGATGCCGAAGTCCAATCGCTACCAGAGCCTGCACACTTCGGTGTTAGCGACCGGCGGTAAGATGCTCGAGATACAGATTCGCACCTACGAGATGCACCAGACCGCTGAGCACGGAATTGCGGCGCACTGGATGTACAAAGGCGGGCGAGGACACCGGCAGCTCAGCAGCCAGGATTTCGTGATTATGGACCGGCTGAAGAACATGAACTCCTTGAAGATAACCTCACGGGAGTTCCTCGACGAGATCAAGCGCGAGATCCTCAAGGACTACATCTACGTCTTCACTCCCAAAGGCGACGCTATTCAACTTCCGCGAGGCGCCACCGCGATTGATTTTGCGTATCACATCCACACCGAGGTTGGGCATCATACCGTCGGCGCCAAGGCCGACGGCCATATCATCCCGCTGAAGAGCGAGCTCAAGAACACGCAGGTGATCGAGATCCTCACCTCCAATAACGCGCATCCTCACGTGAACTGGCTGCGCTATGTGCGGACCTCACGCGCACGATCCAAGATCCGCCAGTGGCTGAACAAGAACGACGAGACGTTGGTCGTTGACAAGAGCGTGGTGGCGCGCAAGAAGGTGACCCCCAGCCGGCCGGAGCCGGACGAAGCCAAACCCCAGGAGCCGACCGAGGGCGACTACCCCAGCCGCATTATGGATACCGACAAGATCGGTGTTCGAATCGGCGACGAGCGCAACCTGATGATTCGCTTCGCGCAGTGCTGTCAACCGAGCACCGGAGACGCCATCATCGGGTACGTCTCCCGCGGCCGAGGGATCATCGTGCATCGGCTCGATTGCCACAATCTGCAGTTCATCGAAGACTTCGAGACCCGTCGGATAGAGGTTGAGTGGGAGACGGTTTCCCCGAAGGCCACTCGCCGTTTTCGTGTGACCGCACGCAAGAAGTCCGATCTGTTTTCCGAGATAGAAGGCGCGGTCCGCAAGTTCAAAGGGCATCTCATCGAAGGACGGGTAGAGGAGAACGAGCGGGGACAGCTCGAGGGCGAGTTCACGATGGAGCTCGAGAACCCCGATGACTTCAAGCGGGTGATGAAGAGCATCCGCACCGTTCCGGCCGTGATTACGCTCAGCGACTCAGTCCAACAATACTCCCGAAACTGACACGCACCGTGTTGGTGCAATCGCTTGTCTCGTACCTGTTCGAGTGGTATCTTTGCGAAGCAAAACGTCACAACTCAGGGGGTCAGCAATGGCACAGGTTACACGTAAAGGCCAACCGATCAACACCATCGGAGAGCTTCCGGCCCGGGGAAGCACCGCGCCGGATTTTCGGCTTACCAAGAGTGACCTCAGCGATGTCACGCTTGCCGATTTCGCCGGAAAGAAAAAGATACTGAGCATTACGCCGAGCCTGGACACCAGCACCTGCGCCGCAAGCGCCAAGCGCTTCGACTCCGAGGCGGCCAAGCTCGGCGACACCGTTATTCTGCATGTCAGCCGGGATCTCCCGGCCGCTCAGGCACGCTTTTGTAGATCCGAAGGAGTGAGCTCGGTTATCACCCTGAGCGAGCTACGCAACCGGGAGTTCGGTCGGCAATATGGCGTTGAGATCGTTGACGGACCGATCGCCGGGTTGCTCGCTCGCGCGGTCATCGTGCTGGACAAGGACAACCGCGTGGTTTACACCCAACAGGTACCCGAGATCTCACAGGAGCCCGACTACGAGACGGCTTTGGCCGCTGCCCGCGACGCGTAGGCATGGTCTTCGGCAGCTCGAACCGTTATGCAGCACCGGCCGGCCGTTGCGCTTGTGGAACCGGAGATTCCTCAAAACACCGGGAACATCGCGCGCACCTGTGCCGCGACCGGGTTTGAGCTGCATCTGGTTGAGCCACTGGGGTTCGAGATCACCGACCGTCACCTGAAGCGTGCCGGCCTGGACTACTGGAACGCGGTCACGGTTATCCGCCACGCCTCGCTCGCGGCGTTTCTCGAGGCAACGGCCGACCGGCCGCGAATTTTCGTTAGCACCAAAGGCGCGCGAGCGTACACTGATCCGGTCTACCCCGCCGACTGCATCCTGGTGTTCGGCCGCGAAACAGCCGGACTTCCGGCGGAGCTGCTCGCCGAACAGTACGAACGAACCGTCCGCATTCCGATGCGTACGGTACTGCGCTCGTTGAATCTTTCGAACTCGGTAGCCATACTGGTGTACGAAGCGATGCGACAGTGGGGATTCCCCGGCTGCCGCACAGGAGGGGATCGATGCAACGAATCGGCATAATCGGCTTCGGCAACATGGGATCGTCGATTGCACGCGGCTTGCGCGCTGCCGACGGGAAACTCGGCCTAAGTGTGATCGAGCCGAACGGCGCGGCGCGCAATCAGGCGGTTTCGGAGTTCGGGGCGACCGACTATACCGATGATCCGGAACGCTGCTTCACTGATTCGGACGTTGTCATTTTGGCGATCAAGCCCCAGGATCTGGAAGGCGCGGCCGACCGCCTGCGTCCGTACAGCGCCGGCGCGGCCATGATATCGGTGCTCGCGGGAACCACAATTCGGCGCGTCGCCGACCTTCTCGGCACTGAGCAGGTGGCGCGTTTCATGCCGAGCCTTGCCGCGAGCGTCGGCAGATCGCTTGTCGGCGTGGCTTTCGGTCCCGAGGCAGACTCGAGGCTGCGTAGAAACGCATTCACAGCCGCTGCTGCGATCGGGACACCGCTGGAGGTTCCTGAACACCTCATGGCCGCCGTGACCGGAGTCTCCGGATCGGGTCTCGCCTACGCCTTTAGTTTTGCGCACGCGCTGGCGATGGGCGGGGTCGCAACCGGCCTGAAGTACGACGATGCGCTTCACGCTGCGATTGCGGTACTTGAGGGCGCCTCTGCCGTGCTGAAGAGCACGGGAGAACACCCGCAGGTGCTGACCAGCAAGGTATCCTCGCCGGGCGGAACCACGATCCGCGGCCTCACCGCGCTGGAGCGCGGCGCATTCACCGCAACTGTCATAGACGCCGTGCGCGAAGCGGCTGCACGCGCCTCGGAGCTCGAGGGCTGACTAGTCCCGAACGGCTGCGTCACTGCTTGTCGGTGCTGCTCCTTTTCGCTAAGATTCGCGCACAATGCTCGATCTGAAATTTATCCGTGACAATCTCGAAGCCGTACAGGCAAGTATCGAGGCGCGCAATGTCCAGGCAGATGCGGAACTCGTCGCTCGGACGTACGACGAGCGCAACGCGCTGCTCAAAGAGCTCGAACACTTGCGCGCGCAGCGCAACGATAACGCCAAGAAGATGAAGGCCGCTCCCAATGAGCAGACCCGGGCGGCGCTGATCGAAGAAGGTAAGCGCCTGAAAACGACGATACCGGATCTCGAGAAGAAGCTCGAGACGCTGGAGCAAACGCTCTACAGCGAGGCGGCTAAGGTCCCGAACATGGTGCACCCGGAGGCGCCGGTAGGTGCGGACGAAGGCGCAAACCGTGAGCTGAAGCAGGTCGGAGGCATTCCGGACTTCACCTTCCCCACGCGCGATCACATCGCAATCGGGGAACAGTTGGGCCTGCTGGACTTCGAGCGCGGCACCAAGGTCTCCGGAACGAAGTTCTATTACCTGAAAAACCAGGCGGTATTGCTGGAGCTCGGCCTCGTTCGCTTCGCGCTCGATCACCTTGCGCGCAAGGGCTTCCACCTGATGCTGACGCCCGACATCGCACGTGAGAGCATCGTGGACGGCATCGGTTTCAATCCTCGCGGGCCTGAAAGCAATCTCTACACGCTCGAGGACGAGGGCACCTGTCTAGTGGGTACCGCCGAGATCACTCTCGGCGGCTACTATGCAAACGAAATTCTCGCTGCCGAGGAGCTACCGATCCTCATGGCCGGCGTATCGCACTGCTTCCGCCGTGAAGCCGGTGCTGCCGGACAGTTCTCCAAGGGGTTGTACCGCGTACACCAGTTCACCAAGGTCGAGATGTTCGTGATATGTACTCCCGAGACCTCGGAGCAGGAGCACGAGCGTCTGCGCGAGATCGAAGAGGAGCTCTTCTCCAACCTGGAGATTCCCTATCGCGTCGTCGACACCGCAACCGGCGATCTCGGCGCCCCTGCATACCGCAAGTACGACCTCGAGGCATGGATGCCGGGGCGCGGCGAGAACGGTGACTGGGGCGAGATCACCAGCGCTTCGAACTGTACCGATTACCAGGCGCGCAGACTACACGTGCGTTACAAGAGCGCTGAAGGCAATCGCCACGTTCATATGCTGAACGGCACCGCGATAGCGGTTTCGCGCGCGATAATCGCGCTGTTGGAGAACTACCAACAGGCCGACGGATCGGTGCGGATGCCCCGGGCGCTCGTGCCCTACGTAGGGTTCGAGCAAATCGGCCCCGCCGATGGTTAGGCCGGAGATTATCGCCGAACTCGGGACCGGCCACGGGGGTGATCTCGGTCGTGTTCGTGAGCTGGTGGCCGCAGCCGCCGAGGCCGGCGCCGATTGCGCCAAGTTTCAGTGGATCATCGCCGACGAAATCGTTCACCCGCGCACCGGGAGTGTGCACCTGCCCGGCGGGGCGGTTGCGCTTTACGAGCAGTTCCGAGCGCTAGAGCAGCCGGCCTCGTTCTATGAGGAGTGCGCGGAAGCATGCCGTCAACACGGGCTCGCGTTTCTCTGCACCGTGTTCGGGACCGAGAGCCTGGACCGTTTGGCCCGCCTCGCTCCTCGGCGTGTGAAGATCGCCTCACCCGAGCTCAATCATCTGCCGTTGCTGCGTGCCGCCGCCGAGCGCGATCTACACCTCATCCTCTCGACCGGCGTTTCGCGGCTGGCGAATATCGAGCGCGCACTGGCCGAGGTCGGCGCCGCACGCTGTGAGCTGCTGCATTGTATCACCGCCTACCCTGCCCCGGAGGACGAGTACAACCTGCGTGTGATCCCGCACCTAAGCGCGTTGTTCGGTCTGCCTGTGGGGGTCTCGGATCACAGCATCGATCCCACGCTGGTGCCGGCCTGCGCAACAGCCTGCGGCGCGCGTCGTATCGAGAAGCATTTCACGCTCGATAACTCCGCAGGGGGGCTCGATGACCCAATCGCGCTGGTGCCGGACGAGTTCCGCGAGATGAGCGCGCTGGTCACCGCACTGAGCGCGAGCGCCACGGACGACCTGATCCCGATCCTAGACGATAGATTCGGAGCAGAGCGCGTCAGGGCAGTGCTCGGCGACGGCGTCAAGCGTTTAGCGGCGAGCGAGCGTGCTAACTACGGGCGCAGCAATCGGTCTCTGCATGCCCGCCACGACTTACCGGCCGGGACGGTCATCACCGAGAATAACACCACGCTGCTGCGAACCGAGCACAACCTCAGGCCCGGCATCGAGCCTCAGCATCTCCAGCATGCGCTCGGCGCCGAGCTGACTCATGATGTCCCGGCCGGTGAAGGCGTCCGCTGGGAAGATCTGCTGCAGTCACGGTAGCGCGGCGCCCGCAGAGACGGCGACCGCGGGCTGCGGGGACTCCTCAGCGCTGCAGGAAGCGGCGCAGCACGGTATGAAGGATGCCGCCGTTGCGGTAGTACTCGACTTCCACCGGGCTGTCGAGACGAGCGATCGTCGCGAACTGCTTCTCCTGGCCGTCCGGCGCGGTCGCGCGGACGGTTATTCGCTGCATCGGACGAACGTCATCGTCGATCTCGATCGTATAGCGCTCGAGTCCGGTGAGCCCGAGACTCTCGTAGCTTTCCCCGTCGAGGAGCTGCAGCGGCAGCACGCCCATCCCGACAAGGTTGCTGCGGTGGATCCGCTCGTACGAGCGGGCGAGCACCGCGCGCACACCCAACAGATAGGTGCCTTTGGCCGCCCAGTCGCGGCTGGAACCCATTCCGTACGTATGGCCGGCAAGCACCACCGTCGGTATTCCCTGCTCCTGATAGCGGCACGCCGCGGTGTAGATATCGGTCACCTCACCGGTCGGGGCATGAGTCGTGAAGCTTCCCTCGGTCCCGGGCGCCATGCGGTTGCGGAAGCGAATGTTGGCAAACGTCCCCCTCGTCATCACCCGGTCATTTCCACGCCGGCTGCCGTAGGAGTTGAAGTCCTTGACGTCCACCCCCTGCTTAAGCAGATAGCGCCCGGCAGGGCTCTGCGGGTCGATCGAGCCGGCTGGACTGATGTGATCGGTGGTGATATTGTCGCCGGCCATCACGAGCACATAGGCATCTTCAATCGGCTCAATCCGCCCCGGTT
Organism: Spirochaetaceae bacterium; assembly: GCA_003552985.1. Taxonomy (GTDB): domain Bacteria; phylum Spirochaetota; class Spirochaetia; order DSM-27196; family SLAA01; genus B1Sed10-166. The sequence continues at coordinate 33,480 of PUPD01000193.1, forward strand.
CAAGCGACATGTTCTCGAAGAACGGCGGCTCCTGAATGTAGGTGCTGTTGGGGTCCCATTCGTAGAGATCGGTGCTGCCGAGCTGAATGCGATTCCAGTAGGGGTTTGAGTCTTCAAGCCCGGTGTAGCTCTCGAGAAACGCCTCGCGGTTCAGCGCCGAGCGGATATACTCCTTCAGCTCCTCCTCACTCGGCCAGATCTCGTGCAGATACACCGGCTGTCCCTGTCCGTCGTAACCGAGCGGATCGCGTTCGAGATTGAGCCCGACCGTTCCGGCAAGCCCGTACGCCACCACCAGCGGCGGGGACGTCAGGAAGTTGGCCTTGGTGTGGGGGTTTATGCGCCCTTCGAAGTTACGATTGCCGGAAAGCACCCCTGCAACGACCAGGTCATGCTGTTCGACCGCCTCGCGAATCGGGCGCGGTAGCGGACCGCTGTTGCCGATACAGGTGGTGCACCCGTAACCCACCAGATAGTAGCCGAGCTGCTCGAGATACTTCATCAAACCGGTGCGGGCGAGATACTCAGTCACCACCATGGAGCCCGGTGCAAAGCTCGTCTTCACATACGGTTTGGTCCGCAGGCCGCGCTCCACGGCATGCTTGGCGAGCAGCCCTGCAGCCAGCAGCACCGACGGATTGCTCGTATTGGTGCAGCTCGTAATGGCGGCGATCGCGACATCGCCGTGCTTTAGCTCGACGGTCTCTCCGTTGTCCAGCGTTACCGGTGCTGATTTTGACCGCTCTCCGGCTTCCACGCCGAATCCGCCTTGTTCATGCGGCGCCGCAAGCGAAGCGTCCCAGGCCTCGGACAGCCGGTTGACGTCGATGCGGTCCTGCGGGCGCTTCGGTCCGGCCACGCTCGCGGTGACATCGGCCAGATCCAGCTCGAGCACGTCCTCGAACTCAGGGTCGGGGGTTGCATCGGTGCGGAACACGCCCTGCGCCTCGGCATAGCGGCGAACCATATCGATCAACTCCCCGGAACGTCCGGTGTGGTAAAGATACTCGAGCGTCTGTTCATCAATCGGGAAATAGCCGACTGTCGCGCCGTACTCCGGCGCCATGTTGGAGATCGTGGCGCGGTCCGGCACGGTCATCGCGGAAAGCCCGGGACCGAAGAACTCGACGAACTTTCCTACCACTCCATGGCGGCGCAGCATCTCGGTAACCCGCAGCACGAGATCGGTAGCGGTGATGCCGGGTCTGAGGCTACCGGTGAGACGGAACCCCACCACCGCAGGTGCCAGCATATAGATCGGCTGACCGAGCATAGCGGCCTCGGCCTCAATCCCCCCGACACCCCAGCCCAGGATACCCAGGCCGTTGATCATCGGCGTATGCGAATCAGTACCCACCAGCGAATCGAAGTACCCGATGCGGCCTTCCTCCGTGTCGGCCAGCTGTACTACGCGGCCCAGATACTCGAGGTTAACCTGGTGACAGATCCCGCTCGCCGGAGGTACCACCGAGAAGTTCCGAAACGCCGCCTGACCCCATTTGAGAAACTCGTAGCGCTCGCGGTTGCGCTCAAACTCCAGCTCGGCGTTGCGCTGCATCGCGTCCGGGGCGTTGAAGAAATCCACCTGAATTGAGTGGTCGATCACGAGGTTCACCTGCTGCTCGGGATTGATCCGACTCGGGTCGCCGCCAAGCCGCTTCATCGCCGAGCGCATCGCTGCGAGGTCAACCACGCACGGAACCCCGGTGAAGTCCTGCAGCAGCACGCGCGCGGGCTTAAATGGCAGCTCGATCTCGCCCGGCTGCTTCGGATCATACTGCAGGAGCGCTTCGAGATGCTCGTAGGTGATCTCCTGATTGTTGACCTGACGCAATACCGATTCGATCAGAACCTTGATCGAGAAGGGAACGCGGTCTAGGTGGCCGAAACCGTCCCCGATCAGTCGCGGCAGACTATAGTAACGCAGTGTCCCCGACTGCGATGTGAACTCATCGATATACTGCTTTTTGTCGGTAACGGCGCCTGTTTTCATGCGACAACTCCTTTTGTTGAGCTAGATAATACTCATAGGCCCTTGTCGACTTCAAGATAGTGAAGTGCTATAGTACCCGAGTCTGTTCCGGACCAAGACCGAGATTGGAGGGTAGCGTGGAACATACGGCATTCAATAACTTGCCTGAAGATAAGCTTTTGGGCTTGTACCGCACCATGGTGACAGCCCGCGAGATAGACCTGCTTGAAGAAAGCTACACCGGACGCGGCGAGGCATTCTTTCATGTCTCCGGTGCCGGCCATGAAGGCACTTCATTTCTCAACGACCATCTGATTCCGGAGGACTATCTACACTGCCATTACCGCGACAAGGCTCTGATGCTCGCCCGCGGCGTCTCGGCGGAGATGTTCTTTCTCGCGTTGTTCAACAAGGACCGGTCCCACTCGCGCGGACGACAGATGAATGCGCACATGAGCGCCCCCGAGCACAACATTCTCAGCCTCACCGGGCCGGTTGGGAACAACGCGCTGCAGGCCGACGGGGTCGCCACCGCCCTAAAGAGCCGCGCGGGGAACGCAATCGTGTTGTGCTCGCTCGGGGACGGTATGACGCAGGAGGGCGAGGTACTGGAGGCGATTGGGCACGCCGCGCGCGACCAGTTGCCGCTGCTGTTTCTCGTCCAGGACAACCAGTTCGCAATCTCCACGATGACCGACGGTAAAACCTTTTACGACCGCCCCGACGGTAAGCCCAACGAGTTCTACGGAATCCCGATCACCCGCATGGACGGACGGCACCCCCACGAGTGCTACGACGTATTCGGCGAAGTTGTCACCGAGGTGCGCACCAGGAGAGTGCCCCAGATCATCGTATTTGAGGTTGACCGTCTCTCAAACCACACTAACGCCGACGACCAACGCATGTATCGCAGCTCCGAGGAGATCAAACGCGTCGCCGAAACCGGAGATCCGCTGATCCACTTTCAAGCCTACCTTGTTGAGCGCGGCGTGACGACCGATACGCTTGAGCAGATTTCGCGTGACGTGCGTGACGAGCTCGCGCCGATCGCCGAAAGCGCGCAGTTCAGCCCGGAACCCGCGCCGGTCTTCGACGCGCTGCGACCGCTTCCCGCATACCTCACGCCGGGCCAGGCCGCAGAGTATCGCGGCGATCCTGAAGGTGCCCGCGAGCGTGGCGAGGAGACATACGTTATGCTCGCAGCCATCCGCGAGGTCCTGCGCAACCGCCTCGCCTCGGATGAGCGCGTCGTCCTGTACGGCGAGGATATTGAGGACCCCAAGGGCGACGTCTTCGGAGTGACGAAAGGACTAAGCACCAGCTATCCGGAAAGGGTGCGCAACTCCCCGCTTTCCGAATCGTTGATTCTGGGAGAGACAATCGGCGAAGCGCTCGCCGGCCGCCGGCCGGTCGCGTTCCTGCAGTTTGCCGACTTCCTGCCGATTGCGTACAACCAGATCTTCGCCGAGCTCGGCAGCATGTATTGGCGCACCGACGGCGGATGGCAGGCACCGGTGATCGTTATGATCACCTGCGGCGGTTACAAGCCCGGCCTGGGGCCATTCCACGCCAGCAGCCTTGAAGCGCTTGCCGCGCACACGCCCGGGGTTGATGTAGTCATGCCGAGCACCGCAGGCGATGCCGCCGGGCTTCTGAACGCGGCCTTCGAATCGGGCCGGCCGACGCTGTTCTTCTATCCCAAGAGCTGTCTGAACGAGCGCGACAACGCCACCAGCACCGATGTCGAGAAGCAGCTCGTGCCGCTCGGTAGCGCCCGCAAAGTGCGCGGAGGAGACGACATCACGATGGTAGCGTACGGCAACACGGTTGGACTTTGCCGACGCGCCGCGGTTGAGCTTTCAAAGCACGACTACCATACCGATCTGATCGATCTGCGCTCGATTCGACCGTGGGATGTTGAGATGATCACCGAGTCGGCCGCGCGCACCGGCAAGCTGATCATGGTGCACGAGGATAACCACAGTGCCGGGGTCGGTGCCGAGGTGATTGCCACCGTCGCCGAGCGCGCAAAGGGACCGATTGCGCTGCGACGCGTTACACGAGCTGACACCTATGTCCCGTGTAACTTCGAAAACCAGCTCGAGGTGCTGCCGAGCTACAAGCGCATCCTCGAAACCGCGGTCGAGCTTCTGGGAGGCGAGATCCATTGGAAGCCGCCGGCGCAGCGCGAGAAGGGCGTGTATTACCTCGAGGCCATCGGGTCGAGCCCCTCGGATGAATCAATAACGGTTGTTGAATGGCAGGTGGCTCCCGGCGACGAAGTCAAGAGCGGCCAGATTGTTGCGGAGCTCGAAGCCGACAAGGCCGCAGTTGAGCTCAAATCCTCGGTTGCGGGCACGGTCGAAGAGATCCTGGTCAACCAGGGTGATCTCGTCAAGGTTGGAACGCCGATCGCAAAACTGAAGACCACGCCGTCGGAGAGCACGGGCCGTGAGCATCTCAAGCCGATCACGCGGGAGGATCCGGGCACGCCGATCATTTCAGGTCTTGAGCGCGGCCCGACGACCCCTGCACCCGAGGCGGCGGGGGCGCCGGCATACCATGAAACGCGCCGCGCCGCAGCCGAGCCGGTCATCGTAAGAGTTACCGGGGCAAAAGGAAGCCGAGTTGTCAGCAACGAGGAAGTATCGGCGATGTGCCCGACCTGGACACCCGACGACATTCTAAAGCGAACGGGCATTGAGACACGCCCGTGGGTTGCCGACGGCGAGAATGCGCTCACTCTGGCGGAGCAGGCTACGCGCAGCTTGCTTACCGATCTCGACATCGGCATCGAGCAGATCGACCTGATCCTGTGCACCACCGGTACTCCGATCTACAACACACCGTCGATGGCAACGCTCTTACATGACCGGCTGGCCGACGGCCGCAGCGATTTTCTTGCTCCGGCATACGACATTAACGCAGCGTGCTCGGGATACGTCTACGCCCTGCAGATCGCGTTCGACTACCTGCAGAGCAAGCCGCGTGACTCTGTTCTGCTGGTGACCACCGAGGTGCTGTCTCCGCGGCTCAATACGGCCGACCCCGCCACCGCCCCCATTTTCGGGGATGCCGCAACCGCATCGCTGGTGGCCGGATCGCAATCAGACTTTGACGGAGCTCTGCGCGTCTATCGCCCGGCCCTCGCCGCACAGGGCGAGCCGGGGGATATCCTCTGCGTTCCAAGCGGGGGTGAGGGCAAGCACATCTCGATGGACGGCCCGGCGGTCTTCCAGGAGGCGGTGAAGCAGATGATGCATATGCTCGATCTCGCCTGCTCGGAAGCCGGGATTCGACCGGCGGATCTCGATCTCATGGTGCCGCACCAGGCAAACCAGCGGATCATCAACGCCATCCGCCAGCGGTTGAAAGCGCCGCCGGAGAAGATGTACAGCAATATCAAGCACAACGGAAACACCTCGTCGAGCACCATCCCATTGTGCCTCGCGGAGCTCAACGGCACCCTGCCGGCAGGCCGGAAGCTAGGGCTTGCAGCGTTCGGCGGAGGGTTCACCTTCGCCGGCGGCGTCCTGGAGACGCTCTGAACAGCCTGCGCCTCGGCGCGGCTGGAACGGCGGGCCGGCGCCGGGGCGAATAGCCGCGACCAGGTCAACGGGTACCGGGCCGTCGTCCGATCGAGGGCGGCTCCTCCCCTTCCGGCACGAAGATCAGTGCCGCGGAGTTGATGCAGTAGCGTTTACCGGTCGGTTCCGGTCCGTCATCAAAGACATGCCCCAGGTGGGACCCGCTCTCGCTATCCACGATCTCGATGCGCTTCATGAAGAACGAATGATCCTCGACGTATAAGACCGCATCGGGCTCGATCGGTTCGTAGTAACTCGGCCAGCCGGTCCGGGAATCATACTTCGCTTCGGAGGAAAACAGCGGCTGACCGGTCGCGGCCGAGTGATAGGTTCCGTCTCGGTACTGCCCGTCATACTCACCGGTGAAGGCCCGTTCGGTACCGCGTCGGCGCAGCACGTGGTGCTGCTTCGAGGTGAGTAGCTCGCGCCACTCATCGTCGCTGCGCTGTATCGGAAACTCAACCCGCTCAAACTGCTCGCGCGTCAGCACCGTCCCGGGCGGTATCTCGCTCGCCTTGATTGGGCCGTCGCCGTCAGCTTCGAACCCTGCGTCGGCCTGATGCGCCTGCACGACGACGCCCGGCGTCACCCAGAACACGACAGCGGCAAGCACGACGATACCGAGCGTCACATAGACGACCGCGCGTCGCGAACGCACAACACGTCGCACGCCCGCATTTTCACTGGTATTGATACTCATGATCGGCACCTCCGTATTTGCTTACTAATATACTTATATTGACCCCTGCCGGTAAGGCCAATACAATGCCGCCCATGGCTTACCAATCTGAGGAGACCGACTGGGGGGCAACGGTCGCCGGCCTGGGTGCTCGCCGTCCGGTCGCGGTTATCACCGGGGCAACGAGCGGGATTGGTGCGGCGTTCGCCGACCAGCTCGCCGCTCGCGGCTGCGACTTGCTGATCACCGGGCGGCGCAGTGGGCCGCTTGAGGAACGCCGTCGCAGTTTCGCCGAGCTCCATGGGGTCGAGGTTAAGGCGGTGCCCTGCGAGCTCTCAAACCGGTCCGGTCGAGAACCACTCCTCCGGGCGATCGGAAGCCTGGGACGCGTGGACTGGCTAATCAATAACGCCGGACACGGCCGCGGGGTCGCGTTCAGCGAGGATGAATGCTCCGGGCAGCTCGGACTCGTCGGCGTACACGTTGAAGCGGTGCTGGAGCTTACGCATTGCGCGCTCACGAAGATGCCGGCGGGCGGGCGCATCATCACCGTGTCGTCACTCGCGGGCTTCGGCGTTTCGCCTCGCAGCGGCGTATACTGCGCCGCCAAGGCGTTCGCGACAAGCTTCTCGGAATCTCTTGCGCTGGAGCTCAAACCGCGCGGCATACGCGCGGTTGCCCTGCTGCCGGGCTTTACGCACACCGATTTTCACCGCTATGAGGCTACAGCCAAACGCAACCGCGGGCTCGTGCGCTGGATGCAGCCGGATCATGTGGCCCGCAGCGGCCTCAGGGCTGCCGACCGGGGGCAGGTTGTCTGCATACCCGGTCTCGCGAACCTCATGCTATACGCTCTGGTCAAGCTACTCCCGCGCAGGGCCGTCTACAGGATCATGGCAGGCGGCACGAGCAGCGTCCTACAGGCGACCGAGCGCGGATCCGCGGATCGATCAGCTCACTGATCGTCGTTCTCGATCTTCACCTCATGTACCGGACCGTCGTCGTCATCGTCCGCGCCTTTCTCTGCGCCTTCCTCTGCGCCTCCGGCTCCAGGCTCACCTTCGCGCTGATACCGGGAGCCCGACCGTCCGCCGGGTTCCGGCCCCCGGTCCCGGTTACCGAGCGCCTCCTGGAACCGCCGCAGTCCGTCGCGCAGACCGCGCTCTACCTGGTCGAATACCGCGTGCAGGGATTCCTCGGGGTCGGTGTGATCGAACGAGCGGGCGGCGTCTTCAAACCGCGAACGCGCCTCGGTAACCGCGCGCTCCACGCTTTGGCCGGCGCGAGTGCCGAACGCGGAGCGGATGGACTCTTCCAACCCGCCAAGCGATCCGAACTCGAGCCGGAGTTGCTCGCGGTACAGTGACCCAAGCGGAGCTACCTCGCGCAGCAGCCAGGACAGCACCGCGCGCCAGTACGCCGCCCGGTCTCGCTCACCGCGTTCGGCTGCCGCCGCGGCTTCCGCGAGCGTCATATTCACCAGCCGCCCGTACTCACGGTCGAACTCCGCTGAGTTTAAGTCAGCCGCTCGCAGATACCGCAGTGCAGCGATGAGATTGCGCTCGTCCAGCAGCTCATCGTAACGCTCGCGTTCAAACTCCATACGTTTCCTCCACATCTCTCGCTGTCCGGATTTTCAAGCCAAAGTATACTACTATAGATCTGTGAGCGTCAGAACTCATTTGCGCCTCTGCCGGCATCTCCGTACGGCGACAGCGGTGCCCCTGCTAATGGCAACTCTGCTCTGCTACCCGCCGGCGGCTGAAGCGTCGCCGACCGACTGTCCCGACTCGCCGGCAGGACCAAGGTCCGTTGTCATACGCGAGCACGTCCGCGAGCGCCTAGACGGCCGCTATCTCGGCCAAACGCGGAGCGAAACGCACGTGCTTCTGCGTCCGCTGGATGCTCCGGCCGGGCGGTATCAGCTGCCGGCTGCTGACTCGCAGCGTCGCATCCCTTCACCCGGCTTGGGTTACCAGGGAACCGAGATCCGTATCGCCGACACGATCCGCGATCGGCACACGCTCGGCCGCCCCGTGGAGAGCTCGCGGGAGTTCGCGTTCTCTCTTGACCCTGACCGTCGCAGACGACTGGGTACCGACTTCGTAAGCCTGCCCTCGGTCTGGGGCTTCCCATCGCCGGCGGACATCGGGTCGTCGCAAACCGATCCAGTGGAGGCGCCGGAGTCCGGCAGCGTTAGCGCGTTACCGCATCTGCCCCAGGGTTCTGAGCGGTGGGACACCGCCGAGCGATGGGAAGCCCGCGGCGAGTATCGAGTGATGATCTCGCCGGATCCGGGGCGTGCGGCGCCATTGGACGTTGTGCTACCGTTCACCGCCGTCTACCACTATCAGGGCCGCGAGGTCTGGCAGAGTCACCCGGTGCACCGAATCGAAGCCGGGTTTCGTCTGCGCTACCCTTTGCCCCCGATGCCGGACTTCGAGGACCCTGAACGACGCGAACGTGAAGTGGCGTATCGCGAGCACGTGAGCCGCATTGCCGCCCGAGCCGGAGTTGCCGCGTTCGAGGGAACGCACCAGGCCGTGATCCTGGTATCGGTGGAGACCGGAGAACCGCTCATGGCCAACGAGGAGCTCATTCAGCGCGTACGGTTGGAAAGCGGAGAGCTTCTCAGCCGTGACGGGTTTCGCCTCTACTGGTTCAGGCGCGCGGCACCACTCGACGAAGATGCGCTGCGGCGACGCGTTGAAGAGGCATCGGTGCCTGACTTGCGGTTCGAGGACCGGGGCGGCGGTGTGGCGCTGATCATCGAGGCAATCGGATTCGAGCCGGATAGCGCCGCCCTGCGCTCTGACGAGCGCAAACGCCTCACTGAGGTGGCGGCGCTCCTCGAGCCGCTGCAGGGGCACACGATTCTCGCGATCGGACACACCGCCGATGTCGGCGAAGCGGACCGGAGACAGCAGTTATCGGAGGAACGCGCTGCGGCTGTCATACGCGCCCTTGCGGAGCACGGGGTGGACCCCGAGCGGCTGTTGTATGAAGGACGTGGTGGGCGTGAGCCGATAGCGGACAACGCCACCACGGAAGGCAGGCGCCGCAACCGTCGGGTAGAGCTGATCATACTCGCTGATGCCGATCCGGCACCGACCCGGCCCGCCGAGACCGTTCCGGCCGAGCCGCTCCCGGAATAACGCGTGCCGGACACACGACGGAATGCGGAAAATTTTCTCCGCTGTCGTTATACTTAAAGCTGACGATGCAATCGCAGGAGTATTCCAGCCGACCCCGCCCCGCGCCCCCGTTCGCGTTCGGCGAGCGCCAGGACCGCGAGCTGTTTCTCTCCAGCCTCGGCGTATTCACCACCCAGGAGCGGGAGTTGTTTCATAAGCTCTGCGCGCTCTGGGAGCCGGAAATCCCATACCGGCGCATACTCTCTACAATAACACAGGTGCCGGGCACTATCGCTCGGGACCTTGGGCGGCTGCTGAGGAAGCTCCGCAGACACCAGTGCGCTGTGATCACAACCCGCACCGTTCAGGGTGAGATTCGCCCGTTCGGTCTCGTGCTTTGCGAGCCGGGCGCCGCGATCTTCTTTGTTAGCGCACTCGAGGAGCGCGTTCGGCAGCTCGAGCGCGACCCCGGGATCGGTCTGCCGACAGAGAGCACGCTTCAGAACGAAGTCCCTCCGGCCCCTCTGCGGCGCAGGCTCGACACCGGCGTGATGATCAAGACGCTGCTCGCACAGGACGATGATGAGGAATCAGGGCCGATCGCATATAGCGTGCTGCTTCGACGCGGTGCCGACCAGGTGATCCTGCCTGGGTCCGCGATTGCCAAAGCTCGTTCGCTCGCCGAGTCGGTGCTGCGGCGCTGTTTCGAGCATGACGATCTACTCGCGGAGACCGCTCGTCTGCAATCGCTCGGCACCCTGCAACTCCAGCAGCAACTCAACGAAGCAAACCTGTACACCTGGAGGACCGTCAGTACTGCGCTCGGCAACGGTATCCGCGAGCTCGCCGCCGGGGAAGCCAAGCGCCATCTGCCGCTCGTTGAGCCGGCCGCGGCGGTGTTGCGGGTGGCGGTAGACGCCGAGCTCGAAGTCGCCGCAATCGAGCAGCGGCGAGTAGAGCGGCGCCGGGCAACAGTTACCGATCTGATTACCCGAATCCGTGAAGCCTCCAATCCGTTCTTGTCCCAGGCCTGGCTCAATGAGCAGTTCACGGAGATCGAACACCAACACCCGGAGGAAGCAACTGCGATCAAAACCGAGTTCTATCGGCAGACCTCCGAACCGTCCGAGGGGTCGCACCTGCCGGTATTGATCCGCGTGCACGGTCGCTACATCCACCGTGACCGCGCCGTGCCCGAGCTCGAACGGCGAATGGATCGCGCCCGCGTGCAGTTGCGCCAATACTATCTCGAAATGATGGCGGCCGAGATCAGTTCTAGCTCGGGAGGTCGAAGCGCCGCTCTGCTCACGCTCGATAATCTGGACCGGGATATCGCCGACCGCCTGCGAGCAGAGGAGCCCTTTGTCACTCACCTGCTCCGTAATCCCGGATTACTGACCGAAGCTCTAGTCCATGATACGCGCGAGGTGCGCGGCGAAACGAACGCGGTGAAACTGCAACACCGCCTCGATCCGTTTTTCGAGCCGGGGACGGCGTCTCTGCGCCCATATCACCATATATTCCGGATATCACCGTCCGAGTTACTGGAGGAGTATCTGGACAGCCTTGGAATCATCCGCCAACTGTGGCTACGGGTTACGGGGCGTCACGCCCAGTTGCACGAACGGTATTCGGCAGCACGCACCTCCAAGCTCGTGGCAACACTCCCGCCGGGCGGAGAGCCGGCTCCCATTGCGGCTCGTTCCGCGCAGAGCGCTCTCGGATTGGCCGGACGCAAACACGACGGTCACCCCGGCCGGAGGGCCTCTGAAGGGAGCGCGGCTGCCGGCGTTACATTCCGTCATCATCGCAAAGACCGCAGCAGCACCCCCGGCAACACAACCTCGATGCCCGGTCGGGCCTCTTCAAGCCAATCGCGCTCCGGTCGGCAGGGCCCTGCGGAGCGTCAGAATCCGGACGCCAAACGCGACGTCGCCGAGCGAGAGAAGCTCAAGCGCCCCTACTCCCAGAAGGAGCGCGAAGAGGCATGGGAGGCCTTTCAGCGCACCCTGCACGGAGAATGACCGCGAAGCCGGTAACGCCCATATGACCCAGCCGCGTCATCGCCGGCGTGCCGGCCCGAACCTGCCCCGCAGCGAACGCCGTACGGCCGCGCTGCAGTTATAGCCCGGTGCACCGAAAATGCCGCCGCCCGGATGCATTCCGGCGTTGGCCAGGAACAGACCCGGTAGCGGTGTGGCGTAGCGCGATAGCTCCGGCAAGGGCCGGAACATGAACATCTGGTCGATCACCATCTCCACATGCATAACGTTGGCATTCGGCATGTTATGCTTGCGGGCTATTTCCTTTGGAGTCTGGATATAGGTATCAATCACGTTCTGCGATGCACCCGGCGCGAACCGGTCGAGCACCTGCAGCATGCGCTCGGCCTCCGGCTTGGCTATCTCATCCCAGTCCGTGCCTCCACGCAGCGCGTAGGGATAGTATTGCCCCCACACGAACAGCGTGTGTTTCCCCGGCGGAGCAAGCGTGTCATCTATAGCGCTGAAGGTCATCACCACTAGGGCCGGATCTCGGGCCGGCATTCCGCGGAGGTAATCGGCGTAGGCATCGTTGAGATACTGCGTGCTCGGGCATAAGAGCTGAATCCCATTCAGCGCCCGCCGTGCCGGAACCTCCGCACAGGCGTACTTGGGGAGTTGCTCGGCCGCACACCTGAGCACCATCCCGAATCCGTTGCCGACGTGAACCTGTTCCACCCTCTTAAGGAGCGACGCAGGTGTCCAATTCGCAAGAAGGTCGCGAAAGGTAACCCAGATGTGGGCGTTCGAGACAACCCGCCGCGCACTTACTCGTTCGCCGCTTACCAGCTCAATACCTGCTGCCCGGCCACCTGAGACCAGAATCCGACGCACTTCGCAGTTGGGATGCACGCTCCCGCCGTGGGCCTCGATGTAGCGTGCCAGAGCCTGCGTCAGCATCCCCGAGCCGCCGCGAGGCCGTGCGGGTCCATGTGTGTGAATCAGCGAATGCCACCCGATGAACTCGGCCGATGCGGCATCGATAGGAGGCGGCCCACTCTGGGCACCCCACCACGCCAAAGCCGCGCGAACACGCTCGTCCGCAAAACGCTCGTTTACGATCCGGCCGTAGCTCTTGAGCAGCTCACGCACCAGCTCCTGTTTCGAAGCGCCGGCGGCGGTCACCCGCCGCCCGAAGAAGCTTTTTGCAAATGCACCCGGTGTTGGTGCCTTCAGAAAGGCTTCGAACACGGCTTCATTGAACGGTCGCCAGTATTCGATAAACCGCCGATAGGCATCGGCATCGGCTGGAGAGATCGCCGCAATGCTTTCACAGGTCCTGTCGATGTTACCGAAGAACTCCACGATGGAGCCGTCCGGGAAGGGTGCACTCATGAACGGGTCCATCGGGATGTACTCCAGACCGTACTTACCCAGTTCCAGATCGCGAACGATCGGGGTATGGTGGATCATGAAGTGCGCCGAGCCGCCTACGTCCAGGCGGAATCCGCCGAACATCTCCTCGGTACAGACCGCGCCGCCGATTGTATCACGGCGTTCAAAAACGCTGACTCTGTAACCTTCACGCGCCAGATAGGCACCGCAGACGAGACCGTTGTGGCCGCTGCCTACCACGATTACGTCACTTTCCATAGCACACCACTAGTCCAGATACGCGCGCACTGCTTCCACCAGCCAGCAGTCATTGCAGTCGTCAGCTTCAGCTTTGACCAACAGGAACCCGAAGCGGCGCGCCTGTCCTGCTTCGGTAGTTACCGTAACATCCTGCCGGGCGATCCGATTGTCGAGATCAAGTGGATGATACTGCGCTTCAGCATGCCCGACGAGAGGACGATACGGGCCGCGGGTGAAATGCTCGGCGTAATCGTACCGGTCGTCGAAAGCCGCTCGCTTGTCCGGCGATGCAAACGCATACAGAAGCTCCGCGTCGAGATCCCCGGCCGTCCCGGCTGCGAGCGCTTCAACGGTTATGCGAACCACTTCTTCAGGCTCGAGCTCAGAATGAGGCCGCCGGGGCGGCTCCGGTTCGGGCTCGACAACAGTTTCGATAGCCGGGCAGCCGGCAAGAACCAAGACCACGGCCGCAATCGTAATCCATGCAATCGACGGTCCACGGGCAGTGCTTGAGGGACGGTTGGGGTGTTCCATAGTGCGGCATTGTATCCGGAAACGCGCGACTGCGGAAGTACGTAACAGCCGCAACGCTGGTTGCACAACTGGAAAACCAGCTCTATACTGGCCCGATGCTTGACTGGCTCATCCTGGGCGGGGGGGTCCACGGCACTATTATCAGCCGTTACCTCCTCGCTCATGATTTGGTGGACTCCGACGGGCTGCGGGTAATGGACCCGCACGAAGCTCCCCTTACGGTTTGGCGACGGGTAACCAATGCCTCGGGCATGCGCTATCTACGCTCGCCGAGCAGTCACAACCTCGATATCGATTTTCGAGGCCTACGCCGCTTCGCCCGCAGACCGGAAAACCGCGAGCTTTCGGATTATATAGCGCCCTACGCGCGTCCGTCGCTGGCGCTGTTCAACGCGCACGCCGACAACACGATTGCCGCACACGGGCTCGAACACATACGGGCACCGGGGCGAGCCATCGAGATCAGCCGCCAAAACGGGGGCAAGCGCATCCGGACCGCCGAGACGAGCGTGCTCGCCAAGAACGTAGTCCTCGCATTTAGTGACTCCGAAAGCCCTCGTTACCCGGACTGGGCGGTACAGGTCCGGCAGGAGGGTGCCCCCGTTCATCACGTCTACAGCTCCGAGTTTGACCCGCGCGTGCCTGGGGAGGCGCATACGCCGGTAGTGGTCGGCGGCGGTATCACCGCGCTGCAGAAAGCCTGCCAACTGGCGCGCGCAGGTATGGGACCGGTGACGGTCATCTCCAGGCATCAGCTGCGAATCGCGACCTTCGACAGCAACCCGTGCTTCATAGGGCCGAAGTGCCTCTATGATTACACAGTCGAGCGCGACTACCGTCGCCGGCGTGCAATCATCGAGGCCGAGCGCTACCCGGGCTCGGTGCCGCGGGACGTGGCCGAAGACTTCGCCGCGCTGCAGCACCAGGATCGAGTCCGCCTGCTCATCACCGAGATCGGCGCCGCCGAAGCCCGCCCCGACGGAACGGTGCGTTTGGTCTGCAGCGAAGGCCGGACGACGCTCGAGAGCAACTACGTTGTGCTCGCCACCGGTTTCAACCGCCGGATGCACAAATCTCCCTTGATGCAGCAGATCACCAAAGAGTTCGCGCTGCCTACTGCAGACTGCGGTTTCCCGATGCCGCGCCCGCATATGGAATGGGGCGAGCGGATCTTTGTTACCGGAGGGCTCTCCGAGCTCGAGCTCGGGCCTCCGGCGTTGAATATCATCGGGGCACACAACGCGGCGCGACGGATAGTCAAGGAGCTGAAGGCCGGGTAGCGTCTTCGCTTTCGCGCAACCGGAGCCGGAGCGGCCGACCGGAACGGCAACCGGAACAGATCAATCAACCTGCTCCAGGTGGGCGCTGCGGTTCTGATACTCCACGACGCTTGCGAAAATGCTGTTGAACACCAGCGGAAACACCACGCGGTGGAAACGGGCGCTGCGGAGGATCGCTTCCCTGCGCCGGTCGAACTCTTCGACCAGTCGCCGGCGCTCTGATTCCATGAACGATGCATAGGAGCTGAACTCTTCCGGCTCACCCGCATACTGTTCAACGTCCTGTCTTACGCTGTCCTGAAACTTCCCAAGGTCCGCCAACAGATCGAACAGCGAGCAATTGGCATCGATGAACTTCTCCACCTCTGAGGAATCATCGCCGAGCCGCTCACTAATCGCTGCGTGTTTTCGAGGATTGATGGTTCTGAAGATCGAGCTCTTGCGCAGTCGCACGCCCTTGCGCTTGAACAGGGCCTCCACAGCTGCAAGGACGAAACGATTGCCGCGGTAATACTGGATCAGCTCCGAGATGCGCCGCGCACCATGCCACTCGTGGCGCAGCAACAGCTCGATCTGTGAGCTGATCGCTTCCGGCAGACCCGGGTTGACCTGAATGCTGTAGGTGTCGAAGCGGGCGTTCTGCTTATCTTTTATGCGTACCGGCGTGCGGCGAAACAGTTCCTCCTTTGTGATGTCGCGGTAGTAGCCGAACAGCGCCTCGGCCTCTTTTTTGAAACGGTTGTAATAGGCGTCAACCACACCGGTTTCTTCGAGCACCGTGTAGAACTGCTCGGAAATTCTGAGCCCGCCCGCCGGCGCCGTACTCTCCATGCGTTTCGCTTCGATTACCGGCAGACCGACGATATCCCACTGCTTGGCCCCGTCGGGTCCGAAATTCCCAATCGTGACCTCTCCGATATTGGCCCCGATCCGAATACGGATCTGAAACAGCGCGTTGATCGACGAAGCCAGATCCATATTGGTACGAAGGCTGGAGATGATCTGAAACGCGCGCTCGAGCGCAGGGCGCTCGTGGGGCGCAACCGACTCGGACAGAAAACGATCGTTGGCCTGATTGAACAGCACACAGACGCGCTGCATCTCGACACAGGTATAGAACAGCTCGCGGGCGATGTGACGATTCGCTTGCTCGGAAGACATGCCGCGCGTGTTGGGGTCGATGACGCCGCCGTAGTGAAACATCAGGCTGTCGCCTTCGATCTTGTTGAGGTACCCCCCATGACGTCGCAGAACGCTGTTGAACGCCGTATAGAGGCCGTTCAGCACATCCTGATTCTCCTTGGGGCTCAAAAACTTGGAGATATAGGTGTAGTCGGCGATGTCCATGAAGGCGACGCCGACGCAGGCTTCGGTTGAATCGGTGGGGAGGTGCCCCATTTCGAGTACGGCGTCGATCAGCTGCTTGGGAAGATAGTACTCCTCGATCTGCTTGCGCAGCTCGAACTCGTCGTGACTAGTCCGTTTGTTTTGGGGCCCGTTATCCCACTGTGAAGCCATCACCCCCCCTATCGTGACGTCGGTTGCGAGAAGAATGGACACACTCAAGATACTCGTGTCATCTGCAGGAATTCTTGTTCGCTTATGACCGGGATGTCAAGCTCCTTCGCCCTGCGGCTCTTTGAGGAACCGGAGTCCGGATCGTCGCTAACGAGATACGAGAGATCTTGGGTGACATTGTTTTTCACGATTCCACCAGCCTGCTGCACCAGCTGTTCCGCTTCGGATCTTTTCATGGTATGCAGCGTGCCGGTGAAGCAGAAACTCTTCCCGAAAAGCGGTGAATCCTGCCGGGGTTGCCGGACTCGCACCGCTCCGGAGTCCAGCACCTGCTGCATCAACGGATAGAGCGTGCGCACACCGTCTATAATGACTGTGGCGGTGGTTTCCCCGATCCCCTCAACCGTCGCCAGTTCCTGCGGCTCGGCGTCACGGATGCTTTCAAGGGTGTTATACCCGGCACCCACGACCTTCTGCATGATCAACTCGCCGACATGCTCGATGTCGAACCCGGCCACGAAACGCGAAAGCGGTAGCTCGCGCACTGCCTGCAGATTGCGCAACAGTTTCTGCGCAAGCGGTTCTCCGACCCGCTCGTAGGTCATAAGGTCTTCCACTGTCAGCGTGTACAGGTGATGAATCTCGGTGACGCGCCCGGAGTCGAACAGATTCCGCAGAATCACATCTCCGAACTCCTTGATTTCGAGCACCTGTATCCATTTCTGCAATCGGTGGAACCGCCGTTTGCTGCAGTCCAGGTTGGGGCAGTATAAGCGCGTACCTTCGTTCAAGAGCTCAGTGCCGCAGGTTCCGCAGACCTCCGGCAGGGTGATCGGCTGAGAATCCGGGGGATTCTCGAGGATCCGTTCGATCTTCGGGATGATGTCGCCACGCTTGGTGACCACGACGCGTGAACCGACCTTGAGACCGAGCGCGTCGATCAGCCGTGGGTTGGCGAGATTGGCGCGTTGCACCGTTGTCCCGGCCAGCTGAACCGGATCGATAATGCCGATCGGGGTATAGTGATGCCCCGATTCGCTCCAAAGCACACGTCGGAGCGTGCTCACCGCTTCCTCGGGAGAGAACTTGAACGCGATCTGCCGCTCAGGGCGAGCGCGTTGCATATCGGCTCGGTCTATCCTCACCCCCTTCACCACAAGCCCATCGATATCGTAGTTGAGCCGATTACGCTCCTCGGCAACTTCGTCGCGATAGGCAACAACTTCCTCCGGATCCTCGAACACCCGGTACGGCACGAGATTGAGCCCCTGCCGTTCCAACCACTCCAGCTTCGAGACCTCGTCGGCAAAGTAGTGTTCCGGATCCGCTCCGAGCGCGTCGTAACACAACACCTGCAGGTACTCAGCACCCTTCCCGTCTTTGCGCTTCATAACCCCGTTGGCGGCATTCCGGCAGTTCGCCTTGTCGGTATAGTAGCGCTCGAAGATCTCGCGGGGCATGATCACCTCACCACGCACGCCGCCGCTGAAGCGGGCCTCGAGATTGCGGACCACTCCGTTCATGCGGACCACATTGTTGCTTACATCATCGCCGACGCGCCCGTCGCCACGGGTTACACCGTAGCGGAACGCGCCGTCGAAGTACTGCAACTCCATGCTGGCGCCGTCGAGCTTGTACTGCACGACGAACCGCTCATGCCCGACCTTCTGCGCCCAGCGCAGGAAGCCGGCCGCATCCGCGGCTTTGTCGAGGCTGTTCATATGGATGATATGCTCGCGTTTGGCGTACCCGGGCGTATGATCCCGGCCCACCTCGGCAAAGATCGCGTTGTGCGGATCCAGAGCGCGCAGTTCGTCCCACAGTTCATCGAACTCGGCATCTGAGATCTCGGGCTCAGCGTTGTAGTACTTATCCTGATGATAGCGAACCAGTTGCTCCAGCTCTTTCACTCGGTCACTCATCGGCGGTAGTATACCAAACATGGGGACCGCACGACTATTTGTATCCTTGGAGCTTCCGACCTCTTTGTTAGCCGATGTAGTGGCACTGCGCGACCGGGCGCTGTCCGGCCCGCCGCAGAAAGCCGTGCGCCTGCTTCCCGAAGCAAACCTTCACCTGACGTTGCGGTTCTTGGGCGACACCGGCGAAGAGTTGATTGCGCCACTCGCCGATTCGCTCAGGCAGGTGGCTTCGGAGGCGGCCGCGATTCCGATACGACTCAGCGGCGGTGGCTGTTTTCCGCATGCACGCAACCCCCGGGTGTTATGGGCCGGGATCGAAGCCCCACAGGGCGGTCTTACGGAGCTCCACGCCCGCGTCTCGGAGGCACTCGCCGAGCTCGGGTTCCCGGCCGATGACAAACCGTTCCATCCGCACGTCACCGTGGGCTACCTTCGCAAGGGTGTCCCCGCTTCGCAGGCACGCAGCGCACCCGAGGCGTTGCAACGCTATACCGGAGCACCGGTAGGCGCACAGGGATCACTCGACGTCCTTGCGCTCAAGCAAAGCCGTCTCGAGCCTTCCGGTGCGGTACACGCCGCGCTTTACAGCTTTCGTCTCGGCGAATGAGCCGCGCTGAATGTGCAGCCCTTCCGGCGGCGTTGTGACTCAGCGTTCGTCCTGATACAGCGGGTGCACCCGGCGCCGATAGTGCTCGTACTGCTCGCCGGCATGGTACGAGGAACGCACCAGGGGTCCGGCCTCGCAGTGAGTAAAGCCCTTCTTGAGCGCGAGATCTCGCAGGCGAGCAAACTCCTTCGGCGTGTAGTAGCGCTGCACCGGAGCGTTGGTTCGAGTGGGCTGCAGATACTGACCGAGGTTCAGCACCGTGGCTCCCACAGCCAACAAGTCGTCCATGGCTTCGAGAATTTCGTGCTCTTCCTCCCCAAGTCCCAGCATCATGCTCGATTTAG
Source organism: Spirochaetaceae bacterium (assembly GCA_003552985.1). GTDB lineage: Bacteria > Spirochaetota > Spirochaetia > DSM-27196 > SLAA01 > B1Sed10-166. The sequence continues at coordinate 52,674 of PUPD01000193.1, forward strand.
TGGTGCCGTCAGGATCGAGCTCCTTCGCGAGCCGCAGGAACTCCAGCGAGCGCTCGTACGTTGACCTTGAGCGTATCTGCGGAGTCAGCCTCCGCACCGTCTCGATGTTGTGGCTCATCACCTCGGGCCGTGCAGCCGCAACCCGCGCGATACTGTCGCGATCGGCCATAAGGTCGGAAGCCAGAACCTCTACCGAGCAATCCAGCGCGGTTTCGTGGACCGCTTCAACGGTTCGCGCCAGCATCTCGGCGCCACCGTCCGGAAGGTCGTCACGATTGACCATCGTAATGACCGCATGTCTGAGATCCATATGTGCCACCGAGGCCGCCAGCCGGCGCGGTTCGTCCGCGTCGACCGCGCGCGGCAACCCGGTCTTGACCGAGCAGAACCGGCAGCGCCGCGTACAGACGTCTCCAAGGATCATGAAGGTGGCGGTCCGGTGCTCTCCCCAACATTCGTGGATGTTGGGGCAGCGCGCTTCCTCGCACACGGTGTTGAGGCGGCCCTCGCGAATCATGCTCTTGATGTACTTGTAGTTATTGTTAGTGTTGAGCTGCACCTTGAGCCATTCAGGCTTGCGCCCAACACGATTCTGCTTCTGGCTGTCACTCCGAACGTCGTTCTGCATAGCAGGAAGCTCCTTTCTCGCAGTTCAGTGTAACGCTCCTGCCGACAAAAGGAAAGCCGCGCGACCGGATACCGCTATCTTTCTTGACTCTTTAGATCAGTCATTTATAATGCACCAGTAGCATGGAAACTCAGGTCGTGCGTCGCCAGGTTACCCTTCTCCAACGTCGCGAGCTTGCACACGGCAGCTTCGTCCTGCGGCTTGAGCGCGGTGATCTCGATTTTGAGCCGGGCCAGTACGTGATCGTAGGGCCGGCCGGTTCAATCGATCGACGCGAATACTCGGTTTACTCCGCCCCGGACGATCCGTATCTTGAGCTGCTGATCAAGGACGTACCGGAGGGGCTGGTCTCGCGGGCACTGCGCTCAGCCGAGCCGGGCTCGCCGCTGGAGCTGGAGGGGCCGTTCGGCTATTTCACGATCCCGGAGGAACATCGCCGTTCGCGAAGGTTGCTGTTCGTCGCAACCGGAACCGGAATAGCGCCGTTTCACTGCTTCGCGCGCGCCTATCCCGACCTCGAATATCTGCTCCTCCACGGCGTCCGCTACGCCGCCGAACGTCACGAGCATGCGAGCTATCCTGCCGGCCGCTATCTCGCCTGCGTGACACAGGAACGCCGCGGCGATTACCATGGACGCGTGACGCGCTATCTCGAGCAGCTTGCAGTCGAGTCTGATACCCTCTGTTATCTTTGCGGGAACTGCGATATGATTTTCGAAGCGTTTGATATACTGCAGCATCGCGGCGTCGATCCGGAGAATCTCCACGCCGAGGTGTACTACTGATCTCAGGCCGCTGTAATCGGAACCGTATATGTCTATGACCTACTACTTGGTACAACTTGGTTGCCAGATGAACATATCCGACGGTGAGCGCCTGCGCACCGTCCTCGAAGACATGGGTTACCGCGCCGCCGAGCACGAGGAGACGGCCGATATTCTCGGCGTGGTCGCGTGCTCGGTGCGTCAAAGAGCGATCGATAAAGTCTATTCCCGCATCCACAAATGGAACCAGTGGAAGAAAGACCGCTCGCTCTTGACCTTCGCCACCGGCTGCATTCTTCCCGCCGACCACGAGAAGTTTCTTGATCGCTTCGACCTCGTGTTCGCGATTACCGATCTGCCGAAGCTTCACGAGATGATTCGCGAATACGGAGTGGTGACTGAGGCGTCGATCCGCAGCATGCAAGCGACGGCTCATGGGCTCCCAGAGGCAGAGAGCTCGGGGGACTATTGGAAGATTGCTCCGAGCCACACCTCACCGCACGAAGCCTACGTGCCGATTCAAAACGGCTGCGACAAGTTCTGCAGCTTCTGCGCCGTCCCGTACACCCGTGGTCGCGAAGTCTCGCGCAGCTCGGACGAGATCCTCGCCGAGGTTCGCAGCCTGGTCGAGACCGGCTATCGCGTGATCACATTACTCGGTCAGAATGTGAACTCGTACGGGCGCGATCGCAACGGGTCGGAGATCACGTTTGCCGAGCTCCTCGACCGAATCGGCCGACTCGGGGAAGAACACAGCCACGCGTTCCGCGTTTACTTCACCTCTCCGCACCCGCGCGATATGGAAATAGAGGTGCTCGAGACCATCGCACGCTACGACTGCCTCGGTAAGCAGATACATCTGCCGCTGCAATCAGGCGACGACAAAGTGCTGATTGCGATGAACCGTAATCACAGCATAGCGCGTTATCGGGAAGTCGTACGAAACATCCGGCGGATTCTGCCGGACGCCACGCTGTTCACCGACATTATCGTCGGCTTCCCCGGTGAAACCGAACGACAGTTCGAGCGCACCGTCGCCGCGATGTGCGAGTTCGAGTACAACATGGCCTATATCGCGATCTACTCGCCGCGCCCGGGATCGCGCAGCGCTCGCCGCGAAGACGACGTCCCAATTGAGGAGAAGAAACGGCGGCTTCACCGGCTGACCGGCGAGCTGCAGCGGATCTCAGGCGCGTACAACCGCAGCCTGATCGGAACCACCGTTCGTGTCATCGTCGAAGAGCAGGACCGCAAGCCCGGCTACCTGAGCGGTAAGACCGAGGGCCGGCTGGTGATCCGGTTCCCAAGCGAGGACGAGTCTCTGATCGGACGGTTTGTGGCGGTGCGCGTCACCGCCGCAGCTGCGCTTGCACTCGAAGGCGAGCTCGTAAGCGACGCCCACGGCACTCGATTGCAGGCCGGCGGCGATGCCGACAGCGCGCTGTCTGCGGGACAGCCGGTCACGGCCGGAAGCCGGGGGTAGCCGGGTGCAAGCGACGGGCCGGCATTCTGAGACCGACGCGCGCGCGCGAACGGTTGCCTTTCACACCCTGGGTTGCAAACTCAATCAGTTCGAAACCGAGGCGCTCGCCTCCGAGTTCACGCGCGCGGGGTACCGGGTTGTCGGGAGTGACGAAGCGGCTGATTGTCGCATCATCAACACCTGTACCGTTACCGGAAAGGCTGACCGTAAGTCCCGCAACACGGTGAATCGGGCGGTACGCTCCGCCGGGGACGATGACAGCCTGGTGGTCGTGACGGGTTGTTTCGCGGCTGAGCACCGCGAGGAGCTCGAACAGGCCGGGGTAACGTACGTCGTTGAGAACGATCGCAAGCGCAAGGTCTTCGAGCTTGTGGACGCGCACTTCCGCGGCGAGGTCATGCACCCCAATCAACTCGAGCGCGACCTGTTTTCCTATCAGCCGAGCACCAACGTGTTTCGCACCCGCGCGATGCTTAAGGTACAGGACGGCTGCGACAACTTCTGCAGCTTCTGCATCATACCGAAAGTGCGCGGCCGGGCCGCCAGCCGGCCGGTGGACGCCATCATCGAGAACCTGAAAGCGGTGATCGACAGCGGATACCGTGAAGTGGTACTCACCGGCGTCAACATGACCCGCTATGACGACTACGGCTTCCCGTTCTCCGGCATGCTGGAGCGCGTGCTTCAAACCGCAGGAGAGTTCCGCGTTCGGATCTCGTCGATCGAGCCGGACTCACTCGATGAGCGTTTCTTTTCGCTTCTGACGCATCCGAAGCTATGCCCGCATCTGCATCTGTGCCTGCAGAGCGGAAGCGAGCGCGTATTACTGCAGATGCGCAGGCAGTACACCGCCGCCGAGTACCGCAGGATTGCGGAACGAATCCGTACCGACAATCCGTTGTTCAACCTCTCTACCGACGTGATCGTCGGATTTCCGGGCGAAACCGACGAGGACTTTGCGGCGACAGTCGCGCTCTGTCGCGCGTTGGAGTTCAGCCACATCCATACCTTCCCCTACTCCCCGCGCAGTGGAACTCGCGCGGCGCGCAGCCATCATCAGGTGCCGGCTGCGGTGAAAAAGCGCCGCGCCGCGGTGATTCGTTCCGTCTCCGAGGAGACGCAGCACCGCTACTATCAGCGCTTCGTAGGGTGTTCGCAACAGGTGCTGCTCGAGCAGGTACGGCTCGGGCGCACCATGGTAGGAAACGGCTACGGAGAGCACTATCTCCCGGTGTTGGTGCAGAATGACCGCAGCTCGGAGGACTCGGCGCAGGTTATGCAGCCTAATGACTTTGTAGACGTCACGATCACGGAGCTTTCCGGCCGGACCGAACCGGTATTGGCGGCGCGCCCCCGCCACCCGAGCCTTGTGACTACTTGACAATCACCGCATTATTTCTTACCAAATGTATAAGGAATGGCAAGGAGGGCCTGATGAGCCAGTACATACAGCTTTCTGACAGTGCACGCCGCCAACTGCGTCGCCTGCAGGTTACCCAGGAGAACGCGCTACGGCTGTGGGTGGAAAACGGCGGCTGCTCCGGCATGAGCTATGCTGCCGCTATTGACCCGGAGCGCAAGCCTGAGGACGTTGTGCTGTTTGAAGACGACGAGCTTTGCGTGGTGACCGACTCGCAGAGCGCGGCGCATTTTGCCGGACTGGAGATCGACTACTCCGACGACCTGGTACGGGCCGGCTTCCGATTCTACAACCCCAACGCCGTCCACACCTGTGGATGTGGACAGAGCTTTCAGTCATAGGAGGCGCACAGTATTGCGAGCGCTGCCGCGCGGCACCCTGCGGCGGCCCCAGTCTCCTGTGCGCGCGTTCCAGCGCCGCACGGTGGTAGATGACGAAAGCAAGGAGCAGTGAAGCCTTGGCGCTGAAACCCATCGAGATAACCGGCGGTGAATCCGTCTACTGCATCAACGAATCCCAGTTGAAAGCGGCGTATGACCTTGCGATGACCGACCGCGGGAGCTCAGCCAGGATACAGGAGGCTCTCACCGAGCTCGAAACCCGTCTGACTCGGAACGAGCGCGCAGCGCTCGCGTTCATCCTCATCGACTACTTGCTCAAATACCAACACGATCAGTGAGCGGACGGTAAGCCGGCAGTAAGCGATCGCCAGAGCGATCCGTCAGGGTGACCACCTGCGGGGGCCTGCACGGCTCAGCGGCACGGCGCCCTGCGCCCATCGGCGGCACGAATCAAGCGATCGCGGACCGCAATACCGACACCGTGGGCCTCAGGCAACTCAGCGATGATCGCATCACAGCCGACACTGTCGAACCAGGCGAAGCTACGATACAGAAACCGTCCGTATTCCTCGCTGTTGCCGAATACGCGAACGAACCGCGTGTCGAGCTCCGGCCAGCTCGGAGTCGGCGCAAGCACCATGGCTCCAACCCGACGCCCGACGTCCGCAGGGATACAGTCTTCCCGCAGGTTCGGCGGCAGAGTGTAGACCTTCGCACGCGGTTGATAGTGCGCATGGCGAGTGCCCGGTGACAGCGCCGTCCTTTCTTCCGAGCCGGAGGGCGCATTCCCCTGCGAAGCCGAATACGAGACCCCATACTCCGACCAGCCTGCACGTTCGCGGCTGTCGTCGTCCGGCACACCCGCGCCGTGCTCAGCCGGCCCCGCCGCGAGCTCCAGCAACGCTGTGCCGATCATCTCCACCGTGACCGACCCCGGACGCAACACCACGACCCGCCGCGCTTCATGATCCACCCGCACAACAGTCGACTCGATTCCGAAGCGGCATTCGCCGCCGTCGAGAATGGCGGCAACGCGCCCTTCCATTGCGGCGCGGGCGGCGGCGAAATCGGTGGGGCTCGGCTCGCCCGAGCGGTTCGCGCTCGGCGCGGCTACCGGCCTGCCGGACAAGGCAATCAGGCGCCGCGCCGTTTCATGCAACGGCACCCGCACAGCTACGGTCGCAAGGCCGGCCGAGACCTCCGCTACCACCCCCGCCGCTCGCGGCAGCACCAGCGTAAAAGGTCCGGGCGCAAACGTTTGCAACAGAGCCCGCTCCAGCGCGCCTACCGGTTCGGCAACCGCGGATAAACCCGCGAGCCCTCCGAGGTGCACGATCAACGGATTGTCGGGCGGGCGCTGTTTGGCTGCGAATCCCAGCCGCACCGCCTCCCGGTTTCCGGCATCCGCTCCCAATCCGTACACCGTCTCGGTTGGGAACACGACCAGCCGCCCATCGCGAATCAGCGCGGCCGCGCGCTCGAGCTCGTCCGGCCCCAGTAGTTCGGTTTGCTCGGCCATGTGGGGCTCAACACTTCACGTAGATGTATCCGTCTTCCTCGCTGACCATCGTTGGGAAGGTCTTAACCGGCCGGGTAGCCGGAAAATCCTTGACGGCCCCGGTACGGATATCAAAGCGCGACCCGTGTTTAGGACAATATACGTCTCCATCCATGATGATACCCTCGGCCAGCGGTGAGTACTCATGCGAACACGAGTTATCGGTCGCGTAGATCCCGTCTTCGAGCTTGAACAGCGCAATCTCCTTGCGCCGATGCACAAACTTAAACGTCTTCTCGAACTCCGAGGGCTTAACAACCTTCTGCCAGCGAGCCACAGTTTCCTCTCCCCTCCTGGTCTGCGTACATATTGCCTGAGTCGGCCAGCGCTCTTTCGGTGGTCAGTGCTACCGGCGAGTGCGCGCCGTGATTAGAGATCCCGCATGACTAAGGCGCGAAAGGGCGCCGAGGAGGTATTCAGTCCTCCTCGGCTTCGAGCGACTCCATAATGCGGCTGCCGACGATCGAGCGCAACTCTTCGTGCAGCGCCTGCGGGGCGCGCACAATCACCTCGTCAAAATAACCTTCAACTAGAACCTGCTTGGCCTCAGCTTCGCTGAACCCGCGCGTCTGCAGGTAGTGCTGCTGATTGCGATCGATCTTTCCGGTAGTTGACCCGTGACTACACTTTACATCGTTTGTGTGGATCTGCA
>PUPD01000139.1 GCA_003552985.1 Spirochaetaceae bacterium
AAGGGCACGATCGCGCGTCGTTTGTTGGGGATCTCGATACCGACCGCATGCTTGCCGGGAATCGGAGCCACGATGCGCACGCTCGATGCGGCGAGACGCAGCGCAATATTGTCGGCAAGGTTGGTGATCCGTGCGAGCTTGACCCCCGGGGCCGGAAGCAGCTCGAACATCGTGATCACCGGCCCCTTGCGGATACCGGTGACCTCGGCCTGAATCTTGAACTCCTCGAGGGTAACCCGAAGCATCTCGGCCGCGTGACGCGTCTCGTCATCGATCTCACCGTAGTCGGTACCCCTGTACTCCTTGAGCACCCCGTCCACCGGCACACGGTACGGCCCCTTCGCCGCGGCGGCGGCTGCCTGCGCCGCCCGCTGTGAACCGGTTATCTCGATCTGCGGTTCGCTCCGGCTTCGCCGCCGAACCGGCTCACCCGTCTCGTCCCCATTGCCGTCCTGCGGGTCAACCTCAAGCTCGTACTCCTCAAGCTCGTACTCCTCAGGCTCCGAGTCCGGGGTACCAGGGGCGTAGCTCAACGCCTCGTGCTCGCGGTCCGAAAACGGAACCGCGCCGGTCACGTAATCTCCGGAGGAATGGCTCTGTCGCAGTGCCGCAGGCGTAGCAAGCTCACCCAGCGCAGCGTCATCGTCCAGTACGCCGGCCACCGCCGGGTCAAACTGCACAAACTCGCCGTTTCCTGAGCCGGGCTCCGGGGCGTCGCTCTCATTCCCGCGCTCACCGTCTGCAGACGATCTGCGCCGAAGCAGATTTCGAACGCGAGAACTGAAGATACCGCCGCCTATGCTCTCCGGCCAGGGCGAGCCGTTGCGCTCGGCATCGTCACCGGCGCCGAGCTCAGCGAGCATGTCATGTGCTCCGAGCGCTTCCCTGGTCTGTCGGTCTTGCAGTTCCGGTTCCGGGACCGGAACCGCCGCCGGCTCCTGCGCCGGTACGGCGTCAGGCTCCACAGCCGGCTCGCTCGGTGCGAGCACCCGCAGGCGCACGATCGCCACCAGGAACAGCACCGTCAGCAGCGTGAACATCAAGGCGCCCCCCAGGCGCGAGAAGCTCGCGGTGACCACCGACAACAGGGGCGCTCCCAGCCCCACCGGATCGAGCCAGAGCCGCAGAGCCACCGCAGCCGTCAGAAACGGGAGCACGGTAGCGTTTATCGTCATGATCGCACGGCGCGTGGACGAGCTACGCACCAGCACGACGCCGTGTGCAAACAGATACAGGGGCACGTAGAACGCCACGACGTGAAAGGTCTGCAGGAGAAAGTACCCGGGATAGGTGGCTACCGCGAAAGCGAAACCTCCGCGCAGTCCGGAAAGCGCGGCAACCAATGATGCAAGTACAGCTAATGAAGACAGCATCAGGGTCGCGCCCACTACGAGCGCCACCGACCGGTCTTCGAGGCTACGACGATTCATGTTGTGATTATCGGCGCCAACCCGTCACGATTGAGCGCGCTTGTGAGCGCGGCTGAAGATCTGCCGCGTCCGGACGCGGCCGGGCGCGCCTATCGGAGCCGCTGGAACCCAGGAAAGACGGCCGCGACTACCTCATCGGCCTCACGATCCTCGTACAGCTTGCCGTAGTAGACAGCGGAGACGACGATCTTCCGCACGTACTCGCGCGTCTCATAGAACGGGATCGCCTCGTGGAACAACAGATCGCCGTGGTTGGGGCGCATGCGCTGCCAGCTGCGCACGCGGCCTTGACCGCCGTTATACGCCGCAAGCGCATGCATCGGGGTTGGAAAGCGGTCGAGCAGTCCGCGAAGGTAAAACGCTCCAATCCGCAGGTTTGTCTCTGGATCGGTCAGGTCCGGGTTGCTGAGCCCCATGCGCGCGGCAATATCGGCTGCCGTTCCCGGCATCAGCTGCGACAGTCCAATCGCTCCGGCGTGCGACACCACATCGCTCGCAAAATGGCTCTCTTCGCGTACCAGTGCGTAGAACACAGACCAGTCGAGCCGCTCGCTCTCGATCACGGTCTCGAACTCATCGGGATACAGCACGGGATACAGCAGCTCTGCATGCTCGCGGTCCAGCACAAAGTCTGAATGACGACGGGCGCGGCCGAGCAACCGCAACGATTCGATATTCTTCTCCTGTTCACGCAGCGCATGCGAGGCGGCTATCAAACCGGAGCTGCTCATGAGGCTGGAATACCGCAGCGCCGTGCGGTAGCCGTGATCATACAACCCGTAGCGGAAATAACCGGCCACGAGGTGCTCGATCTCGTACGAGCTCAGCGGATGCGCCACCCGCCGAGCCGACGCCTCGGCGTCCGGAGCCGCCGCTGCGCTGTCGGCGCCTGCGCCGCCCACGCCACGCCCAACCCCGTTGTCGGAGTAGAGCTCAAGATCGCGGCCGAGCGCGACGCGAGCCATCAGCGCGTAGTAGGGGCTCGAGTTCTGGTTTGCCGCAACTCCGAGAAGCTCTTGCTGCACCACTCCCGGGTCACGGCCGCGGTACTCATCGGGGAGAAACCCGTGTTCCTCTATTGCCGTCGCCAGGATAAACGCGTAGCGCGCGCGCAGCCGTTCGGTGCCGTGCTCCTCAAGCAGCTGATAGATATCGAAGAGTTCCTGCCAATCGCCGGCGGCCACCATGCGCACGCCGGTTTCCTCGAACAGGTCGTCAAAATAGCTCGGCGTCCGGATCAGGGGGGCGAAGCCCCGGAGATCCCGCACGAACTGTCGGTGGTCATTCCGACTACTCGCCGACAGCAGGTACCATAGTATGCGCTCGTTGTCAGGTTGGAGCTCATGCGCCTGTCGCAATCGGTCGACGGCTTGATCGCCGGCATTCCCGACACGGTAAAGCCGCCCCAGCCGCTCGAGAACCACCGCCTCAAGCGCGTCGGAAGACTGCCGGTCATCCGGCAAATCATCGAGCAGCTCCTCGTACCGCGCGGCTGCTTCGCTCCACGCCCCGGCCGCCTCGGCCGCGCGAGCGATGTCGTGCAGTAAACGCTCGGTGAGTAGCTCCTGCGCGCCGTTGCCAAGCGCAGTCCGGAACGCCGACCAGGCTTCGCCGTAGCGCCATTCGTTCAGATGGTGCTTGCCTTCGTACAGGGCGCGTTGCGCGCCGCTCAGCTGCTCGTGCAGCTCACTGCGGGAAATTGTGTACAGATACACCCGCGAATGCGCATCCGACGGCTCGAAGCGGCCGAACAGCTCGTCGAACCGATCGGCCCAGTCGGGGAGGTCGTTGCGATATGCAAGCACCGCGCGCCACAAACCGGCTTCGGCAGAGAACCTGCCGGTTGGTCTCGTGAAGGCATTCCCGACCGCATCTTCGCGGCCTGCCAACTCCGACAACAGATTCCCCAGTTCGCGGTCGCGCTCGAGCCGATATAGAGCGTCGCCGTAGCTGTGGTACAGCATGGGCTCGTCGGGGTACTCCTCGAGAAGCTCAGGGGCTCGCTCGACGAGCTCATCATGACGGCGCGACTCGGCAAGCTGCTCCAGAAGCAAAACGGCTGCGTTACGCCGCCACGGTTCGTCACCGTACTCGGCCTCATAGCCCAGGATCGTAATCGCTTCCGCTGCGCGATCGTGCTCGAGCAGCACCCGTGCCAGGTAGTATCCAGTGCCTGACTCGAGATTGCGGTACGCCCGCCGGCTGACCTCGGGCTCCTCGAGGCCCTCGAGAAAGCTGAAATCTCCTGCGACCAGACGCTGCTCCAGCTCATCGGCCGGAAGGCCGAGAATCTCGCCTTCGGCACAAGCAGCCAGACTCAAAACGGTGATACATGCTGTGAGAACTCTAATCATTATAACCGGTGTTTGCGACCACAACGGATTGTCAGGCTGCGCCATGGGAGCATAGCCGGCATCGCCCACAGCAACGCACGCTCGCTTTCCAGGGGAGGAAGGGGCTCGCCTTCAAAGAGCCTGAACACGAGAAAGCCCAGCAGCCCGACCAAGGTCAGCGCCAAGATCATGAAGCCGAGGTACAGTACCGGACTAAACCCGGTTCCACGCTGCGAATCGTCGCGAACGCTTCCCGGTTCTTCGCGAGGTGAGTCCGCCGCAACTTCCGGACCGCCCGCTGCGGATGACTCATAGGCGCCGCTGAGCTCCTCGTCCAAGCTCAGCGCCTGGTTATCCTCATGTTGCGTGAAACCCGGTTCGCTCTCATCCATATCCCCAAAGTCGTCGAGCTCGAACTCGGCCACATCATAGGTATCCTCTTCCGAGAGCGTCTCCATATTGACCGAAAGGCTTTGATAGGAACCCTTCTTCATATCGCGCGCGAGCGCCACCAGATTGCCCTCGGCGTCACAGCGCAACGTAAGCGCTATCTCAGGCTCGCCGCGCAGTTCAGGCCCTATATCCTCCAACACCAGGCTGCCGACATACTGTGCGTCCGAAAACGAGTCGTCCTGCGCGCGATAGAGGTCAATCTGAATCTGGGTTTGATTGTCTCGAACCGTTGTAAGCACAAGCCGCCGATGGCGGTGTGGGGTTTGGGTATTGAGGACCGGCGCAAACCGCCCATCGGCGATTCTAACAGCGATAACCGAGGCACTCACATTCAGGCTCCTGGAAGTACCCTATGGTAATTGCACTCGCCTGTCAACACAGCACGAGCGCTGCACCGAGCCACACTCCCGGCGTTTATTGACATCGACATCACCAGCAACAATAATACCGACATGCAACTTGGCCCCGGTTTCATCGCCGTCCTCGTCGCACTGGTGTTCGTTCTGCTTCTCGTTGCGCTCTTCCTCCTGAGTTCCGGCGGCGCCAGAGAGTCGAAGAAGAAGCGTAAGCATAAAGATAAGGACCGCGACTCCATCATCCGCGAGGCCAATAAGCAGCTCGCTCAGAATCCCAAGGATCATGAGGCATTGCGGTCGCTTGCCGACCTCTACTACTCGGAGGAGTCTTGGGAGAAGGCGATTAAGACCTACGGGCTGCTCGTCAGCCAGTGCGCTACCAATGATGAGATCGATGAGTACGAGGTTACGCTCCGCTACGGCTTGTCGGCTCTGCAGTTGCAGAACTACGCCGAAGCGTACAAGTCGCTTGTCGTTGCGCGTTCCCTAAACGGCGACACCTTTGAGGTGAACTTCAACCTGGGCTTCCTGGAGTACAAGCGCAAGAACTTTGAAAAGGCACTCGCGATGCTGCGAAAGGCGCATGACACCAAGCCCGACCACATTCCGACGCAGCGCTATCTCGCGCACGCCCTCTACCGGTTAAAGAAGTATCGGGAGGCGGCCGCACTGCTCAAAAGAGTACTGGAGTTCGAGCCGGAGGACAGGGAGTCGCTTTTCAGCCTGGCTACCTGTCACTATGAGCTCGGCTCCTCCGACCAGGCGGCGCGGATCTTCTCACACCTCCGGCCGGATCCGGCCCTTGGCCCGCGCGCGGCGCTGATGGCGGGTGTTGTTCATCTCAAAGCCGGCCAGAATGAGCAGGCGCAGATGGACTTTGAGCTCGGCTTGCGCCATGAGAATATCCAGCCGGACGTGCTGCTCGAGCTGAAGTACCGCCTTTCGGTGGCCTACACGCAGCAACAGAAGGTCGACCGTGCGCTGCCGCTGCTACAGGAGATCCATGACCTCAATCCTGAGTACAAGGACGTAAAGAAACGCCTCGCCAAGCACAAGGAGCTCACACGCGACCAGCGCCTCCAAACCTTCCTGATCGCGCCCACCTCCGACTTCGTAGGGCTGTGCCGCAAGGTGGTAATCAACTTCTACCCCAACAGCCGCACCAAGATAACCGACATCACGGTTCACCAGAACGAGTACGCCGACATCCTCGCTGAGGCGGAGACGGCGAAGTGGGAAGACGTGATCCTGTTCCGCTTCATCCGCACAAGCGGCCAGATTGGGGAGCTCATGGTCCGCGACTTCCACTCGCGCATCAAGGACCTGCGGGCCGGCCGTGGTTTCTGCATCGCCGCCGGCGAGTTCACCGACGGCGCAGCCCAGTTCGTTGAAGCGCGTCTGATAGACCTGATCGATAAAGAAGGGATCGCCCATGTCCTGCGCAAAACCTCAGACTGAGCCGACGCCACCAACAACGTGCGTGTCAGCATCGCGCGCGTATCAGACCCCCTTGCGGCCGATAACCAGGCACCGTTCTTCGTCGAGAAACGGGACCTCCAGGGGGAGAACCTCAACCGTTTCGAACTCCGCTCGCGCCGCTTCAGCCTCAGCGCGCGCGCGTTCATGGCGTCCCTTATAGGCGACCAGCCGGCCCCCCGGCTTCACAAGCTGCGCGAGATCGCGGGCGCTCTTTGGGGTCAGCTCGGTGAGCGCACGAAACGTCACGATATCGAACGGCTCACCGCAGCGCTCGAATGGATGCTCGCGCACCTGAATGTCCGGTCTCCGCAGCACCGCCTTCAGATTACGCAGAAACCCGGCCCGCCGCCCCGACCGCTCCACCAGCGTCACCACGAGCCGCGGCTCAAGAATCGCAATCGCCACCCCCGGCAGACCGGCCCCGCTCCCGAGATCAGCCAGCGCCCAGCCGCCCGGTTGCAGATCGCTCGGAAGCAGCGCCTGAATGCTTGAAACTCCGGCTATGCAATCGAGGAGATGGCGCTCGACGAGCTCAGCGCCTTCGGCTTCCACCAGGCCGAGTCGCGGATTGAAGCGCTCGATCTCGCCGAGATGGGTAAGCAACGCCGCGAGCTGCTCAGGATCGGCGCCGACGCCGAGCGCGGCCAGACCGTCCTCGAGCGTCGCCCGCAGACCGCCGCCGTCAGCCATCGGCGTGCTCGAAGGCTGCCCCGTGTGAAGCAGATCCGTTGCCGTTTCCACCGGCGTTTGAGCCGGCACGACGCCCAATCGCGACCATCAGCACCGCGATATCTGAGTTCCGAACTCCGGAGATACGCGAGGCCTGCCCGACCGATATCGGACGAACCGCCTGCAGCTTCTCACGCGCCTCGTTGGATAAGCCGTCCAGGTTACCGAACTCAACGTGCGGAGGAATGCGGATGTTCTCCATTCTGCGGAAGCGTTCGATCTGCTTCTCCTGACGCGAGACGTAGCCTTCGTACTTGATGTCGAGCTCAATCTGCCGCAACCACTGTTCCGGGATCTCGGGGAGGACCGCCGGGTCGATCTCACGCAGGCGCGCGATCGTCATCTCGGGATTCTTGAGCAGGTGATGAAAGCTTCTACCTGCCTGGCGGCGCAACCCGAGCATATCAGCGAACCGATCGGCTTCAGACTCGGAGATACGACGCTTGCGAAGCAGCTCCTTTGATTCCTCTATGCCACGGCGCTTTTCCCGAAACCGTTCCCAGCGCTCAGGCGGATGCAGCCCGATGCGGTAGCCCGTCTCCAGCAGGCGGACATCGCTGGTGTCATGACGCAGCGATAGCCGATGCTCGGCACGCGAGGTAAACATGCGGTACGGCTCGTTGGTTCCGAGCGTAACAAGGTCATCGATCAGGACCCCAATATACGCTTCGGCGCGCGTAAGGATCACCGGTTCGGCGCCCTGCAGCAACCGCGCCGCATTGATCCCGGCGATCAATCCCTGGGCCGCCGCTTCCTCGTAGCCCGAGGACCCGTTCGTTTGGCCGGCGACGAACAGTCCACGCACACGCTTGCTCTCGAGGCTGGGCCACAGCTGCAACGGATCAATATAGTCGTACTCCACCGCGTAGCCCGGCCGCACGATCTCGGCGTGCTCCAGCCCTGGGATGGTATGGATGAATGCCTCCTGCACATCTTCCGGCAGCGAGGTGGAGATGCCGTTCAGGTACATCTCGCCGGTGTGCAGCCCTTCGGGCTCGACGAAGATCTGGTGGCGGTCGCGATCCGGAAACCTCACCACCTTGTCCTCGATTGAAGGACAGTAGCGCGCCCCCACCCCCACGATCTTACCTCCGTACAGCGGCGATCGTTCGATATTGGCCTCAATAACCCGTTTGGTTTCGGGCGTGGTGTAGGTTATGTAACACGGGCGCTGAGGGCGGTCGATCTTCTCATGCAGAAACGAGAACGGGATGATCTCCGGATCGCCGGGCTGTTCTTCCATGCGATCGAGGTCGAGCGAGGCGCGCATCACCCGAGCCGGCGTACCGGTCTTCATCCTGCCGAGGGTGAACCCCAGACGTTGCAGCCCCTTGTCCAGGCCATGCGCCGCCGGTTCGCCCAGTCGCCCTGCGCTACGCGAGTATTCGCCGATGAAGATCCGTCCGTTGAGAAACGTACCGGTTGTGACCACCACGGTGCGGGCACTGAAACGCTTCCCCCGCTCGGTGATCACTCCCTCGACGCGCACGCCGTCGGACGAAAGAATGAAGTCAACGACCGTGTCCTGGAACAACGCAAGATTCGGCTGCCGTTCGAGCACCGCTTTGGCGGCCTGCTGATAGGCAGTCTTGTCGGCCTGGGCCCGCGGAGCCTGAACGGCCGGGCCGCGACTCTGATTGAGAACTCGAAACTGTATCATAGTCTCGTCGATCAGCTGCGCCATCTGCCCCCCCAGCGCGTCGATCTCTCGCACCAGATTGCCTTTGGCGAGCCCCCCCACAGCCGGATTACACGAGAGCTTACCGATCGTGTCGAGGTTCTGCGTGATCAGCAGAACCGAGAACTCCAGCCGCGCTACCGCAAGCGCGGCCTCTATCGCAGCGTGACCGCCGCCGATCACGATTGCGTCAAACTTCATAAGCAGTTACCTCGGGATGGCGCGCGTCAGCCGAACAGGAACCGTTCGATCACCTTTTCCACCTGCTCGCGGTCGGCCAGATTGAGCTCCAGCAGGCGGCGAAGATGCGTCAGGCTGTCGGCATCGGTTTCGGTGAAATGGAATCCCAGGCTGTCGCCCTCGCGCCTGATGAGCTCGGCGGTGAACTCCATCCGTTCCGATGACTCGGACAGCCGGAAACTATCGTTCCCACCGCAGTGTCGGGAACCATATCTCCCCGCAACGAGTGCACCAACGCTCCTTTTAGGGATATAGCGATAAGCGTCACTGGAACCGAACGGTCGGCAAACCGAAAGGCGCCGCCCGTTTCAAACGGCGTACGACTGAAGTTGCGCTTGCCTCTCTTCACGACGTCCAGCGCCTCTTTCACGCCAGTATGAGCACCTCTCAGCGCGCTGTCAATACGAGCGCTCTGCGCTACAACTCTCCCAATTTTGGCTCAATCGCAAGGGGAAGCGCCGCTTGACAGAGCACCATGCCCGTGCCAACTAACGTTATGCCCACGTTTAGGCTAAAATGAGAACTGCTGTGGTTAGCATCCAACGGCTGGAACACACGAGCCGAGTGTGGTATCATTACGTTTATTCCATGTCTGTAAACGGGGGAGGAGATGGAAAGGGTTCTCGCTTACGGGCCTGAGCTTTCGAGATTCCAGCCGCTCTCACACATACTCAGCCATGACGACTTTGACAACGGCGCGAACGGGTGGGTGGACCTCACGCCAAACTTTACGGAAGAAGGCTTTAAGTCTCCGCATAGTCCGATCAACCGACTCAATTTTGGTCCGACTATGCTGAGTAGCAACACGTACCGAATGGTTGGCACCCATGGATCCATGACCGGGATCTACTCCCTCAAGGTGACCACGCGCAAAGCTGCCGACCCCTATACTGAGCCTTTCCACTCGGGAGGCTTTGGACAGAGCATCAAGCGACTGAGCATACACCGTCCGCGTCGACTCCTGCAGTTCGAAATGTGGTTCACCTACAAGGCCGAACAAGATCGGCCCGGACTTGGAGAAGACTACGTGCGGGCTTTCGGCTTTATGTTCGACCTGCAGGATGAGAAGCATCGCTTCTTCCCCGCCGTGCGCTATCTCAACTGCGTCAACGGACGAATGAAACAGTATTGGCAATACGCGCAGGCTGCTGACGTTAGCGATACCGATTGGGCGCACGGCGTGGAGAACGAAGGCCACGTTCGAGGTGTCGACCCCCAGTGGTTTGGTCGGCGTTATGACGACGGAAGTACCGACGGCTTTCAACCGGTACCTCTCGGGGAGCAAAAGCTTTGCTTCAACGAATCTGACGACAAGATAAACTGGCTTTATTTTCGTTTTCTGTTCGACCTCGCTAAGCGAGAGTATGTGGAGCTGCAGTCCGGAGAGCGTATTTTCGATTTAAGAGGCTATCAACCGACCCTTGTTAGGCCATATGCCCGGATCACGTCGCTTCTCAATCCGAGCGTGTGGATCGAATCGGACGACGCGCGTCGCTCATTCCTTTACGTAGATTCAGCGGTAGTATCGACCGAATAACAACCAGCCACAAGCTGGCCTGGCTAAAGACTGGAGGGATGCCGGTTGCACCCGGTATCAATGTGTGTGTCTAGCCCGCACCGACACGGACCAGCGTCGCCATGGCCCTCGCAAAAGAACGAGCGGGACGTCGGGACGATTTTACACCGCGTCTGCAGCGACTGTTCGCCGGTAGACAGGGCAACTCACTCTTTAATGTGCATTGTTACTATAACACCGCCGGACTTATCGCCGGTATCACCGACGATCCGGAGCCAGTTTCCGAATCCTGCAACGCGACAAAACGTGAGCTCATTCCGGCCCGGCAGGGGCAACCGCGTCCCTTCGTCGCACCAGTTCATTCCGTCCGGCGAAATCTGCACCCGCCCTTCAGCGCCGGCAAGTGATCCATTGAGGCTACGCACAAAAATGACTGCTTCACTCGCCCATCCGCATTCGTAAGGTTCTGTGGAAAAATCGCCTTTGATAATCACATTTCGTTCAATAACCGCTGTGTACGAAGTCCGCATGACGTCAAAAATCCCCCGATAGAACTACGGAATCAAAATATGCGAATACTCTGCGATCGGCGTCAGTCTCGGCGAAAAGGGCCAGGTTAAGCATACACCACAAGTTCTGCATAGCTTCAATGCGAATCGGCTCGAGTCCAGCAACATTCAAGACCCTGTCGTTGCATTGCAAGTATAAGAACCGCATAGTGGCCAGATCGAAGTCAAATCGCAAGTAGTGCCAGTTGTGCTTCGTTGCAATCTCATTATAGCAAAGACGCTGCGTGCCGTCCGGGATGTCCTCCCAACCCTCTGGCGATAGGTGGTAGTGCGATACTGTGTTTTCTTCTTCGTTGATCTGCGTAAACGCTGCCCGCTCCCGCTTAAACTGCCATTTCTGCTTGAGCTGTCCGTCGAGTGCGTTGAGGTACCGAACATGCGGCATGACTCGCTCAGTGTCATTCTGCAGGTCGAAGAGAAATCCGAACGACCGGGGGGTGTGGTCTCCAAGGGTCATTTCCGTTGCCTCGGGTTTAAAACAGAAGTATGTTTCCAAGCGGATTCTCGATGCTTGGCGGAAGGTGGTCCGTTTGATTGCTACGGCTTGATGGCCACGTTTAGCACGAGTCGCGATCTTCAGGGCGTACATGCCGTCGTGGGAACCGGCTGACCCGGTATCCCACATCGATAATGTCGACAACTGTGGGGGACGATGATCCTTATACGGCTCGAGCATGTTGTCCAGGCTGCCGTGGTAGTTTCCAATTAGCTCCGTCCAGCCGCTTGTTCCTGTGTCGAAGTCGTCAAAGAAGATAATTCGCCGCAAGGGGTCGAATTTTGTCAGGCGAATGTCTCCCCCCTGATTTACTGACATTCCTCTTACCTCCTTTCTCAGTCCCCCTCGTGCACACGCGATTTATGCCCGTAAGAAAGAACGTCGCTTTCCTCACGATGGAGTCAAAGCGACGCTTCTAACTAAGCCAGCCTGAGATCCAGACTCTCTGTACTCTCGTTTACCAGAGCACGTCACTCAATGCGCGAAGTTCGTCGGCCAGTTCCCTCATAGCGTCGCCAGGATCCATGTCGCCAAGCATCCCGCGTTCAATGTATTCGTCGATAAGCTCCGTTGCCTCACTCGCTTCCTCGAAACCGGGCAAAGGCGGCTGCGCGTCAGCTTCAAGTGATTCCAATAGCTGCCAGTTCTCGACTTGCTCTTGGAAGGTGGATTCGGTGAACACGGAGAGACGGGCTGGGCCATTGCCGTTCAAAGCCATTGCGACCGCCGAGTCATGACTCGACAAGTGTCTAATGAAGTCCCATGATGCTTCCTTATCTGCTGCGTTCCTTGGTATCGCTAATGACCAGAACTCAGTATTCGGAGCTGCTACGTCGATGCCAGCATCAGGGTCGACCGGGTATTCAGCCGTGCGCCAGTACCCCCAGTCCCCTCGGTCCGGCTCATTAAGATCGTGAAATCGTGCAAAGACGTCAAAAGCCATTGCCGCATGTCCTTCGACCATTGCACGTTCCTTTTCGGCGTGCGCCCATGTCGGAACTTCTGGCGGCATGATCCCTTCTTCGTAGAAACGACGCCACATCTCAAGCGCTTTGATGGTTCCCTCCGAGTCCACAATAACCTCGAAGTCTGGAGTGATTAGCCCTCCACCGAACATACGAGCCGTTGAGTTAAACCCAGTGTAGTAGTAATTCGCATGGTTGACGAATCCAAACACCTGTGTGCCGTCATCGCGCGTGAACGTCAGCTCGCGCGCATATTCCTCGAACTCTTCGGGGGTAGTTGGAGGGCCGCTTAGACCTCGTTCTTCAAATATGCGCTCATTCCAGCCAAATGCATGTGTGGCCGAGCGCACCGGAATTGCGTATAAGTCGCCGTCGAAGGACAGTGCATCCAACATTCCCGCCGGAAAGTTATCTTCAAACCCGGCGATTGGACTTTCTTCGATCATGTCGTTTAGCGGCTCAAGCATTCCCGCAACCCTTGGTGTCACAAACGGGTTGAGAACATAGGCGAGATCAATCTCCGTGCGCGATGCGGCGGCTTCACGAAAGAGGCGGTCATGAATTTCTCCGATTCCCATCGTCGTCCATGAAACCTCAGTAACTCTTGCATGCTCATCAGCCCACGGTGTGATGATATCTCCTCCCGTGTCTCCCATAGCTACTCTGCGGTGTACTTCGTGGGAGATGATGTCAAAGGAGCGTGGCGCGACTTCGGGCTCTTCCGGCGCACCGCCAGCAAAGGTTTGCACCGTAACTCCGGTAGAGATAGCGATAACTACAATAAAACTCAAAATAGAAGTCTTCATGCCTACTTCCTCCTCCTTATTTCCTTATGGCCTCAAAAGCGGATCCGAAGCGACCAAACAGATTTTATGTTATCATGTTCAGAAAGGGTGTCAAGCAAAATTGGAATTTGGCAGAAATTTCGCACGAGCGGCTAAGACAGCCTGGGAAACCGGGTGGTTGCCGCAAAAAAGTGAATAACGACACATTTGGTTGTGCAGGATGTGCACCTTTTGAAAGCATTTGTATCACTGGGAGGGGATATGTGGTACAAAACAGTGGAGCGCTCTCGGCCGTTCTTGCACCGAGAGTTGAGATTGCACAGACTGTTTGCTTTATTTTACGACATCCGGAAAGATCTGAGTCATTCCATTGAAGAATCTTCTCGGTATAGTCTTCTGCATGCCGTTCCTCGGACACACCAGTATGCTCGCTGCCGACCGTGAGGCGCGTACGATGCGCTTTCGAGAGTTCTTCGATGCGGTGCATCGCCGCGACGGAGTGAAGATGGTCGCCTCCGACTCGACGCTGCAACGTACGCTACGGTGGTTGGCTCCATCGTGGGCACAGAGGATGCTCGCGGAGATCACTCGCCGGCTTGGGCCCATGGGACTTCTGAGCACCAGACTCGCCACAGTTAAGCACAAGACGGCTCGGGGTCGTTGACGGAACGGTTCTCGGTAAGTTCTCTGCAGTGTGCGTGACGCTGCTTGGAAAGGTTCGCGTTCAAGCTATCAAACCGGCCGGAGGGCAGGGCAACGAGCTACCGGTGACCGAGAAGCTACTGCCGCAAATAGTAGCTCAGCTCGGTTCTCACGCCCCGCAGCTGTGGCTTGTCGCTGGGCTGTACTTTACGAGTGTGTTTTTCTCATTGATCTGCAATACGTTACACGCCGACCTGCTGAACAAGTGCAAGGATCCGGAGTTTCGTGAGGTGCTTTGCGATGCGGCAGCGCTGTTTGACAGCGCTTCCTCGGCGATTGAGCGCATCGCCTTTTCATCCAACTTCGATAGTGAGCGCTTGTGTTCCCGGACAGTTGAGAGAAACAGCGGAGAGTTCGCGAACTTCCCGCTCCAGGTCGTTCGACTGCGAGAGTTCTACCCCAAACGTACTCGCAACCGCCACGTCGTCACCTGGATCGCAACCACCGATCTCAGCCTTTCAGCAGCCGAGATTCGCGAAGCCGCGCACATCCGCTGGGAAATCGAAAACAACGCGTTCAAACGCATGTCGCATCTGTGCGGGACCGAACGATTCTGGTGCAAAGAGCCCAGAGCCTATTTCATAATGGCTCAGTTGTTCGCTGCCGCACTTGCTGCCTTCGATGCGTTCATCTCTATCGGACAATCAAACTCTTCAGCCTACAATCGCATCATGCAGGGGAGGAGTTCACTTGGAAGAGCTTCTTCAGTCGGCTCAGCGAGCATCTGCCGGCACAAGCGATGGCGGGGATACTCACCACAAGCTGCTAAGACGGGATCTATTCCGGACGGTCGTCCAATCGACAGCACATGCACCTCGCTTGCTTGTCGTAGCGACACCGGTATGCCCATCGCCGCGACCCCTGCCTATTGCTCCGGACACACCAGCCCTCGCGGGCTCTCTCAGCCACTCGTGAGGAACTTCTGGGACTTTGGACATACGCATTCGAGTTATTGCTCTCGACAAGTGGTATCGGCCATGATAGTCTCCTAAACATTAAGGCAAGCTGACGAAAACACAGTCGGAAGAAACAAGTTGATCATGCCTTGGGGCGGCACCTGAAACGATCAAAACGTCATCGGATAGTGCCACAAGAGCTGAGCGGTGCAAGATTCATGAGTGGTCGGTTTACCTATGATTGGAACTCCCGATTAACGCGGCTCTGGCGGTCAGGCTTTCCAAACCTGCTGATCCTGCCCGCGACGCTTTTTCTCGTCCTCTTCATCCTCTTGCCAGCTATTCGAACCCTCATCATGAGTTTTCACGAGGTAACTCACGGACTCGACGACGTGTTTGTCGGATTTGACAATTACGTGCGTATGGTTCGCCATCGAGCCTTCACCACCGCCTTCTGGAACACTATGTTCTTCACATTGACAACGGTTCTCGGAGAAGTGGGTATCGGCTTAGTGGTGGCCGTTCTGCTGAGCACACGCTTCCGCGCCCAAAGACTTCTTATCTCGCTGGTAATGGTACCATACGCGGTCAGTGAAGTCGTAGCGATAATTATCTGGCGGTACATGTTCGAACCCCGTGTTGGCATCATCAACTTTATGTTGACGAGCTTGGGCTTCGAGCAGATACAGTGGGCAACCCAGATTAACCAAACTTGGATGTTGATCATAATCCTGAGAGTATGGGTGCAATACCCTTTCAGCTTCTTGATCATTTACTCTTCGCTTATCGGTATCCCAAAGGATCTGTACGAGTCGGCGTTTATTGACGGTGCAACGAATTGGCAGGCGTTTCATAGGATCTCACTGCCACTTATAGTCCCGGCAATTAACGTAGCCTCCATCTTCGCGTTCATGTTCGCGTTTCGGAACTTTGCAACGGTTTGGATCCTCACGAGAGGTGGGCCGATGGGGCAGACCGAATTGCTATCTACTATGCTTTACCGACAATCGTTTCGGCACTGGCGGTTCGGATTTGCGTCGGCTATTGCTGTAGTCATGACGTTGCTGACCTTCGCAATCGCCGCGTACTACATGCGTGGTATGTTCCATAGCATGTTCGGGCAGCGGAAGGAAGGCGTATGACGTATCAGAAAACCGTTCCGATGCGCATATTCCGGTGGGTCGGTGTTGCCCTGGTGATATTCTTCACCGCCTTTCCGGTCGCCTTTCTGTTTGCGTCCGCGTTTAAGCATCCTGCCGAGATTTTCGCGTTTCCGCCCTCGCTCATATTTCGCCCGACGCTACGAAACTTTTTGGATCTGCCGGCGGAGGCACCGACGTTCTACTTGTCATTACGCAACAGCGCTGTGGTGGCGATCACCGCGTCGGTACTGACCGTCATACTCGCAGTTCCGGCTGGCTACGCACTCTCTCGGTACCGGCGGCGGTTTCTGCAGGCAAGCGCCTTTTTTATGTTGCTCGTGCGTATGTATCCGCCGATCGTCCTGACGGTGCCTCTTTTCCCGGTGTTCTCCGCGGTAGGACTCGTAGATAACCTCTTGGCACTCATACTCCTGTATTCCGCCCTGTTCGTCAGTTTGTGCACGTGGTTAATGAAGGTCTATATGGATGAGGTTCCCGTCGAATTAGAAGAGGCGGCAACCATCGACGGAGCCAACAGTTGGCAAAGGCTTACTCGCGTTATTCTACCGCTGAGTGTTCACGGTGTTGTCGCTACCGCTGTATTTGTCTCGATCTTCGCCTGGAAGGAATATACGTTCGCCTACATCTTCACAGGCGCACGTACTCAGACCGCCCCCGTCGTTCTCGACCTAATGCTTACGCCGCTGACTACCGTCAGTTGGGGGCCGATATTCGCTGCATCGACTTTACAGCTCTTTCCTATTCTCGTGTTCGTATGGCTAATCCAAACCTATCTGACGGCGGGGATGAAAACGGGTGGAGTGAAACAATAGCCTGTCCGTGTAGCATTACCTCCCTGGCTGACATTCTTGCAAGTGCTCGTCGTCTTCTTGGATACCCTTCTTAATTGGTGTATCCCAAAGCCTAAGCGTCGCCTGAACGTTGGCCGGCAGCACATCGCGCGGGCGTAGTTGGTCACGTGCCGCCAAAGCAGCGACGATACCGGCAGCTTGGCCTGTCGCCATGCACGTTCCCTGTACGCGCAGTGAGGCGTGCGCGGCATGGTCGGCCGAGATAGGTCTGCCTGTTACCACCAGATTGTCGATGCCTTCCGGGATAAGACATCGCAGCGGGATCTGATACGGGGTCACTCGAATACGAATCTGGTCCGCCGTACCGGTCGGAGAGTGTATATCGATCGGGTGACCGCCGAGTGCAATCGAATCATCGAAGTCTCGATTACCGACGATATCGTCAACCGTCAAGCGGTAGGCACCCTGTATCCGCCGCGATTCGCGTACACCGATGTGTGATCCACTATCTTTTAGAAAGCAGGATCTGAACTCTTCGACGTGCTCCTTCAGAAACACGACGAATCGGTGCATATGATCACGGCCCGCAATTTCGTTACGTGTTAGCGCATCGCTGTCGGTGCTATCTCCAAGCAACCGAACCATGTTTACCATGATCTCGCCGCGGCGAAACGAGCTCCCCCAGAATGTCCACGGACCACCGAACGGCGGAAGCTTTCCCTCTTGATGCAGCTGTTTAGCCTTCCGGCGAATTTCTGTGGACACGAACGGAGAGTCTATCTCTCCAAGAGCATCGGTATCGACACCACCAAGCCGAAACATTAAGGTCATGGGCTGAAGAGCGCCGTCTTCTTCCCTTCCGAGCTCGTACGGAACTCCACTCCGCGCCGCTACATCCGCGTCACCTGTGGCGTCCACGATGATTCGTCCGACGAACGCTTCCCTGCCACTCTTGCTCTCGGTTACCAGCGCTGAGATGCGGGATCTCTCGCTAAGAACGTTTGAGAAGAAGCGGTGATAACGAAGGTCCACGCCCGAATCCACGGCGAGCCGTTCGGCAACCCACTTTAGCATTTCGGGCTCGAACGGCACGTCACCCCGGGCGCTTCGCTCACTGCCCGGATCAACACCGTCCCGATCGTCATCACCCTGTGTGCCCGCATTGGGGTCGAATGACCGTCCAGCGCCGTTTGGGTAACAGTTGACCGGTAGGACGAGCGCTCCGCCATATTCACGGAGTCTGCAAATCAACTCCCACGGAATACCACCGACAATTCGGCCACCTCCATAACGATGGCGCACGCCTGCGAAAGGCCCAACAAGTGCTGCCGTCGCCATTCCACCGAGAAAACCATGCTGCTCGATCAGTACGGTCGATGCACCGCAACGAGCTGAAGCCACGGCCGCAGTTATACCCGCCGGCCCACCACCGACAACGACGACATCGCTCTCCCCCGTAACGGGAATCTTGCGAGAAACCTCACATACTGAACGCACACCGCCACCTTCTACTCAGTGCCAGACGTAAGCTCATTCAAATGCCGCCTGAGTTATAGACACGCTAAAACCAACTATCTCACTCCTTTAAGACCAGCTGGATAGTTAGTCGAACCGAGGCGTCGTCGCCCTCCAAAACATTGGCGAGGCGAAGCCATCCACCGAAATGGGAAGTACGAATGAAGTGACTCCCCTCGTCAGAAATCACCGGAAACGCAGTGCCTTCGTCGATCCAGTCTATGCCATCGACCGAGACTTGTACTCGTGAACGAAGCTTTGTTTCTGTTCCTTTGAGCTCATGCACTCGAATGAAGAACATCGCCTCCCCGGCCCAAGCAGTTTCGTAGGGCTCGGTTTGAAAGTCTCCAGTGTAGGTCTGCATCCGTTCCAAAACGACCGTGTAGAACTGTCTCATACGAGTTCTCCTTTCCCGGTGGAGTTGGCAATCGAATCGACGAATAGAAAGACTCGGCGATTTGTGTCGGACTCGATCCAGATGACCGGGTTCAGAAGCTGGTTAATGCGTGGATACGCCTCGACAGAGGTTGGTCCGATGCCTCGGAGATTGAACACTCGGTCGACGGACTGGAGCTCGACATACTCTCGTTTCGCCAAATCGACGGTCAGAGAGAAATAGTGCCAGTTTAGCTTATCAGCGGTTTCGTTGAAGCAAAGCCTCTGATGACTGTCAGGAATATCGTAAAACGCATCGCTCGATCCGTTCTCGAACCGCTTCCCATGCCACTGGGGATCAACTCCACGCTGCAGAAAAACGTGCTCCTCCTCGCCCCCTTCGTCCAGCGCCTCTCCCGGAGCACTGCGACCGGTATCGCCCCAATCCTCCGGTTTTCCCGGCTCGGTTCGGAAGAGCTGCCAGCGCTGTTGCATCTTACCGCCTGCGGCGTTCAGATAGCGTGCCCCGTAGAAAGATCGTTTCTCGGCGTCCTGTACATCCCAGAAGAAGCCGAATGCACGTATAGCGTTCTCGCCGATTCCGGGCCGGTCCTGTTCGGCCCTGTATGTGTACCACATCTCACACTTCAGGCATTGGCGTTTGACGAAGGTCAAACGCTTGATCGCATGGCCCATACTGCCGGGGACCGGTTGCTCTTCAGGTTCTCCGGCAACAGGGCGGGTCCCGATCTTCATAGAGTACGTTCCATGCATCGAACCGTGCGTCCCGGCATACCCAAAAGTTGCAGCGCTCAGCATCGGAGGGCCCCAATGCGCGAATCGCCATTGCGCCGGATAATACTCCATCTTGTCCTGTGATAGGTTCGGCGCAAGATTTATCCACCCATTTAAGCCCGAATCGAAATCATCATAAAAAATAACCTCCGATAGCGGCTTATACGTATCAGGTAACCTCATCATCGTGCTCCTTACTGGTTAGCGGACATACGATCAGCATAACAGGGGTTCAGAGTCTGTCAAGCAGCAATCCGCTGGTGGACGCACGACATCTCACTTCAGAACGTGCCAAATCTATTAATGGGATCCGCATAGGGTGCCATTCTGATAGTGTCTCATACTTTCAGCACTGTAGATGCCCTATGAGTTCCTCTCCCCTCTCGCCAAGCTGCTCGCCCGGATCTCAGCCATCAAAGAGTTCTGTCCCGGCTTGCTTGTTGAGCGCTATCTAAAGTTCGTCAAGCCGGGCTGTCACTGCGCCCTTGAAAGCGAGCGCGATCACGGACCTAACTGCTCGTTGTCCCGCGGCCTACAGGTCAAGACGGTGATCAAGGTCATTCCCGTCGATTGTGTGGACGAGACGTTCGACCAGATTGACCGCTACCGGGAGTTGCAACGGCTTGTGAACGAATCACATAGGTCAACGTGAAGATCCGCGATGCGCTTATACAGCGCTCCTAAGACGAATCTGACAGCCTTGGGGGGCTCGTAAAGGGGCTCTACACAGAACTCGGAAAACAGATAGAAGGCGAGCTCACCTCGTTGGTGAGCTATCTTGCAGGCGAGCAGCCGGTGCAGTTCGAGACGTTTGAGCTTACGGTGCCCTCCTCGGCTCTCAGTATTACGGCACGAGTGCTTGAAGCAGCTCTCAACGGTGAACCCCTGACTACCGAGGCCCAGCCGCCTCTCTGGTGAGCTTCGCCGAGACCGAGGAGCTGTTGCGTACTCTCTGCGGCATACAGGTAGGAGCGAAGCAGGTAGAAAGGGCTTCCGAAGCAGTGGGGCGCAAGCTCGACGATGATGAGCGCGCGGTGATCGATCCCAGCACACCGACGAGCAGCACCATGTGCTTGGGTATCGACAGCACGAGACTCCCCATGCGGCGCAGCGTGCTCGCCGGACGAGTCGGCAAGCAGCTGGACGCGACTGCGAAGACTCGCGAGGCGAAGCTCGTAACGATCTGCAGCGCCGACGGGCAGGAGAAGGACCAAGGCAAACGCATTTGAAACTCAGGGGCCGAACAGCACCTTCTCCATGTAGCGCTCATCCCAGCCGGCGAGCAAGCGCTTGCCGGCAATGCTTCTTTTACAGCTCTTCTCGCGCTTGAGTAGGTTCAGCGTCAGGTGGCGCAGTACGGCGAAGTTCTCCGCCGAGTTGTCTTTGTGTTTGCGACATTCATCCTCTCGGAACGCCATATCGAGCACCCAGTGCAACGAGTTCTCAATGCCCCAATGCGCGCGAACAGCCTGACCCAATGCCTCGGCGGTGGGAGGAAGGCTCGAGATGAAGTGGCGCACCTCCTCGCTTTCTCGCTCGCCGATGATGCGCTTGGAACGTACCGCAGAGATACTGCGCAAGAGCTTCCACTCTTGTTTGGCCGGAAGCCAGTCGATACTCCCGCTCGCCCAACATTCGCGCACCTCAATTCTGCCGTGGCCGGTATCTACGTTCTTCTCGCTCTCGGTCTCCCTGTCACGCGTGAGCTCATCGGCGAAGTACAACGCTACCTCTTCCTCGAGCGTTGGGTGATTGCCCTTCAGCGCAAGCACATACTCACC
>PUPD01000190.1 GCA_003552985.1 Spirochaetaceae bacterium
AGCATTGATATCATCCTTTCCCTCGTTGTCTTTAGCTGCAACGAGTCTGTCCGAGTTTATCGTTTCGTCCAACCGGACAGATTTTTCGGAAAAGATGCGGTCAGAATTTCCGGAACCAACACGCGTACTCAATCGACGCACCGAGGTGATTTCGCTTGTACTCGAGATCTCGGTCGTCGTCCGCCTGGTCACCTCGAACCGCTCGGCAATGCCCGCACCGGTAGGATAGCTCTCTCATGGTCGACTCCGGCACTCTGACACTGCGCGTAACCGGCGAACGGGCTTGTCCCGCCAGTCCGGTTGACACGCTTGTTCGATGCGTCGCTAATCCATAAGCAGCATGACCTTGAACAACGCCGTTGACTAGTGAGCCTGAGCCGTGAGTCTATGCTCAGGGCCTGGATCCGGTGTTTGGGCATTCGGTGGCGCGCCTATGCGAGCGCTACGCAGCGTACGACTCCTCGTTTAACAAGCTGAAGCCGAAAGTGAAAAACCTCGATCAGTTCTCTATAGAGGCGCGTTATCCAAACGGGCTTCCGGACCTGGTTCCGGCCGAGTTCTACGGCCGCGACGAACCGGCACGTTTCCCGTGGCCGCAATCTACTCCATACCATCTTTGAACGCCACTTCGCGGAGTTCTGCGAGCAATGCAATGAAAAGTACGCCGGATGCCGCCACGGCGCAAACCGCGGTGTTCTAATCCGAGGTTTGCGGGTGCACGGTTTTGAGAACCGCTTCAACGAATGTGCGAAAGTCGCCGAGTCTGGTCGTGATCAGCCGGTGAACACGGTTCCAGTCGATGCGCTCGTATTCATGCACCGAAATGTTGCGGAACCCGACTGCGCGCCGAAGGCGCTCAGCGAGCTCGCGGTCTATGATCTCCGCATCGGCTAAGACGGAAAACGTCTCGGCCATTGTGGTCGGGGCGTCCCAGCCGCGCTCGGCGATGAGATGGGCTGCAATGTCGACGCAGAGCTGGACGGCACGCTGCAGATTGACCGAGACGATATCCTGCGCATCGTAATCCGTCTGCAAGGCATCGGCGTTAGGGGGCGTCTTTTCCACGATGCGTCCCAGACACCGTCGGATCGATTCTATCTTGAGATCGAGAAGGTCATGATCCGGCAAGAAAGCGCTCCCTATTCCTGCGCCGGATCATGCGAACGTTCGGGAGAATGTCGGCGTCGAAGTCAAGCATTCGGATGATGAGCTCGGCACGAACGGCCGGGCGACGGCATACCAGCACCCGGCCGGTGGTCAGCACTTGCTTGAGAAACAACCCGTCGGCCCGGGCCAGATCGCGCACCTGCACTTCTTTCCCGGTTGCGCGGGTCGCTTCAAGGCTAAATTCAACCAGCCGCTCGGCCTCCAGTTGTGTCCGGGCGTCCCGCGCCACCGCGAGGTCTATGTCGCTGTCGCCTCGTGCGTTTCCGCTCGCCTGCGAGCCGTACAGGATCGCGAGCTCGATCTCGGGGAAACGGGCAAGCTCCCCCGTTAGTGTCTCAACGAGACGATTACTCGCGGAGCTCGTGCCGGCCGTATCCATGCTTACAGAGTACGCGATTCATCGGTTGTCGTCCAGCCGGCCGCGCACCCAACAAAAAATTACGCGTAAGCCTTCCGCGGAGCTGTTCGACCGGATGATACCGGTCAGGCCTCTAGGTCTGCGCCGATCACCCCCGCAAACCGCTCAGACCACGCGATTCAAGCACCGATGCCCGAATCTACGTCGGAAGGCGACTGACACGGACTGGGTCGACCCGAATACACCAGCGTTGCCACCGTGTGTGGGTCGAGTAAAAGCGAACTGAGGTCGGCAGAAGAATTACCCGCGCCGGAACCGGGACAATCAGAAGCAAAATCGGTATCGGCGCGATGATGAACAGGGAGACGTGGCCTGGTCTGCCTTCCGCCGGAAATCACACCACTCAGGCGTGACTCTCCTTGAGTCAAAACAATTAGCCATACCATTCACGCTTCGACCAGTTCAAAAGCGACCTACCCATGCCGCTACGGTCAGGCCGGCGGTGCGAGCCCATCGGTTCAGGACGGTAAGCTCCTTCTCCTCCGGGAGGCGGTTGCGCACGCCGCGTGCCTGTACGATCTCTTTTTGTTTGACGTTGAGCTCCACGGTCAGCACACGGGTTTCACCCGTTGCAGTTTCCCGGCGCATTGACCAGATCGAAGAGATTCTCCTCTGACACGACGACGCGTACGTTGCCACGCAGTGGCCCAGCGCGAAGCCCTCCTCTTCAAGCTCCCGGGAATTCGTCAGTTCGATGAGCCGCCATACGCACATGTTCCGCGATTGCCGTTTCCCTTCGACGAGTTCGAAGTCTGGAATTCCGCATCTGCTCCACTGCAGGACTCCGCCCTTCGCCGTCCGTCCGAGCCGCGCGTGCCACTCATCAACCTGCCGCAGGAGAGCTTCCGGGGTGCGGCCTGCCATGGACAGGCCGGGCTGAGGAGGGCCGTGTTCCTCTACAACACCCCTCTCGACGAACACGGCCTGGTTCTCGTACTTCTGATGCCAGATGTAGTCAACGATTGGCTGGTAGTGGGCGGTATCAAGCATCGGGTTTCGCACAAAAAACCGGATCAGTTCGAGGCAGAACGGATCGTCCCGGAAATCCAATCCCATTCGGGTGGACAGGACCGCGTCCGCGATTCTTCGGTCACCTCCAAGCGCGTGTACCTGGCCGTAACGGATCGCGGACCGGGGGCAGTAGTGCTCCGGCGCCAGCGTGAACCAGTGCGCCATGCGTTTGGTGAGCGGAGCCGGCAAGCCCGCGGCGGTCCGTATGCTGCCGCCCCGTCCGAGGTGAATGTACCAGCGCTGCCGCGTCCGGTTCTTCTGGTACCAGACACCCGTCATGAACGCCGGCGGTTGGTATTCGCACAGCAGATGGGTCGCAAGGCTCGATACCTGTTTCCCGGTGTTGTGACTGCGCGGTTTCCACTCGGAGGCAGGTCGCTGCCATTCGCGCTGGTAAAGGAAGAGATTCAGGACGGCGATGGTGCTCTCTCTGGCGGTAAAGAGTTTGCTCACCGAGTCCACGTGGAGCAGATAGTCTCGAAGGGTGTCCGCAGCCGCGTGTTTCCTGCACGCTTGAGCGATTATCTTCAAAGGCTCGTCAACAACGGTCCTTTCGTCTATCTCACCAAGAAAGATTCGTGTGATCGTATGAGACGGGTTGTGCGAAAGCCGCGATTGTCGAAGAACCCTCTCGGCCGTTTGCCGTCGGTACAGTTCCCGCTCCTGGCGTCGCTGCACCGCAGATTTGCGCACGCTCGACGACAGGTGATTCTCTTCGCACCATCTCTGGTAGTCGTCAACGGAACGTAACCCCAGATCCCGGAGGATGTGCTGCTCCGTCGATGGATCGAGCCCCGAACTCACCCGGTCTTTTGCCATAGTCCAAGTATAGGCGAATCGTCGGCGTCTCACCACATGTACGGTGTGTTGAAGCGTACGATACCGTCACCGCCGTCAGGACGGGGCTGGATAATGGTCCAGGGCGCATCGGACGACCCTCGATATGTGTTTGAGAGCGGATTCCACGCCCGACTCGCGGATGCCGCCGCCGAACAACGCGTAGACCTCGGCGATGTGCTGCATCCGTACGGACTGCATCCGTACGGAGTCATGATCGGCGAAGATCAGCAGCGCCGGCATCGGCAGCGCGCGAATTTCCTCGCGCCAATCCCAGTGTTTTCTCACCAACTCGCCCATGCGGTCGAGGAATAGGGGCAACTGCTCAGGATGACCGTAGCCCTCGAAGATCCGTGTCGCCTTCATTGGCTCGGCGAGGCATGCGCCGAGACCGTTCCTGCCTTCCTGCGTCTTCCGGATACCAGCCTTCGCTCGCGAATCCGGTGGAAATCACGATTAGAATGCGCACCATCTTCGGATGCCCGATGGCCATCCCGATCGCGGCGACGCCGCCATACGAGTAACCGGCGATATTGGCCTCGGCGATGCCGAGGTGGCGCAGCACCGCGGCGGCGTCATCGCCGTTCCTTTCATGGCTCAGCGGCGTGTCGCGCAGTCCGGTGCGGCCATGGCCTTCGAGGTCGATGGCAATGACCCGGCGGGGGTCTGACAGCGGCCCGATAATCTGCGCCGTGGTGCTGACCGGCATGAGCCCGCCGGCGAGAACGACAAACAATGGGTTCGCCCTCGCTATAGACCTCGTAGTACAACTCAAGTCCGTCAGTGGCCCCGGCATAGCCCCTGCTCGTCAGTCTATTCTCCTGCACGGTGGTTTCCCTTCCGAAATCCTGCGACTAGACCGGCAGGGACATGGTGGATACCGTCAAGGCGACGCCGACCGCAGCCACGCGAAGGGCTTCAGACCAGGATCTTTGGTCGAACGCTACAGACGCTGTGGGAAACCGTATTGTCATTGTGCACAACCAGGGGCCAGAGGACATGGGCCAAGCTATTCATTAACTCGATCGGTACAAGGAAAGACGGTCACGAAAATCATTCCCAAGAGTGCGGTCGCCACAGTCAACCGGCAGCTTGAGCAATATCACCGGTTTCGCGAGGCGGTCAGTGAGTTGGTGGACACCAGTGAGAAGATCTGCGATATACAGCTTGAAGCAGAAAAGGCCCCCCCCGGGGAGGCCGAAAAAAGGGGCTGAAGGCAGCAATCACGAAGGCGATCGAGCATGAGATCTCTGATCTCGTGCACC
Organism: Spirochaetaceae bacterium; assembly: GCA_003552985.1. Lineage (GTDB taxonomy): Bacteria > Spirochaetota > Spirochaetia > DSM-27196 > SLAA01 > B1Sed10-166. Next base: position 4,699 of record PUPD01000190.1, read on the forward strand.
ACGCCTTAACCGGTGCCCTTGATTTTGAAACCCTCGAGGGTGTGGCGCGAGAAACATCGCTGCGCTCGGCAGCCGCGGTCCCTCAACGCATGATCAACTCCGCCGGTGATGATACCCCCTCTGCTATCGCCCACCCTGATGACGGTACGGTATTAACCTACGTCGGCAAAAGGGCGAAAACGTTCGTTACGGTGGTGGGCGACATTACCCTGCAGAGAGCGTATTACACCGACGGAAACGGTCGCGGATACTTTCCACGCGACAGAATCCTCGGCTTTGATAGCGACTGCCTGTCCGCTGGGGTGAAACGCATGATCGGTCATACTACCGGAGTGCTGAGTTTTCGCGAAAGCAGTGTGATGATCAACAATCTCGCCGGCCTCCATCTGGGCAGTAAACACGTTGAGCGCTCCGGTGAAGCGTTGGGGCAAGAGATCATAAATAGCGAAAAATCTGAGGTTGCCGATTCCTCGCCGTGCAGCACCACGATGTATCTCGGCATCGATGGCACCGGTTGCCCGATGCGCAAAGAGGAAACCGAAGGACGCGCAGGAAAGCAGGCCGATGGATCGGCGAAAACCCGTGAAGTGAAATTGGCTGTCGTGTTCACCGCCGACAGTCGTGACACTCATGGCAAACCCATCCGGGATGTGGGCTCGG
>PUPD01000245.1 GCA_003552985.1 Spirochaetaceae bacterium
ACCCCAGCAATGCACCTGCAAGCAGGAGCACCAGAGCAATCCACCGCATTGTGATTCCCCTCCCCAATCACGGTACGCGTGCGAAAACCCTCCGAAGCGCCGCGTCGTTCTCCCGGCGCAGATACTCGCGGACCGCATCGACCGAGTCGTACTTGTACGGCTCGATCTCGGAATGACGCCAAGGTCCGGTCTCACCCCGTATCATAATTATCGGCGGCTTCAGTACTTCGGTTGAATCCGGATACTCCCAGTCAGGTACTCGCAGCCCGCGCGGCAGCGGAGTTTGCACCTCCGGCTCGCGCTCTGCCGACCCGCGGACGCCGTCCGGAATCACGAAGGTCAGCATGATGACGACCGTCGCGACAGTCACCACCGCGGTCCCTGCGAGGACGATCGCGGTAGTCCGTGACGACAGCTTCCCGAGTTCGCCGGCGAAGGTCTTCAAGCGGGAAACGATACCACCGACCAAGGCCTGCAAGCCGTTCTTAGGCATGGACCTTCTCCGCTTCCGAAACGCGAATAGCGACGACCTTCGAGACCCCTGACTCTTCCATCGTCACGCCGATCATCGTACCGGCAGCCGTAATCGTCCGTTTGTTGTGGGTAATCACCACAAACTGCGAGGAATCGGCAAACTCGCTGAGCATATTGACAAAGCGGCCGACATTGGTTTCATCGAGCGCGGCGTCAAGCTCATCGAGCATACAGAACGGCGACGGCTTTACCATGAATGTGGAGAACAGAAGGGCGACCGCAACGAGCGAGCGCTCCCCGCCGGACAGGAGCTCGATGCTTTCGAGTTTCTTGCCGGGAGGCTGCACAAACACCTGAATCCCGGATTCGAGCACGTTGTCCGGATCGGTCAGGCGTAGCTCGGCTCTGCCGCCTCCGAACAGCCGCCGAATAACAGTGTGAAAGTTCTTCTTGATCTTGTTGTAGGTCTCCAGAAAAAGCTCCGCCGATTCCGCCCGAATCTCGGTCGTGACGTGCTGCAGATCCTCTTTCGCGCGGCGCAGATCCTCCAGCTGTCCAACAAGAAAGTCATACCGTTCGGCGACTTCCGCGAACTCTTCCGGCGCCATCAGGTTCACGCTGCCGAGCGAACGCAGCTTTTCGCGCAGGCCGGCGAGTTGCTCCCGAAGCTCGCGCGGCTGAGCGGTAATCTCGAGCATGCGCGGCTCGTACTCGCGCAGATCCCGTGAATGCTGTTCCTCGAAGTTTGAGTAGATGTTGCGGATCTCGCTGGTGGTCTCGGCGAGGCTTACCTGCACCTTCTCGACCTTGTCCTGCAGGCTGGATAGCTCCTGCATCAGCTGCTTGACCTGTTTCTCCTTAGCGAGCAGATCGCTGTTCTTGTTCGAGATACTTGCCTCGAGCTCCTTCAGCTCCGCGCGCTTGGTCTCTTCCTGCTTGGTTAGCTCGGTGCGCTTGCGTTTGGTCTCCTCCATGTTGAGGTGAGTTTGCTCAAGGCGCGCCTGATCCTGCTGGAGCGCTTTCTTTGTCTGTTCCTGCTGCCGCTTCTGGTCCTCGATTGCACGTTTCGCGCGCTCGATGTCCGCTCCAAGGGACTGTTCACGCGACCTCATCTGTGCGCGGGTGACACGAAGATCCTCGAGCGTATTGCGGTATTCGCCTATTTTGCGCTGCAGCTCACGATTCTCTCCGGTAGCAGCTACCGAGTCTTCGCGCGCTGCTTTGATCTGGTCCCGCAGACTCTCCAGCTCTGCGTCGATCTCGCGCTTCTTGGTGATGATACCTTCGGGGGCGAGAAACTCGTCAAGAAAAGAAGGCGTCGCTTCGCGGTACTCGGCGAAGGTAGCGCGCAAATCGCTCACCCTCTCGCCGATACGCTCATACGCTGCGACGAGCCCTTCAAACAAGCGCCGCGATTGCTCACCCGAGTACGTCTCATAACTCCCGGCGTCCCGGTAGAGCTCCTCGCGCGCGTGCACCTGCATCTCAATCGCATCGAGCACCTCACCGATATGCTGCTCGAGCTCGCCCCGCCGGCGCCCTGAGTAGCCGGAGGCCTTCAGTTTCCGGTCTAGCTGATCGACAATATCATCGGTGATCTCGCGAATATCCTGCTGCAGTTTCTCCTGCTGCTGTTCGGCCCGTTCCACCGCCGCGTTGTTCTGCTCGATCCGGCGTTCGTTGGCCTGAATCCGCTCGGCGGCCGCCTCTATATGCCCTTCGAACTCCCGAATATTCTGATCGAGCGCCGCCGTTCGCTGACGCACTTCAGAGAGCTCGCGCTTGCGCGTCTCAAGCTCCTGCTCCGCCTCCGCCAGCTTCGTGGCGAACGAGCCCAGCCGCTTCTCTTCGCCGGCGATCTTTTCGCCGAGCTCTTCGCTCCGCTCGGCAAGCATTCGGAACTGATTGTCGAGGTTGTTATGCTCGAGCTCAATGCCGTACAAGCTCTTTTGTGCTTCGAAGAGCCTGTTCTCCATCCTGTTTACCAGATCCAGATTGCTCTCGAGATCTGAATTGATGGTATCGATCCTCTGCCTCAGCGCATCACGCTGCTCGATCCGCCGAGCAAGCTGTTCCTTCTTTCTTTCCTGTTCCTCGCCGGCGCTCTTGAGGCGCAACAGCTGCAGATCGAGCTCTACTCCGAATACCTCTTCGCGAAGCCTGCGATAGGCTTCGGTCTTCTCTGCCTGCCGTTTCAGCGAGTCGTAGGTTCGTTTGACCTCGCTCAGCACGCTCTCAACCTGGCGCATGTTCTCTTCGGTTCGCTCGAGCTTCTTCTCGGCCTCTCTGCCCCGTTGTTTGTACTTGGTGATCGCGGCCGCTTCCTCAAAGATGTAGCGACGTTCCTCGGGCTTGGTAGAAAGAATCGAGTCTATCTTGCCCTGTTCCATGATCGAGTACGCCGTCTTGCCAAGGCCGGTATCGTAGAACAACTCCCGCAGCTCCTTCAGCTTCACCGGGGTGTTGTTAACGAAGTACTCACTCTCCCCCGAACGAAACAGCCGTCTCTTGACAGAAACCTCGGGCATATCGAGGGGCAGGACGCCGGTATCATTGGAAAAGGTCAAGGACACTTCGGCCACATTCAACGGCTTGCGAGAATCAGTCCCGTTGAAGATGACGTCTTCCATGCGGTCCGCGCGTAAGCTCTTGGCCCCCTGCTCGCCGAGGACCCACTTGATGGCGTCGACGACGTTGCTCTTGCCGCATCCGTTAGGACCGACGAGCGCGGTTATACCGTCGTTGAACTCTATGCTGCATTTGTCCGCGAAGGATTTGAAGCCGAATACGTCGATCTGCTTGAGAAACACTCCCACTCCCAGTGCCGTCCCGTTGCGGGCGGTTGCCGATATATTAGCTCCGCGGCGCCCGTCTGTTCAAGGGCGCGGACCCAATCTCGCTTAAGCTGCCGGTTGCGCAGGTCGCCGCGGACGTGCCGGTTGCACAGGTCGCCGTTTTCAGGCTATACCGCCGGTAGCATGCACCAAACCTGCGGAATCGATGAAGCCGGCCGGGGCCCGATAGCCGGTCCGGTAACAGCCGCCGCGGTGATCTTCCGTCGTGGCCTCGAGCCCGCCGGGCTGTGCGATTCCAAACAGCTCTCGCCCGAGCGACGAGCACAGGTCGAGACCCAGATTCGAGCAACCTGCCTGTTTGGAATCGGCTGGGCCTGGCCGTACGAGATCGACCGCCTGAACATCCACCACGCCACGCTGCTGGCGATGCAGCGAGCCTATCACGCTCTTATGCGCCGGCCTGAGGCCCGACTCATCAAAGACCGCTCGCTCACGCTCGTTGACGGCCGGTTTTGCCCGCGGCTGCCGACCACCGCGCAGGCGATTATCGGCGGCGACCGCAAAGTACCCCAGATTCAAGCCGCCTCGATACTTGCCAAGACAGCTCGGGACCGATTCATGACCGCTTACGCCGGCCTTGATCCGCGGTATGGATTCGAACGCCACAAGGGTTACCCCACCGCCGCACACCTGGAGGCTGTGCGGCGCGCAGGCCGCTGCGAGCTGCACCGCCGCAGCTTCAAAGGCGTCCGGGCCGTTACTTCCCGCGATCCATGAAGCCGCTAACTTTCTCAAGGGCGCGCAAAAAATCGGGCATGTCTTCCTTGAATACGACCACTTGGTGGCGTTCATATTCCATTCCCTGCGCCGCACCTTCGTTCTTCTTGCTCTCTACGATGTTCAGAAACAGGTCGCCGAAACGGTTCTCTTTGACGTTGAAGAAGTACGTGCGTTTCTCGCTCTTTGCCTGTAGTCGTGACGAGTAGACCTCACCTCGTGTTCCCATATCTGCTCATCCTCCCCTCCCGGCGTCTGCTGTGCATCCGCGGTGCTAGCCGCACTATAGTTGATTCTGGGACAGGCATCAATCGGGGCCGTTACCGGACGAGCCATGAGCCGGGCTCCGAGGCCGCGACGAGCAATCCCGAAAGCAGCGGTGGTACGTCTTGACAGATCCCGCCGGTCTCTGGTAAGTAAGAGACTCACGCGCGACCGTCGTATAATGGCTATTACCCGAGCCTTCCAAGCTCGTGATGTGGGTTCGATTCCCATCGGTCGCTTTTTTAACCCTTGCTCCACCAAAGATTTAGGCGGCAACCTCAAGCACTCAGGCGGGGTGATCTTCGCCTGGTGGCAGTTCTGATAGCAGAACAGGAGGGGATTGTGCTGCGCATGAGATCATGCCTACACACGCATTCACCGAACTCTGGTGTCAGGCCGTAAGGTCTGGTGCTACCGAGACTATGATGCTACGGCAAGCGCATAGCGATGCTTTTCAACCGGATGCACACACAAGGGTGACGCTCGAAACTACTGCGACGAGCTTTTGCGCGAGAGCCGTCTTACGCCCAAAGCGCCGTACCGCTTCAAGGATTTCGCAACCGTCTTTTTGGGACTGGGAGGAGTGAACTGCTCCCTCGTGTCCGCGCACGTCTAGTAGGGCTCTAAGGAGATAGTACGCGTTTTTTCCTTCTCTACTCTTTTTTGTGGAGCTTGCGCAGACGAAGAACCAGTGGGGAATTCCGTACTAGGGCAATTTCGGTTGCTGCGATCTTTTCTCAGCTGGAAGTGTACTCTCGGAGTCTGATGTTTCCCAGGGTGTACTAAGTCACAAAGATCGGGAATACCCGCCTCAACGCCCGCCGGAGCCGGGCGTTGCGCGAGTCGAGCCGGTCGTGATTCCGCCGTCTACAAGCAGAATCTGCCCGTTCACGTATTCCGCCGCTTCAGAGGCAAGAAAGACTACCGCGCCGTCGAGGTCGTGCGGATGCCCCGGGCGGCGGACCGGTATTCGATCTACGAGGTATGCCAGCCAATCCGGGTCTTGGTAGAGAACCTTGGTCTGTTCGGTTTCGAACCAGCCGG
>PUPD01000046.1 GCA_003552985.1 Spirochaetaceae bacterium
GGTTGCGGTGTTGACGGTCATCCTGACGCTGCTTCTGGTGAACGTCCTCTACAGCACGATCAAGAAACGCCGCACGATGTACGGCTAGAAGGGAGGATGTAACGATGAAACAGCACAGATCGCTTGAACAGATTCATCGCGCAATGCGGATCCGCCGGATCGTGCGACGGACGGCGCTCGCTCTCGTTATTTACGCGCTCGGCATCCTCTACTTCTTCCCGGTTCTCTACATGTTCACCTCGGCATTCAAGACCGAGTTCCAGGCCGTCTACCCGACGTTCAACTTCACGCCGACTCTCGAGACGCTGCAGCGGGTGCTCACCAACCCGAGCATTATTAATGCGTTGCGGAACTCCGTATTCCAGGTGGTCGTCGGCACCTTTTTCTGCCTGCTGTTGGGCGTACCGGCCGCTTTCCAGCTGGTGTTCGGGCATTTCAAGAAGTCGGGAAGCGCCGAGAAGCTTTTCGTCTGGTTTTTGGTGACGATTATTCTGCCTCCGGTGGCGATCCTGATACCGGTGTATACGTGGTTTCAGGAGTTTGGGCTGATTAACACGCGAGGCGGGTTGCTCATCCTGTATATCGGATTTCACACACCGATTGTCATCTGGATGGTGTACTCGTTCTTTTCCGATCTTCCCCCGCAGCTCATGGAGGCCGCCGATATCGATGGTTGCGCGCCGTGGCGCAAGCTCTGGAGTATCGGATTGCCGCTGGTTCGCCCCGGTGTCATCGCCGCCGGTCTGCTGGTGGCCGTCTTTATCTGGAACGAGTTCTTCCTGGCTTTTAACCTGACCGGCAACCGTGTGGCGACCCTGCCGGTATACCTTGCGCGCTTTCGGGAGCAGCAGGGGTTATACGTGGCGCAGCTCTCGGCGGCTTCGACCGTGGCGGTACTGCCTCCGGTTGTTTTCGGATGGATGACGCAGAAAGCGCTCGTGCGTGGCTTGACCAAGGGCGCGGTGAAGGGCTGAATCGCAACCCTTGAGAACTGGAAAAACGACCTCGAAAGGCGGGTATACACACATGATCGCTGGAGTAATAGAGCAGCCGCGGAAGCTGTGCGTCTCGGAAGTAGAGGTTCCCTCTGTAGGTGACGGAGAGCTCCGGGTTGAGATTAGGTCGTCCGGAATATGCGGCACCGATGTCCATATCTTTGGAGGCGACTATTTTGGCAGTTATCCAATCATCCCGGGGCATGAGTTCGCCGGTGTGGTGACCGAAGTCGGCACCGGCGTGAGGCGCTTTCGTCCCGGAGACCGGGTGGCGATTGAGCCGAATGTCGCCTGCGACAACTGCAGCGCCTGTCTCAATAATAGGCAGAACTTCTGCGAAGACTGGAACGGGATCGGGGTGACACTTTCCGGCGGCATGGCACAGTATGCGGTCGTTCCGGAGAAAGCGGTTTTTGATATCGGGGCCATGCCATTCGAAGTCGGTGCCTTTGTAGAGCCCTTGGCGTGCGTACTCCACGGGATCGAGCGAGCCGCGCCCCGCCTCGGGGACCGAGTGCTTGTGATCGGCGCCGGCCCAATTGGCGTGCTTCTCACCAAGACGCTTGCGATCTACGGGGCAAGCAATATCACACAAGTCGACACCAACCGAGCTCGCCTCGAGATTGCCGCCGGCAACGGAGCTACGCAGACACTGGATTCGCTCGACGCATTGCCGGCGGAGGCGTTCGATGTGGTGGTGGACGCCACCGGCGTGCCGGCGGTGATGGAGCGCACGTTGGGGTTCGCTCGCTACGGTGGTACGGTGCTGCTCTTCGGCGTGCCGCCGCAGGAAGGACGGGTTACCTTCGAGGCGTTTCCGATTTTTCGAAAAGGGCTGACAATCCTCTCGAGCTTTACCTCGGTGCGCAACTCAATCCAGGCGGTACGGTTGCTCGCCTCCGGTAGCATTGACGTCGCGCCGCTCATATCGCACCGGCTGCCCCTCAACCAACTGGAACAGGGGCTGCAGCTGATGGAAACCGGCGCGGATTCGGTGATGAAAGTGCTGATTCTGCCGAATGGCTAAGGCTGTCGGCACCGGGCTAACGTCGCACGCGACCGAACGAGCGCGTGCAATCCAGCAACTGCGTGGTACGGGAATAGACTAAAGGAGTGGCGGGGATGAGCATAGCAAAGCGGTTCAAAGGCCGCACGATTGTTGTAACCGGGGCAGCCGGCAATATTGGGCTGACCACGGCTCTTAGATTCGCGGAGGAAGGCGCGAGCGTGGCTCTCATCGACCTCAAGCAAAAGGAACTCGACAACGCGGTCTCGAGGGTCACCACGCATGGAGTGACCGCAAGGGGGTACGTCTGTGATGTCACCGACTACACAGCAGTTCGTGAGACGGTAGAGAGTATTGCCGGTGATTTCGGTCGCATAGATCTGCTCTTCAACAACGCCGGCTATCAGGGCTTATTTCAGCCTGCGCACGACTATCCCGAGGACGACTTCGCACGGGTAATCGAGATCAACGTGAACGGTCTATTCTACGTGTTGAAGGCAGTGGCCGTGCATATGGTTGTCGCCGGAGGCGGGGTAATCGTGAACAGCGCAAGTATGGCCGGTGTCGGCGGCCCGCCGAATATGGTGGCGTACGCGGCGTCAAAGTTCGCGGTAATCGGAATTACCCAGACTGCCTCAAAAGATCTCGCGCCGCACAATATTCGCGTGAACGCAATCAGCCCCGCCTATATGGGTCCCGGCTACATGTGGGACAGGCAGGTGAACCTGCAAGCGGAGGCCGGAACACAGTATTTTTCTTCCGACCCGAAAGTGGTGGCCGAGCAGATGATTGCTTCAGTACCGATGCGGCGAGTGGGCGGAATCGAAGAGATTCCCGGTGCAGTCGCTTTTCTCATGAGCGATGACGCCAGCTACATCACCGGCGTCAATATTCCGATCGCCGGAGGGATTCTATGAGTATTCTTGAGCGATTTCGTCTTGACGGAGCTACCGCTCTCATCACCGGCGGGGCGCAAGGAATCGGCTACGCGTTCGCGCGTGCGCTCGCTGAAGCCGGCGCGAAGGTTGCGGTTGTTGACATTGACACGGAGGCTGCAGCGAACGCGGCGGGTGAACTGAGCGATGCAGGTTACGAAACGATTGCAATCGAAGCCGACGTGACCGACGAAGAGCAAGTCGCGGCAATGGTCCGTAAGGTTGTCGAAACCTGGGGCGTGCTTACCATCGCCGTAAACAACGCGGGCGTTGGTGTGTGGAGCGACGGCATGGAGATGGAGTTCGAGCGATGGCGCAAGGTGCTGAAGCTCAATCTGGACGCGGTCTATCTGTGCTGTCGTGAAGAGGCGAAGGTCATGCGCGAGGCATCGTACGGGAAGATCATCAACACTGCGTCTATGTCTGCTCACATCTCCAATACTCCTCAGAAGCAGGTGGCGTATAACGCATCTAAGGCTGGGGTGCTGCACCTTACTCGCAGCCTCGCTGCCGAGTGGGCGCCGCACGGGATTCGGGTGAACAGTATCAGTCCCGGCTACACTCGAACGGCACTTGTCGACAAGCTGCTTGAGACGCCGGAAGGTCAATCAATGCTGCCGAACTGGCTCGAGAAGATTCCGCTCGCCCGGATGGCGACGACTGACGATCTGCAGGGAGCGGTGTGCTACCTCGCGGCACCGGTTTCCGATTATATGACCGGTGCCGATCTGTTGATCGACGGTGGCTACTGCTGCTGGTAGGTTTGCCCGCAGCCTGGTTCCATAAGCGGCGCTGGCGCATGCTGGCCTCGCGCCCCGTACGGCGCGCGAATGATCACAACGAGGAGCGCATTCGATGAACAACAGAACGATGACCGGCGCAATCCTGCCGGGAAACAGCACCGTGGAGCTGAAGCAGTTCGACGTTCCGAAGCCGGGACACGGCCAGGTCCTGCTGAAGATGAAGGCATCCACCATTTGTGGTAGCGACATCCGGGCGATCTATCGCGAGCACCTCGGTAAGGGACCGGAGGCGTATCAAGGGGTGATCGCCGGACACGAGCCGTGCGGGCAAATTATCGAGGTTGGTCCCGGCCTCAAGCGGTTTGCTGAGGGCGACCGCGTGATCGTCTACCACATTTCCGGTTGCGGAGTCTGCTATGACTGCCGGCGCGGTTATATGATCAGCTGCACGAGCGAGCATCGGCAGGCGTACGGTTGGCAGCGCGACGGGGGGATGGCCGAGTACCTGCTTGCCGATGAGAAGGACCTTGTGCCGCTTCCCGCTGCACTCTCCTATGTTGACGGCGCGCAGGTCGCCTGCGGTTTCGGTACCTGCTACGAAGCGCTGGTTAAGATCGGCCTCTCGGGTAACGACCGGGTTCTCGTCACGGGCCTCGGTCCGGTCGGCATGGCCACGCTCATGCTCGCCCGTGCGATGGGCGCTCGCGAGCTTGTAGGTGTTGATGTGGTGCCGGAGCGGATCGAGGTCGTCGAGAGACTCGGCCTTGCCGACCAGGTTTATGCCTACGAGGAGAACCTCGCGGCGCGTCTCGCCGGCGATACGGGCGGGGGCTTTGAGGCCACGGTGGACTGTTCGGGTAATGACGGGGCGCGACAGCTCTCGATCCGGGCGGCTGCGCCGTACGGCCGCATCGCCTTCGTAGGCGAGGGCGGTGAGGTCACCTTTCAGCCGAGCCCGGACATTATCCACGGTCAGAAGACGATCTACGGTTCGTGGGTGACCAGCACGTGGCTCATGGAGGAGCTCGTCGAGCGGCTCGTTTCGTGGGGAGTTCACCCGCATGACCTGGTGACCGACCGTTTTGCACTCACCGATGCGCCGGCCGCCTACGCAAAGATGGCCGCCGGCCGCTGCGGCAAGGTGGCGGTGGTCTTCGACGAGGAGCTTTAGCGACAGGGAGTGGTGCGAAGCTTGTTGCGCGCTTAGCTGAAACTCTTTGCCCCTAAACGATTAGGCGAACGCGAGCATCGCCCCGCACGATAAGCACAACTGTGGGATGTCTAAAGACTACCAGTGCAACCACTTGAGCTCAATGCCTGCAACAAGCTTCGTACCACTATACCGGTATCGAAGGGCCGGGGGGGTATCGCCCGCCCGCCCTACAAGATCCATTTGCGGCGAATGTTGCGGAGGCTGACGGCGAACAGGAGCACACAGAAGGCGAGGAGGGCGCTGTAGCTTGTCACCAGGCGCATTGCTCCGGCGCCGCTCACGGCGTGGTGGAGCACATCCGCGCCGTAGGTGAGTGGTAAGGCATACGAAAGCGGTTGCAGCCACACCGGTAAGGCCGCCACCGGTATGAACAGCCCGCAGAGAAAGATCATTGGAAACC
>PUPD01000067.1 GCA_003552985.1 Spirochaetaceae bacterium
GCAACAGGATCGACACGGTGGTTCCCCACGAGCGTCGCTTTGCTCCGGTGACCAGCGGGGTACGCATGTTGCTCGACCTGCTGCATCGCAGCCGCCTCCAGTTCCCGGGCATGGCGATGGGCTTTCTCAAGCGCCTGCTCGACGAGGCGCTCGCGCACGTTCGCGGACGCTCGGTCGGCGGGCAGTCGCTGGCACAGTACGACCAGGTGCAGGACCGCCTCGCCGAGTTGCAGGCAGCCTATACCACTTGTTCGGCAATGTGTGCCTACGCCTCCGACGCGGCGGCGGTAGAGAACGATTGCTCCTCCGCCGCGCTTCCGGCCAACGCGATCAAGAGCGTGATAACAGACATGATGCAGTCGGCAGCGCAGTCCGTGCTGCAGCTCACCGGGGCTCAGGGCTACCGCCTTGACCGGTTCGTGGGCCGGGCCTTGGTGGATAGTCGACCATTCCAGATCTTTGAAGGCTCCAACGACGTGCTCTACCATCAGATATCGGATGCAGTTCTGAAGTCGATGGCCAAGGTGAAGGAGACGAATCTGTACCGGTTCCTTAGCACCTTCGGCGTAACCGCGCGGGCTGCCGACTATTGTCGCGGCCTACTCAACCTCACGCCGTCCGCGGCGATGCCGCAACGCAAGATGGTTCAGCTCGGGCGCGCGCTTGGCCGCATCGTCTCGCTTGATATGGTTATGGCGCTCGGCGAGCGCGGCTATCGTCGCGAGCTTGTCGACAACTGCGCCGAGGTTCTGCACCGTGAGATATCGAGCCTGCTCGCGGCGTTCAAGAGCCGCAGCGAGGTACCGATGGTGACCGACTATGAGGCTGAAAGCTCGTGGCTTTCGTATATTCCGAGCGAGACATGATCATCACTGCAGGCGCAGCATCAGTCCGAAACCGTCCGGCGTCACAAGCGGGGCAACGTCCACTGCTCGCTCCGTGCGATCGGTGAGATGCAGCCTCGGCACAAACCAGCCCACAAAGCTTCCCCAGGCAGCCCCGGCGAGCACGTCGGTAAGAAAGTGGCGTCCGGCGCTCACCCGCAACGCCGCCACCGTCGTCGCCATGCCGTATGAACCGGCCGCGAGCGCGTAGCGATACGGACTGTCCGGGTACATCGTGGAGAACACCGTGGTCGCAAAGGTGGCGGCGGCGAAGGTGTGCGCGGCGTGTCCCGAAGGGAACGACTTTCGCGAACCCTGACCTCGGTTGAGCTCCGCGGGAGTGTCGTCGTAATACGATTGCGGCCGGAACCGGGGAACGGCGTGCAACACCGTCTCCTTCACACCGTAGGATAGCATCAGTGTCTGCCCGTACATCATTCCGATCGTGAACATGGTGCCGAAGTCCTGATTCACAATCGTCGGCAACGGGGAGAGTAATGTGACGAAAAACAACGCGTGAGCCGCGTTTTGCCCGAGCTCGGAGTACGGTTGCATCGTCATACGGTCCAGGAAGAACACGTCGTCTTTGTTGAGGTTCTCAAGCCCGTACTCCTCGGCCGTTGTGCGCTCGACAAAGAGGTCCAGCGCGAATCCGGTAACGGTGAATCCGAGGCCGGTCGCGATAAGGGCCGCCTCCCGTCGCGCCTCCAGTTGATACGGGAACTCCGGCGGCGGCCTGAGGCGTTCACGGAACGTCTCTGCGGCGGCCGGAGCGGCCGCAAGGGCCAGTATCAGCACCGTGGCAAACAGCCGACGGACAGGTGATAAGTCATAACGGTAGCGTCGCACGATACTCAGGTCCTTCAATGGCGGTAGTAGCAGCGTTTTAGCCGGTTTCTAGGCACTGCATCAACCCCACGGGCTCAGAACGGATACCCGATAGCCAGGTTGAACATCAAGTTGTTCCTGCGCCAGCCAGAGTCACCGAAATCAATCTCATCGACCACCCATCGCTCGCCGGCCGGGCGGTCAGCTTCGCGAAGCGGGAACGCAACGTCGAATCGGACGACAACGAACGGGGTTGTGAGGCGAAGGCCCACGCCGGTGCCGACATACAGCTCCTCGAGCGCGGTCGAGATGCTGAACTCGCTGTCGGAGACGTCCCGGTCCTCACCGAGGTTCCAGATATTGCCCGCGTCGATAAACAGCGCCCCGCGCAGAAGGCCCAGGAGCGGAAACCGGTACTCGAGGTTCCCTTCCAGGCGCATGTCGCCGAGGCGCTCCACAAAGCGGCCGTCTTCAGGGCGTGACGCGGCTCCCGGGCCGATGCTCCGGGCTGGAAAAGCGCGAATGCTGTTTGTTCCGCCGACCGAAAACTGTCGAATGCTCGGCATGCTCCGCGCGTTTCCATAGGCCTGCCCCGCGCCGGTCAGCAGCCGGGTTGCAAACCGGCTGCGCTCGGTCACGCCGAAATAGGCACGATTATCGAAATCGGCACGCACGTACTGCGCATAAGGAACACCGAACAGCGTGTACGGATCGTCCTCGTCCGGCGCTTCGCCATGACGCAGAAGCCGCGCTGCGTGCAGCACGTTGCCGGCCGTCTCGATCTCGAAACCGTGGTAGCGATGATGGCGGCGTGTATCGTCACGCTGCGTGTTATAGCGATACGAATACGCTGAAGCGACGATCAACTGCTCATCGAACGCCCGACGAACCGCGGGACTTGCCTCGAGCAGCTCCTCGAACTCGGCGGTGAAATCACGAGGGCGCACCATCGTCGCCTCCAGCGGCCGCCACTCGTGCCGGCTGAACTCCCCGGTACTCCAGAGATACGAGAAGCCGACATTGAACGAATCGAGCCGATAAGCATCTAAGCGCGTCAGCGAACGGTATCCGGTGCGGATTCTCGTGCGCGGCAGCGTCCCTCCGGCAATAGCCCCGAGCTGCAGCGGTCCGAGAATACGCGGAATCGATAGCTGAGTTTCAACCCCTACCTCGTATGCGTCAAGGCTCCAGGCCGCCGTATCCATACGCGTCTCGAAACTCGAAAGCAGCTGCACCTCAAGCTGTTCGGCTCCGCCGAAGAGATTGCGGTCAAGGTACGAAGCGTTGAATCCCGGTCCGGCATAGTCGTTGGACTTGGTCACGGCTCGAAGCTCAGCCTGCAGTGACCGCTCCCGCATCGGTGTGAGGCGAACCTCCGCGTCGAGGGTCTCATCGTCGCCTGTTTCCCGGTAACGAACCGATACGAACTGAAAGACGCCCAGATCCATAAGCCGATTGATGGTATTCAGATGCCGGCGGCGGCTGTAGTGCTCTCCGGGCTCCAACAGAATCGCCGAGGCGAGAGTCTCGGCTCGGTAGGCATTTTCGCTGCCGATGTAGCGGATGCCCGGCGTCAGTTCAACGCTAGTGCGGGTCTCGCTCTCCAGCTCGGCGCCCGGTTGTAGGCCGGTACCGAGTACGCGCACGTTCCCGACGCGGTAACGCCGTCGGGCTCGAGGCGGGGTCTCCGGCTTTACGCGCAGCTCCAGGTCTACCGTCCGGTCTTCTGGATTTGCGCGCGCTATGTATTCGAGGTAATCCGGGTTGAAGTAGAAAAAACCGTCATCTTTCAGCGCCCTGTCGATGCGACTACGCTCCTCGCGGAGGGTTTCAAGCGAGTACACGTCACCGGCCTCAACGCGCGTGTCGTCGAGCGCATCGCGCACGGCCCGCTCAAGCGCGGTGTCGCCGGCCGGCCCTCGCAACTCGGCGATTCGAAACGGCTTAAGCACCGTCGCACGGTAGGTTACCCCCGCTCGCCTCGGCCGCCGGTCAATCTCGTACTCTAGCTCAGCATCGAAGAAGCCGCGACTACTGAGCCTTCGTCTCAGCGTCTCGGCGGTACGCTCGGGTAACACCTCTCTCAGCAGCACCGGAGGTTCTCCGTATCGTTCGCTTATCCATGCCCGAACGCCCTCCTCTCTCTCGCCCATTGCGCCGTAGATCCAGAGCCCGGGTCGAACGACTCCGAACCAGCTCGTGTTCGGCTGCGGCCGGATGCCGTCCTCGAGATCGCGCTCCAGCCGCCTGCGCCCGCGGATGCGATCCTCGGACTCAATCTCAACCTCAGCTCCTGTGTAAAGCTCCTCGTCTTCCGGCAAGAACTGAAGCCCCGCGCACCCGCCGGCGAGAATCGACGCCGCAATCAGAGCGGCAAGTGACCGGACAAGGCGGCGCGCCCGGCGCGAAGGTTGCGCGATAGACATTGCGGTGAACAGTCTCACGGAGTAAGCAGATCCGGCGGAGTAAGCAGATCCGGGCCGGACGGCTCCGGCCGATGCTCAGGTTGCGCCTCCGGCGGCATGACCGGTGTCTCTTCGTCAGGGTCCGGCCGGCGAAAGAGCTCGCCGAACCTGTCGAACTGTCGCGTGTACAGAACCGACACGCCCGCGCTCGTCAACGGCCCTTCAATCGGCCCTTCATACGCGGTTCGACGAAACGCCCGCAATCGATAGCGCCCGTCCTGCGTCACCAGATACTCGGCCGAAAGGTCTCCGGCAAAATCGCCCACTCCGGCCTCACGCCTGCGTTCGCCCTCCACATCGAACTGACCACCGAGCTGCAAAATGAGGCGATTACCAAACAGCTCCTGAGTAAGATCCACGTATACCTCGGTTCGCCCCTCAGGGCCTTCTTCGGTGAACTCCTCATACGACTCAACCTCGAAGCGTAGATCGGTGCCCGGCAGAATACGGCCCGAGAGGGCGTTCAGCTGAGCCGTCAGTAGTCGGGCCACACTGCTTCGCCCCCCTGGAACGAGCGCCGTCGACTGGTCCACGCCGGTGAAATCGTCTGCAATGAACTGATTCAACACGATAAGCGAAAAGGCCTGGCGGTTACGCTCCCCCTCGTCCTCGTTGACCTGCTGGACCCTACTGTAAACCGCGCCGGCTAGTGCCGCGCGCGCCTCTGCGGGCATATCGAGCACGAAGCTGATATCCGGCTCGGACAGCCGGCCGCGCATTCGCAGCACCACAATGAACGGCAGCTCGGTTCGGTACACCTGCCGCTCCTGGTCGGGAACGTAAGCGGCGAACAGGTTCTCCGGAGAAGTCCGGGTGCGGTAAATTGCGTTGATATTCAGCTCGGCGTCGTACGGATCACCCGTCCATGAGACCGTGCTTCCCGGTTCGATCGCAAACCTTCGTCGCGCGATGTTGTGAAACCGAAGATCATACTCCCCTTGGGTAATACCTAATCTGAGCGATTCCGCACGAATAGACCGCGCACCGGGCCGGCGGAGCCGATTCCGGCCGCGCCGACAGTCAATCGCCGGCCGGCGGAGGCGAGCGTTA
>PUPD01000279.1 GCA_003552985.1 Spirochaetaceae bacterium
GCAACGTCATCATCGGCAAGCCGGAAGAGGCGAAGTTCGGATTCACCGAGGCGCAGCTGCTGACCGGCTACAAGCGGGCGCGCGAGCTCGGCGCGAAGCGCTTTGGGCTGCACGCGATGGTTGCCTCCAACGAGCTCGATGTGTCGTACTTCGAGGAGACCGCGCGGCTGCTGTTCAACCTCGCGGTGAAGCTTCACAACAAGCTCAATATCCACCTGGAGTTCATCAACCTCGGCGGCGGCGTCGGGATTCCGTATCGGCCGGAGGACAAACCGGTGAGCTACGAGGAGCTGTCGCAGCGAGTTCGCAAAGCCTACGAAGAGATCATCGTGCCGGCGGGCCTCGATCCGATTCGGATCGTCGCCGAGAACGGGCGCGCGATCACCGGGCCCTACGGATACCTGGTCTCGCGCGTGCGGCATATTAAGGATACCTACAAGCGCTTTGTGGGCCTCGACGCGACGATGGCCAACCTGATGCGGCCGGGGATGTACGGCGCCTACCACCACATAACGATTCCCGGCAAGGAGGAGTCCTCGGAGCGGTACCGCTACGACGTCACCGGCAGCCTGTGTGAGAACAACGACAAGTTCGCGATCGACCGGCAGCTGCCCCCGATCGAGATCGGGGACCTGGTGGTGATCCACGATACCGGGGCGCACGGGCACGCGATGGGCTTCAACTACAACGGTAAGCTGCGGTCGGCCGAGCTGCTGCTGAAAGAGGATGGGTCGGTCAAGCTCATCAGGCGCGCCGAAACCCCCGAGGACCTGTTCGCGACGCTGGACTTCGCGGCTGTTTGAGGCGCGCGGAGCTGCGCGGGTGGCGGGGTGGCCGCGGCGCCCTAAGTTGGCGGCGGTGCGGGGTTGTGGCGTGGCCGCGTCGGCCTCAGGCGCGGCTTAGGCGCGGGCCGCTTCGGATTTGCGCATCAGGTTCTGGAACGCGGAACACATCTTGTTCTCGAGCTCCTCGGTGGTCATGCACGACAGCAACTCCTGGCGGAAGACATCGTTTCGAACGAGGCTTACCAGGCATGAGAGAATCTGCAGGTAGTCCATCTTGTTGTCCGGGTGGTTGGCGATGATGAACAGGAGTTGCACCGGTTCGTCGTCGACGGCATCGAAATCGATACCCTCGGGTGAGACCCCGAGCGCGATCTGCGGCTCAAGCACCTCGGTGGTGCGGCCGTGGGCAACGGCCACGCCGTGCCCCAGGCCGGTGGACTGCAATCGCTCACGCTCGATGACTGCCTCGGCGAAGGCGTCCAGATCGAGGCCGTAGATACGACGAAACACCAAAGATCTGCTAATCACCTCTCGGATCGCGTCGAACTTGTCGCTGCTGCGCACGCCCCATACAACGCTTCCGGTGTCGAAAAAGCTGTAATGAGACAGAGGTTTCATAATTTATAACGTGTACCGTTCTTTACCCCTTAAGTCAAGTGGCCGCGGGTTGAGGGATTTGGCATAGCCGTGCACCCGAGATTGTGGTACGATCCGTACCTAACGCTATGCATTGTCATGTTTACCACAAACCGGGCTTTCCCGACGGCCGTGCGGTGCGGACGCTTGAGGAGCTGCGTACAGCGGTCAAGACGCATGTTCAGTCGGTTACGATCGGGGACGTATACATCGTTGAAGGTGTCGCCGATCTGGACGCGGGGGTGGCCGAGCGCGCCTTTTGCGATGCGGTCTGTCAGGCGATTGAGATCGATGCTCCGGGGCCGGCGAAGTCAGGCCGTTCCGGCGCGCGGCCGGGATGGCGCTACCTAATTGAGATCGCCTATCGTCCGGGTGTAACCGACCCGGTGGCGCTTACGGCTCGCGAGGCGCTGGAGCTGGAGCTCGGGCGGCGGCTGGAGCCGGGCGCGGTGGTGCAGACTGCGCGGCGCTACTTTATCGCCGGGGGCCTGATGAAGGACCTGGAGCTCAGCGCGATCTTCGAGGTGTTGCACAATCCCCTGGTACAGCAAGCGACGATGCTGACCGTGAGCGAGTGGAGCAACGGCAAACGCCCGCCCGCGCGCTACCCGGTAGTGGAGGTCGCGGCGATCTCGGGCTCCGAAGCGGTGGAGCGCTTCGACGTTGCGGCAATGAACGCTGAGGAGCTCGCTGAGCTCTCCCGACAACGGCTACTGGCGCTGAGCGAAGCCGAGCTGGAGGCGGTGGCGGCGTACTATCGGTCTGAGGAGGTTCGTGCCGAGCGTCGGGCGGCGGGCTGTCCGCCGGAGGCGACCGACTGCGAGCTCGAGATGCTCGCCCAGACCTGGAGCGAGCACTGCAAGCACAAGATCTTTGCCGCGGAAATCGAGTACTACGACGAGCCGACGGCGACGAAGCCGCAGCGTGTCGACGGGCTGTTTGACACCTATATCCGCGCCACGACCGAGCGGGTGGCCAAAGGTCGTGAGGATCTTCTCTCGGTCTTTCACGACAACTCAGGTGTCGTCGGTTTCGACGATGAGCATGTGGTCTGCTTCAAGGCCGAGACGCATAACTCACCTTCGGCGCTGGACCCGTACGGCGGCGCGATCACCGGCATCGTGGGGGTCAACCGCGATATCATCGGCACCGGCCGGGGAGCGCGGCCGATCTTCAACACCGACGTTCTGTGCTTCGGCGAGCCGGATACTCCGGCGGACCAGATTCCGGCGGGGCTGATGCATCCGCGGCGGATCATGGCGGGGGTGCATGCGGGGATCATCGACGGCGGCAACCAGTCGGGTATCCCGACGGCGGCCGGTGCGTTTGTGTTCGACCCAAGCTTTACCGGCAAGCCGCTGGTGTTCTGCGGAACCGGCGGGATCATGCCGCGCGAGCTCGGTGGGGCGCCGGCGCACGAAAAATCGATCACTCCGGGTGACCGGGCGGTGATGGTCGGCGGGCGCATCGGCAAAGACGGAATACACGGGGCGACCTTCTCCTCGCTGGCGCTCGATGAGACCTCGCCGACCTCGGCGGTGCAGATCGGCGATCCGATCACGCAGAAGCGCATGCTCGACTTTCTGCTGGAAGCGCGCGACGGCGGACTGTACCGCAGCATCACCGATAACGGCGCCGGCGGGCTCTCGTCGTCGTTGGGCGAGATGGCGCGCGACAGCGGCGGGGTTCGCGTTGAGCTCGACCGCTGTCCGCTGAAGTATCCGGGCCTGGCGCCGTGGGAGATCTGGGTGTCTGAGTCGCAGGAGCGGATGAGTCTGGCGGTTGCGCCCGAGCATCTGGAGGCGTTGCTTGAGCTCGCCGCCCGGCGGGACGTGGAGGCGACCGCGATCGGCACCTTCACGGATTCGGGGTTCGTGGAGCTGCTGTACGACGGAGCGCGCGTGGGCTACCTGCGCCTCGCGTTCGTGCACGAGGGGCTGCCGCGGATGCGTCTCACCGCGCGGTGGATCCCGCCTGAGGCGCGCGCCGCACCGCCCGGCGGTGCCGACGCGGTCGACGGCGCCGGCGCGTCGCTGCGGGTGGATCTGGTGCTGCGGGAGCTATTGCGCGAGCTGCTTGCCGACCCGAATGTGGCGTCGAAGGAAGCGCTGGTTCGGCAGTATGACCACGAGGTGCAGGGCGGCTCGGTCGGCAAACCGTACCTCGGCGTCGAGACCGACGGGCCGGCGGACGGGGCGGTGCTGCGCCCGGTTTTGGGGAGCAACCAGGGCTTGAGCGTGACGCACGGGATCTGCCCGTGGTACGGCGACTTCGATACCGAGCGAATGGCGGCTGCGGCGGTGGACGAGGCGTTTCGCGCGCACATCGCGCTCGGCGGCGATCCGGAGCGCGCCTACGCGCTCGACAACTTCTGCTGGCCTGATCCGGTGCAGAGCGAGCAGACGCCGGACGGCGAGTACAAGCTTGCGCAGCTGGTGCGCGCTTGCCGCGCGCTGCATGACACCTGCGTGGCCTACAATCTACCGCTGATATCCGGCAAGGACTCGATGAAGAACGACGCCGATTTCGGAGGCAGAAAGGTGTCGGTGCGGCCGACGCTGCTGGTGAGTCTGATGGGAATTGTGCCGGATATCGATGCGGTGGTCGGCACTGATTTCAAGGCTGCGGGTGACCTCCTGTATCTGGCCGGTCTGACGCACGGTGAGCTCGGCGGGTCTACCTACGCACGGCGCTACGGCGCGGCTAACGAGCCGTCCCCGGTGGTGAGTCCGGAGGCGGCGCTGCCGGTCTACCGCGCGCTTGCGGCCGCGGCACGGCAGGGGTTGGTTTCCTCGATGCACGATCTGGCCGACGGCGGGCTGGCGGTTGCGGCGGCCGAAAGCGCGCTGGCCGGGCGGCTGGGGGCGGCGCTCGAGCTCGGTGCGCTGCCGCTGGGGCCGGAGCTTGCAGCCGCCGGTGAGAGGCTTTCGCAGGAGGGTGACGCGGAACTGCTCGAGCATCTCATGCGGCTGCTGTTCTGCGAGTCGGCCTCGCGGATTTTGGTGAGTGTGCCGCTCGAACATACGGCGCAGTTCGAGACGCTAACGGCGGGGATGCCGGTCGCGTGCGTAGGAACGGTGCAGAATCTGCCCCGGCTGGAGGCGACCTATCGCGGCGAGCGGGTAGTGGCGCTGGAAGTTGAGGAGATCGAGACGGCGTACAAAGCGCCGTTCGGGCCGCTGCCGGGTGAGGGCGCGGGCTTGCGGACCGAGGAGCGGCGTAATGTCTGAGCAACGACCGAAAGCGCTGGTGCTGACCGGGCATGGAGTCAACGCCGAGCTCGAGTTGATGGAAGCGTTGCGCCGCGCCGGTTCGGAGCCGGCGACGGTTCATGTGAACGATCTGGTCGCCGATCCGCGGATGCTCGGTGCATACCGGCTGCTAGCGGTGCCGGGCGGGTTTTCATATGGCGACCACCTGGGTTCGGGTAAGGTGCTCGGGAACCTGGTGCGCAAGCGGCTGGGGTCGGCGCTGGCTGAGTTCACGGCCGAGGGCAACCTTACGATCGGGATCTGCAACGGCTTCCAGGTGCTGGTGAAGGCGGGCATTCTGCCGAACACTGCGAGGGACCGGACGCCGGAGGTGACGCTGGTGCACAACGCCGACGGGCGCTTCCAGGACCGCTGGGTGCGCCTCGTCGTGAATCTGCGCAACCCCTCGCCGTGGCTGCAGGGCGCGCCGGGCCTGGTGGAGCTGCCGATCCGCCACGGCGAGGGGCGCTTCCTCGCGGCCGAGCCGTCGGTGCTCACCAAGCTCAACCTCGGCA
>PUPD01000258.1 GCA_003552985.1 Spirochaetaceae bacterium
ATTCTTGACTAAGAGCTATACGAACCCCGGTAATCTTCAGTCCGGTGTTAGTCTTTTTCTTGTTCATGTACGAGAACCGCTTTACGAGCGCATTACCGAGATTACGCGCCGTAATGCGGTGCGATCGGCCGTATAGGCCTTCCCAAAGCTCATGAAGTTGCTTCAACAGCACCCCATTCTGCGGATCGGGATCCCGGACGAGACACTCCGATACGAAACTCTCTATTCGATCATTCTCCGAACGGTATGCTTCCTTAGCCTGGCGGCATCGTTCAGATTCGTACGGCTTACGATCGTGATAATCGCGCATTATCATGTACTCGACTATCAACTTACGAATCACTGCAGGTTGCTCCGCCATTATCTCACTATGTATCTTCTCCGGATCTTGAGCGGGCACCAAGTTCTTCTCATCGACGCCGAGTTTTTGAAACCGTTCTTTATCGGTTTCTGTGTTGTAGAACACGCGGACAAACGGCAGGACAATCAATCGCGATAGAAACGCCTGGTCGGTAGCCGGAGAGAACTCAGGTAGTTGATTGCAGAGCGCGATCGGCGCCCAGGTCGGTTGGAGGTTCTTCGGATCTCTGCCTTTGCGCTCTGTTTGTATCGACGACAGCCCGGTTAGTCTTTTGATTTCGCCGAGATCGAATCGCCCCGAAGACTCATCGAACACTGCGAGGGTCAAACCCTCAAGCTCAGCACGACCAAATCGCCGTTCTCCCTTATCCGCCCCAGATAGGATCACTGCACCTCCGAGAAAGCCAACGCGTCCCGGTAGCAGATTCGAGAGGATATTGAAGAAGAGGTTCTTCCCGTTGTTCCCCGCCTCATTAGTACACACGACAAACGCTTTCCAACCGTGATTGCCGACAGCCATACTCGCAACGTGCAGTGCAGTGTATTTGGTATCGGTATCCGGAAAGAGCTCCGACACGAACCGATCGAAGTAAGGCGTATCGCCACCTGCGACAATGTCTTCAGCGTTTACTGGTATCGGGTTTCTGAAGAACTCATTTTCATAGGCGCCACGCACCTCTATCTGATCACCGGAGAAGTCGAGCACTCCAGTCT
Source organism: Spirochaetaceae bacterium (assembly GCA_003552985.1). GTDB lineage: Bacteria > Spirochaetota > Spirochaetia > DSM-27196 > SLAA01 > B1Sed10-166. The sequence goes on from PUPD01000258.1 coordinate 1,075, forward strand.
GAGTAGGCAGTGCCTGGGGTGTTGCATTCCATACCAGCCTCTCCGGTATCACGTACTGTGAGAACAACTGAACCGTCGATTTGAGAAAGTCGTTGGTTCTTGCCTTCTGTAACGCTTTCCCTACATTGCTCCACACGTCCTTGGACGCTCCGTTGTTCTTCGCTTCCGCGGCTGCGTGCACCGTGTAAGCGGCCTTTTCGAGAACTAAACGGGCGCGCGCGTGAATGTTGAGAACCGGGCTGTAGAAGCACTGATCGGGACTGCGAGCGAAGAACTGTCCGTCGCCGCGGACGTTGAAGCGTTCGAATATGATGTGAGAGCCGAACTCCTCTGACAGCAGATCAGCAGCGAGTGCGTGCGATGGCGCTTCGACAAACTGCTCTTCCAGGGACATGTCTGAAGTACGTCGCAGATCAGCTCCGGTGGGGCATTGACCGGACGGTTTTTCCGCAAGCGCAATCTGTTCTCGGACAGCCTCTGCACCGTGTTCCTGATGAACATCGTTCCAGTCGGTACCTACCGCTTCAGGAACGACGAAGGCTGCGCCGACAGTCCGGGCAGCACGTTCAGCCAGCTCGCGTCCTTTACCGTGAACATCGTTGTCACCGGCGATCACAATCTTCGCATCCGGATACTGAGTGCGCAGCTTAGAAGCGACAACGGTCAAGTTCCCCGCACTGAAAGCGCACACCGTGGGGTAGCCCGTCGATTCGTAGACGCTTGCCGCAGTTGCGTACCCTTCGCAGATGACGATGGTCGCTTCCGAGGGGGGTGTCTCGCCAAGGGTAAAGTAGCAGCCTTTGCTTCGCCCGCCTTTGAGGAAACGCTTGGTCCCGTCTTGGAATATGCGCTGGAACGATATAATCGCGCCGTTATCGGTAAGCGGCACGAGCAACGCATTGCCCTGTTGTTTCAGCCCATGAGGCTTAACACCTTTGCGTTTGAGGTAAGGATGGTCTTCAGCAGCCGGATCGGCATCAGTCAAAGTTTGCTCCGCTTCTACGCGCGCCGCCTCTTGCTCTTGACCTCGTTTTCCCTCAGCTTGCTTACGCGCGGAGTCTGAGCCCTTTTCCTGTGCTCTGCCCTCGGCCGGCGTCAGTTTGCGTTCCGAGTTCATGCACCACTTTTTGTCTACGCCGGTTCTCCAACAACCAAACTCGCCGGTTACCTGGCCATGATCCGCATCGGGGAACAAGCGGTACCAACCGGCATCATCTCGGGGGTCCCCGTTTGTCGCGAATCGATGAAACGTTCCATCTGCGTACACACGATCCGGGGCAGGTAAGCCTGCGTCAATTATCGCTTCCCGAAAACATTGCTCCGCCATATCTTTCATCGGTCCCCTCCCAGATTCTCCGCCAGCCGGCTTTGGGCGGTTGCCTGCTCAATTCGCTTGATTAGGCCGTTATGCAGATGGAGGGTTACAATGACGCTTCCGAACTGAGTCGAGTTCACTTGGTCGATCATCCATCGTTGGATCTCAGCGATTACGCGGTGGTTCATTTGCTGATTTGAGGGTGACTTCATTGCACACCCCCTTCTGCGCTTCGATGGACGAACTCAAGTACTTCAGCGAGACTGAAGCGAACGGAGGAGCCGATCTTGTAATGGGGCAGCCGGCCTTGCGAGACCATTCGTCTAATCGACATCTCGTGTAAGCCCAGAATCTGTGACAAGCCTTTCGAGTCGACTATGGAACCGTAAGGCTCAGCCGGAAAGGAGGCACAGGCAGATTGCCCGTGTTCAGCGTGTGCCGCGTCTGCGACACGCTCGATTTTGTGGTTAGCCATATGTAGGCCTCCCATTCTGTGGGCGCGTATTACGCCCACGGTATGTGAGACCTACTGGAGGGTTCGGTCAGGCCGTGTGAAGGTCAACGACCATTTAAGCCTTTGCGGATCGCGTCGACTCGTGCATCAATCCACCGGAGTGCCTGATACTCGCTTGCGCGTGCGAACATCCACCGCGATAGGGCGCGCTTTCGGCGAAAGCGCTATGTAGTTCGGGCTTCCCATTCTCCTTCGAATACTTCTTGGTAAACGCTGAAGAACAGCCCGGAGGTTGAAAACGAACCACCGAACGGTCGGCCTTTAGGCCCGACATAACGTCCGTGCTTGGTTGAGCGGTGACCGTCGTGTATCCCGCTCACCGCGGCGCTCAGCACTACACGCACGTCTTTCTGAAGATTGCGTGCAACCGTCGCGATCACGTCCATGTCCAGTGCACGAAACACTCGGTGGCGCAGAGCGGGCGGGATCGCTTTGCCCTGGTCCCAACTCACGACGGTTTTGTAGTGGATTCCACTGAGTCGCGAAAACGAGTGGATCGATAAACCCGCAGCTTTGCACGCAGAGTGAAAATCCATCGCCTGACACGCCCTCCGATTGCACGGCTCTATATAGATAAAGCTAAATATATAGGGTTAAAACGGTTCTGTCAACTCCTTTTCCACTCCTTTTCCACCGCATGTGGCCCCAGTCTTTTCTCCATACATGACATGGACTTCCACAAGTGGGGTCTGTGCGGGTAGAGGAACTGCGTTTCGACGTGAAACCGCCGCGGAGCTTGATTCTACGATGCTTGCTCTCGCTCAGTGGCAATCACGTGCGTGAAAGCTCTGATCGTTGCTTGAGCGACATCGCTGAAATGCTCATCTTGCGCGTGGTCAGCGTAGTGCTGTGCCATTGCCGGCGATCGATGTCCGGTAGCAAGCTGGACGGAACGGAGCTCAACACGATTGGCCATGTGGGTGGCGTAAAACTGCCGCCAACTGTGAAAGCAGATACCGTCTTCTTTCATCAGCCGGCGTGCTTCTTCGCGACGCTGCTTACAGTCGGCCTCCGACTCGTTCTCTTGCTTGGGAGCTTTTATGTCGAGATACGCCTGCTTCAGGCCACGAGTGAGAGCATCGGCGTGCATTGGCCTTTTGGGATCGGGGCCTGCAAAAACGAACGGGCTCTGAGTTTTGTGATTGGAATCGGCGAGTTTGAGGAGCTCGTCCCGGACCTCTCGCAGTAACGGAACTGTCCGCACTTCACCGTTCTTCGGCGCTTTGAGCCCGTCGGCAAATGACCATGAGTGAAGTACATGCAAGCGGTCATCGCCGATATCTTCACGGCGTAGCGCAATCACTTCACCTGCGCGCAACCCACAGGTCATCGCGACAAGATTGCCGACTCGCGCTCGGTTGTCGTTCCAGGCGACCTGAAACACCCCGCGAGCGTCTTGGGGCGATAGTATTCCTCGCTTCTTCGATGTTCCCGAAAACTTCCGAAGCCGTTCCGCAGGGTTTGTGGCAAGAGTTCCCTGTTCAACTGCCCATGCCAACGCGGTAGTCCCTGCGCTCAGAACTGCATTTGCCGTCTTCGCAGCGAGCTTCTCACGAAGCGACAACTGGAAGCTGTGCAGTTGCTCGCGCGTAACCTCCGCGAGTGTAATGGTATCTCCAAAGTATTCTCGCCAGTGGTGCAGGCGTCGCGACTGTTCGTAGCAGTGCCGACGCCCGATGGTGTGCCCGAATGCTATCTTCTCCTTGACGTATGGGCTGGAATCGAAGTCCCAGAACCCGGTAAGGAATGCGAGGAGCGGCTGTCGCCCCTGGGGATCCTGTTCAGGGTTTGCATCAACAAGTCCCCGATCCCTGAATACGGCTATCACCTGCGCAACTTGCTCTCTGGTGAGGTCGGCTGTACGAGCGTGGGTGAGAAGCGTGTCGAAGGCAAGGTGTGTGGAAACGGAGCGGTGGTCACGATCATCGATACCGTGTTGCTCCCAGTACGCAGCCCGCGTTTCAGCGTAGCGTCTTTCTCGCTCGCCGGTGGAAATGGCTGAGGTGTACTTTTTCGTTTCGGGATTTAAAAACCGGACGTAGAAGATTCCGTTGCGTTTGTACAAAGAAAACCGGCGCACTCGCTTACCCTCCGCATGCTACAGTTGCATGCTACAGTGATTTGCGATTGCGCCGGTGGTCCGGTAGCAATTCTTTGTAAACCGTTCTATTAGAACGACTTACTGTTTAGCAGGGGCAGGACTCGAACCTGCGACCTCCGGGTTATGAGCCCGACGAGCTGCCAACTGCTCTACCCTGCG
>PUPD01000028.1 GCA_003552985.1 Spirochaetaceae bacterium
CAGATCAGCGAGTTACCACCGGCCGATCCGAATCCCCGTTGAGGAGCCGATAATCCCGAAGGCGTTCAGCAGGAACAGGATCACAACGATGACAACGACTACATTCAGGATTTTCTTGATATTGGCCTGCATCGGTATGTAGTTATTGATGGCCCACAGGATCACACCTACCACAACCAGGACAATCACCAACTGAATCAACGACATAATAATCCTCCTCCTCGTCTCAAGGTAGATAAAGCTTACGCATGCAGGGATACGGCCGTCTGTTCGCCGGCGCACACAAGTCTCGCCGGCGCACACAAGGCTGCGGTCAACCGACGAAATCGATTATCGATAGAGTTCTTTCACCGAAAGCTTGTCCCTTGAACTACGTGCAGGTGCCGTTTGAGTTCTACGATCACGAATAACCGTTTGCACTCGCGCGTCAGGGTAGCGGAAGAAACACAACAATGCGGGTACCGCCGCCGTCGGCCTCTGTCGCCGCGATGCTGCCTGCATGAGCCTCTACTATTTGACGGGCCACCGAAAGCCCCAGCCCGCTCCCGCCGGTGCTGCGGCTGCGAGCGGAGTCAACACGGTAGAGCCGATTGAAGACTGCTATCCGCTCATCCTCGGGTATCCCCTTGCCGTTGTCCTCTACCATGATCTCGATTCCGCGAGCGTCACCAGCGGCACGTCGCGCGCTAAGCGTAATGCGATCGGCGGTCTCAGAATGGCGAATAGCGTTCGACACCAGGTTAGCCAACACCTGTCGCAGCCGTTCACGGTCACTTTCTATCTCGGGGAGATCAGGCTCGGTCTCAATCACGATGCTGATCCCCCGGTCTGAAGCTTCGCGTTGAAACAGCTCATGCACCCGTTTGAGAACAGCCGCGATATCGGTAGGGCTCCGTTCGATGGTGAATCCCGGACTGTCCATTGAGGAGACGGTGCGTACATCCGAGATCAGCCGATCGAGCACGGCGATCTCCTGGTGCAAGGAGCGCAGGCTATCCGCATTTACCGGGTAGATGCCGTCGAGCATCGCCTCAACCTCGCCGCGCAACAGCGTGACCGGCGTGCGCAACTCATGAGCAATGTCCCGGAACATTCGCCGCCGCTCTTCCTCCGCCTGCGCGAGGGCGTCGCGCATAGAGCGGAACGTATCTGCCAGGGTGCCGATCTCGTCGTTTGCGGTTGTCGTGACCGGGACCGTCAAGTTGCCTGCGCCCACGGCCTGCGCCGCCGCAGTGAGCTGCCGAAGCGGCCGAATGAGACCGGCGAGAAACAACGATCCGAACAACAGCGCAATCAAGGAAACCGCCCCGGCGGAGACAACAACCCCCATGCGGACCGAAGCGAGAAACTGCTGCTGCTGCGGGTCGAACGTGCTGTCGATCATCGAGCCGACCAACACCCAGCCCACCGGCGCGTCCGCATGCATCACCGGGACACCCTGCTCGGCAGCCCGCGTGCTGACGGTTTGCGGGAGCGGATCGTCGGTGGTATCCACCGCGACAGTGCCGTCGTGCTGAACCAGTACCACCCGTTCCGGCTCCGCCGGCCCAATCATGCCTCGGCGCATTGGGCCACGCATTTCGCCCATCCCGCGCATCTCATGCATCATATGATGCTCGTCCTGCCCAGGCGCGCGGGGTATTTGCTCTACCAGGGCTTCGGCGCCGGTAAAACTGCCCTGATCCCGATAGTAGGAGGCAAAGTTCATGGCGATGTGCTGCGCCCGCATGGCATCCTGCTCGGCGATGTAATCGCGAAAATGGTGTTGGGTGATCTGAGTTACGACGAACAGAGTGACACCGGACCCCAGCACCACGAGCGTCGCCAAAAGGGCCGTCAGCTTGAACCAGAGTCTGGTAACCATTATCGGTCCTCATCCTCCCTGAGCGAGGAAGCGATAGCCCACCCCGCGGACAGTCTCGATGAAGCGAGGTTGCTTCGCATCGTCTTCCAAAGCCCTTCGAATATTCTTCATATGTGCATCGACGGTCCGCTCGTAGCCTTCGTAGGCATGACCCTGCAGACGCTCCACCAACTGCATGCGGGTGAACACTCGCCCGGGATTGCGCACCAGAACAGCGAGCAGATCAAACTGATAACTCGTCAGCTCTACCTCGGCGCCGTCACACCGCACTTTGCGCTGAACCGGGTCAAGTGTCAGCCCGCCCGCAACCACCGGCTGTTCATCGCCGCGCGGGGCGTTCGGCGTGCCTGCGGGCGCCCCTATTGCGGTTGAAGCGTCGCGCTCGGCGGCAGGGGCCCGGCGGAGGACCGCACGTATGCGCGCCACGAGTTCCTTGGGACTGAAGGGCTTGGCGATATAATCATCCGCCCCGAGCTCAAGGCCGACGAGCTTGTCGCTCTCTTCCCCGCGTGCGGTGAGCATGATGATCGGAACCTCCGACTCCTTCCTTATTTCGCGGGTCACTTCTATGCCGTCAGGCGCAGGAATCATCAGGTCCAGAACTATGAGATCAGGATTATGACGGCGAAACGCCTGCAGGCATCCGTTGCCGTCGAATGCGGTGATGACACGGTAGCCTGCCTGTTCGATGTATCCCTGGACCAGACGCACAATCTTCGGCTCGTCGTCTACGACAAGGATCTTGCGTTCCATGAATCATCCCCCACCGACAGTATAAGTACGTTGCGCGTAGAAACGAAGGGCCCGCACTCGGCGGGCCCCACGATCTTACTCTCGGCAGTGGTGTCCAGGATCACCCCGGCTCATGATGCCCCATCACCATCCCGCGAAAAGCCCCGTGCCAGTCATGATACCATACTCGCCCGGTTCGTGCGTTGACGCTCAACATGCCGACGATCTCTTCATCGTCGAACACATGCATCGTGTAATACCCGGGAAACGCTTTGGTATCCCCTGCCGAGGCGCTCGGCGAGTACTGGGCGACATAGTCGTTCGCGATCTCCTCGGCGCGCTCGGCATCCATCTCTGTTCCCGACGGGACTGGTCCGCGTCCCATGCGGCTACCGCGTCCCATGTGGCTGTCTCGGCCCATGTGGCTGTATTCGGTGTTCCACATCATGTTCGGCCCCGGTTCCGGGAACACTCGCCCGGTGTAGGCGTCAACCAGAAGCTCGAAGGCGTTGCGATCTGAGCCGCGCTCGCGCACCTGGGCGTAGAAGTCGTTCTCGAACTCCATGATCTCGATGACCTCATAACGGCCGTCTCCGAACTCCTGCACCGCCTGATCCAGCCTGCTTTGGGCGGTCTCGGCCGAGATCCGCTCCTGTTCGCTGCGCTCATCCCGGCGCTCGCCCCAGCTGCCGTCCCGGCGGTGGTGGCGGGGACCGCTGTCCCAGCCGCGATTCCGGCCATGATGGCGAGCGTTGCCCCAGCCGCGCTCCGAGCCGCGCTCCCAGCCGCTGTCCCAGCCGCGTCCACGCTCATACTCGCCCGTTACACCGAACTCGCCTGTTTCGCGGCCGTGAACCGGACGCTCCCGCGCCTCTCGGCTGCCGTGAGCCAAAGCGGCCGTTGCGGTCAGCGCTATCAGCGCAAAGGCAATCGCCGGTACCATAACGACCCGATGATTAACTCGATTCTTGTACTGCATTGTAAAACCTCCCGGTGAGCCCTCGCTCACTTTGTGTGCTTGTCACTGTGACAGAGTGTAAGCATTGTCCGTGAATGCAGTGTGAACAGCTTACGCTTTGTCTGTGAATGATGGACGGCGTCGAAACCGGGCGCATGAGATTCACAAACACAACGGCGGGGATTCACATTGGGTTCACAACCAATCGCTATCTTAAGGCATAGATCAACTCGCACAAGGAGGAGAATATGCACGGTTGGTACACGTTCGGACAGGGATCGTCTATGGGAATACTCGGATGGATCGGGCCGTTGGCCATGATTGCGTTCTGGGGGATTGTGATTGTGGGCGCCATAGTCCTAATCCGCTATCTCCTGGTAAAGACCCGCGAAAGCTCGCCTGGCGCAAGCAGTCGTCCGGATGCGATTGACATACTCAAGGAACGCTATGCACGCGGCGAGCTCACGCGTGAGGAGTTCGAAGCGAAGAAGCTCGATATCCAGTAGCCGCGTATCCCGGGGCCTCTGTGTGTGGGGGGCGGTGGAGGCCATCTCGGAGCCCCGGGGTTAGCCCGGTACTGCAGCTTTCCCGGACGAAGATGTCGCGGTGTCTGTTACGAGACTGTTTGCGCCGCTGCTGCGGATTTTCCCATCACCGGCAACTGCGCTCATCCCCGTGGGGAATATGATGGCCCTTGACATGCTGCGTCATCTTCAACCAAAAGCAGGCTTCGTTTCATCGCCGGGCAGTACACACGATCCCGGTGCTTCGCGATGTCAACCCCCGGGAAGATGCTCCGGCAGAGGAACCGGCTCACCGCAACGGGTCGAAGGTCTGAAACAGTCCAAGGTCGGTGAAGTCGTCAACGTTACGCGTGGCGAAGCTGCGCACGCCGGCGGTATGAAGAGTATGGGCAAGTCTGACATCAATGATTTGTCGCCGAGGAAACTGGTCTTGTGCTATGTCGCTCCAAACCCGACTCATGATCGGACGGCACTCTACCACTTGCCAGAGCGGGTTTTGGCGGAGGCGAAGGCAGGTATCGGCCGCCTCAATTGCGCTATAGGGGCGCGGAAACACCGTGGGGTTCCGAATCAGCAGATACAGCTCTACCAGCACAAGCTCAGCAACCACAACATCATCTCTACCGGCGGCCGCTCAGCAAGGGAGCACTCGGCAATGTACTGCTCAAGGGCACGCCGAAACACCTCGGAGACACTCCAGTCACGGTCTTGGGCGACCCTTCTGGCCCGATTGTACAAAGGGTCGGGGATCTGTACCTGTGTACGCTTCATGATTACAATGTAACGCCACCATCGGATATTACGCAATGTGGAACCGCGCTGTGTCTCCAGAACCGCACTGTCTCACATCCGCCGGGTGCTGAGAGTCGAGTGCGCTCGGCTTGAAACCGGCCGGTGTACACACAGGGCCGCAAGGAATGTACGGGGTTATACGGGGGTGCATGACGACGGTAATCGTGGTTCGCCACGGGCAGACCGGCTGGAATGTGAACGAACGCTTGCGCGGGTAGGGCCTTACACCGGACGAAGCCCGGCGGCGCTATCCTCGGCAGATGCGCCGCCGGCAATCGGGTTCGCGATGGGC
>PUPD01000002.1 GCA_003552985.1 Spirochaetaceae bacterium
CGCTGATCACCGCAGTGGGCGAACGCGTGGACAGCGAGATGCTCGCTCGGTTCGGCATACCGCTCGATTCCTCCGAAGCGCCCCGTGTAGACCCCCACACCTATGAGACCGCGCTCGCGGACGTCTACCTCGCCGGCGACGCCCTCAGCGGGCCGTCGACCGTGGTGCGCTGCATCGCCGCCGGCAGACGGGTAGCCGATGCAATCGCCGAGCGGTACGGCGGTGTTACGGTCCGGCAACCGCCCGTGCCGCAGGTGGAGCACAGCCGGCGTCTCGCCGAGCTTCGCGCGCGCAAGGCGACCGTGCTCGAGCAACCCGACCCCGAAACGTATTCCGATATTGCCGCCTTCGCGGCGCGTGAATACGACCGCTGTCTCGAGTGCAGTTACGTCTGCAACCGCTGCGAGGAGGTATGTCCCAACCGCGCAAACATCACCGTGCCGGTGATAGACGAGCCGCTCTTTCAGGACCCGTTCCAGATTGTCCATCTCGACGCCTACTGCAACGAGTGCGACAACTGCGCGCAGTTCTGTCCATGGGACGAACTGGTTCCCTATCGCCATAAGCCGACAGTGTTCAGCACCGCTGAGGATTTCGAGCGCAGCACGAACGACGGCTGGCTGGTGACCGGCGCCGAGGTTCGGATACGGTTCAAAGGTGCGCAGCGCGAGCTCGCCCCGGAGTCCAAGGCCCCGGGGCAGAACGAGGTGCGGGAGGCTGAGCGTCGCGCAGTTGCCGACGCTGAGTCGCGCGCGGAGCAACGCTTCCACCGGCTGTTCGAGATCCTTTACAGCTCACGACCGGATCTGTTTACGCCGCTGACGCACGAGACCGAGTGAGTCTAAATCTTGAGGCTTTCGCTTTACAACGCTTGACGACCGGCGGTATGATTATAATGAGGATATTATGGATAATGCTATATCGCGCGAAGTAGAGCGCGTGGATGCGCGCGCCAAGGCGCGTGGCGAAACTCCGTATCTCGCCGATCGCATTTTCGAGAACCGCTTGTACGCTCGCGTGGTACGGGCACGAGTGCCGCGCGGTACTATCGTCAATCGAAACACGCCCTCCCTCCCACCGGAGTATCACTACATAACCGCGGCGGACGTTCCCGCCGGCGGAAAGAACTGCGTGCGAATGATCAAGGACGACTGGCCGGTGTTCGCCGAGACTGAGATCCGCTACTACGGCGAACCGATCGGATTGCTGGTCGGGCCGGATCGCCAGGGTCTCGCCGAGCTGCTCGAGCAGTTTGAGGCGGCGGTCGAGTATCGCAAACGGGAAGCGGCGGTGAATCTCGAGGAAGGACTGCGCTTGAAAGGAGGGCCAATTCACGGCGAGGACAACCTGTTCGCCGACCTCCATACCAGCAAGGGCGACCCGGAGCGGACCTTAGCCGAGGCGGCGCGCATCATCGAGCGCGAGTTCCACACCGGGCATCAGGAACACGTGTATATCGAGCCGCAGGCGCTGGTGGGTACCCGCGAGGACGGGAAGGTAACGATCTACATCTCCACCCAGTGCCCGTTCTACGTCCGCAAGGCCGTCGCAACCACCCTTGGCGTGGCCGCCGAGGACGTGGTGATCGTGCAGACGCCGACCGGCGGCGGGTTCGGGGGCAAGGAGCACTACCCCGATGTGCTTGCCACCGCGGTCGCGGTCGCGCTGACCAAGATTAACCGTCCAATCGAGCTCATCCTCGACCGCATGGAAGACCTGGAGTTCACCAGCAAGCGGCACCCCAGCCGCGTCCGCTATCGGGTGGGGCTCGACGAAAGCGACAATATCGTGGCGCTGGACGTCGATATGGTGCTGGAGGCCGGCGCGTACGAGAGCAGCTCGCGGGTCGTGTTGCAGCGTGGGATGTTCTCCTCCAACAGCGTGTATGAGTTCCCCAACGTCCGTGTGCACGGGCGCGCGGTAGCTACCAATAACGTCCCGGCCGATGCGTTTCGCGGGTTCGGTGCGCCTCAGGGCCTTTTTGCGGCCGAAATGCTGATGAGCCAGGTGGCTCGCGAGCTCGGTGTCGAGGATGTTGAGCTCAAACAACGCTACCTGTTGCGGCAGGGCTCAACGACGCTGACCAATGGGCGCATCCACGAAGAGGTCAAGCTTCCGGAGATGCTTAACCACATCCTCAACGAGTCCGGCTATCGCCGTAAGCGCAGCGAGTACGGCGCCGGAAACGGGCGTGGTATCGGTATCTCACTGTTCAAGCACGGCAGCGCCTTCACCGGCAACGGCGAGCCGGAGATTATCAAGGCCCGCGTGCGCATCCGTAAACGTGCCGACGGCCGCCCTGAGCTCCTAGTGGCGAATGTGGAGATCGGCCAGGGCGTCCTCACCACCTTCCGGAAGATAGTCGCCAGGGTACTGGATATTCCCTACACCGAGGTGGTCTACAGCAATCACAACACCGCGCAGGTGCCCGACTCAGGGCCCACCTGCGCCTCACGCTCGGTCGCGATCGTCGGCTATCTGCTGCAGCAGGCCGCTGAGAAGCTCAAAGGCCGCTTGCAGGAGCCTGGTGAGTTCGAGGTCGAACAGGTCTACGAGCATCCGGCTCACCTCCATTGGGATGCCGAGACCCTCACCGGCGATGCCTACCCCGCCTACTCCTGGGGCGTCAACTGCGTGGAGGTGGAGGTAGACCCGCTCACCTACGAAGTCACGGTCACGGGCGTCTGGACGGCTTACGATATCGGCCGCGCGATCGACGAAGGGGTGGTGCGCGGACAGATCGTAGGCGGCGCAATACAGGCGCTCGGGTATGCCGGGCTGGAGAAGCTGCAGAACTCAGAGGGCCGTTTCCTTCAGCACACTATGGCGGACTACTGCATCCCAACATCGCTTGACTTCCCCAGCGTCCGGTATACGCTGTTCGATAATCCCTATCAGTACGGCCCCTTCGGCGCAAAGGGAGCCGGTGAAGTAGTGTTCGATGGAATCGCGCCTGCGTTCGGCGCGGCTGTACAACAGGCACTCGACCGCGAAGTGGCTCACATCCCGCTTACGCCGGAGTATCTCTCGGAGCTTGCAGATGGAACAGACAGTGCATTTCACGCTCAACGGCCGGCCCGCACAGCTGACGCTGAACCCGCTACGACGACTCCTTGACGTCCTGCGTGAGGATTGCGGGCTCAACGCAATCAAGGAAGGCTGCGGTGAGGGCGAATGCGGAGCGTGCTCGGTTCTGCTCGATGGCCGCGTCGTCGATTCGTGTATTCTGCCCGCCGGGGTGGTAGAAGGGCGAGAGGTTGAAACGCTTGAGCGCATTCGCGAGACCGCGCGCGGAGAGCGGATCGTTACTGCGCTGGCCCGCGGGGGAGGGGTGCAATGCGGCTTCTGTACCCCGGGAATCGCGGTGGCCCTGGAAGCGCTGTTGCGCGAGAACCCAAGGCCGGATGAGACAGAGATCCGCGACGGGCTCTCCGGGAACCTATGTCGCTGCACCGGCTACCAGCAAATTGTCGAAGGCGTACTGGAGCATGCGCTCGACGACGGGACGGACCGCGTATGAGCCGCGACTGGATTCATCCCCGCAGTCTGCAGGAGGCGCTGGCGGTCCGCGCCGAGCGTGGCGCGGTGCCGCTCTCCGGGGCCACCGACCTCCTGGTGCGCCACCGTGGGGTGGCCGGAACGCTTCCGAGTCTGAACGCTCCAATCGTCTGGATCGGACACCTGCAAGAGCTCACCGCCGTGACGGCCGACGAGGACGAGCTGCGAATCGGGGCGGCGGCGGTCTACACCGACATTGCCGCCCACCCGCGAACACCGGCCATCCTCAGGCAAACCATTGCCGAGCTCGCCGCGCCGGCGATCCGCAACGTAGCAACCGTTGGCGGCAATATCGGCAACGCCTCCCCGGCCGCCGACGCCGTCTGCACGCTGTATGCGCTCGACGCCGAGGTTGAGCTCGCCTCGGTCACCGCCTCGCGACGCGTGCCGATCGCCGAAGTGATCACCGGTCCGGGACAAACCACGATCGGGGACGATGAGCTGATAACCGCCGTCTATCTGCCGCTGGGGCAGGATGAGTTCTGGTTCTACCGCAAGGTGGGCACGCGGCGCGCCAACGCCCTGTCCAAGCTTGCGCTTGCCGCTCGCGGTCGGCTCGACGGCCGCAGGCTCGCCGATATCGGCGTGGCGCTCGGCGCGGTGGCGCCGACCGTGGTGCGGTCCGGCGAGCTCGAGCATCGCATGCGGGGCGCCGCAGCCGACGATATCGCCGTCATGCGCGACGAGCTCATCGCCGGCTACCTCGCGCTCGTAAACCCTATCGACGACCAGCGCTCGACACGCCGCTATCGCCTGCGCGTCACCGAGAATCTGCTCAGTGAGCTCTTCGACCGCCGGCTTCCCTTCAGCCTCGAGGGCTCCGCCGAGCATCGAGGCAGCCGATCGCCTCGAAGATAATGTTTTTGAACCGCTGCAGATCGAACTCCACTGCGACCTCGGCGTTGGGCGGGTTACCGGTCACCCCGCGCGTATCTACCACCGTCTGCCCGGTGGTGTAGCGGCCCTGGGTTTCAACCGCCACGTGGAAGTTTCGCGTCTCGGCCATTGACGGGTCACGTGCTATCGCTACCGCGAGGGCATCGTGCAGGGGCGCAGCGCGGGTTCCCCGCCGCTTCTCATAGGCGCCCGCAAAAAACCGCAACAGCGGCGCGACCACGGCCGACACATGACCGCCGGTTTGCTCAAGCCGAACGAAGTCGTCCTCGCCGAACAGGGCACGATAGGTGACATCCAGCCCCACCATCGTCACCGGAAGCCCCGAGGTGAACACCGCATTCGCCGCTTCCGGGTCGACGAAGATGTTGAACTCAGCCACCGGCGTCACGTTCGACTCGTGCATCGACCCGCCCATGAGCACGATCCGCTCGATGTTCTCGCTCACCTGCGGCGCTTTGCGCAGAAGCATCGCGACGTTGGTCAGCGGCCCGGTCGGAACCAGCGTCACCGGACGGTCGGAGCCGAGAATGGCGCGCTCCATGAAATCGACCGCATGCTCCGGGCGAAGAGCGACCGTGGGCTCCGGAAGATCAGCCCCGTCCAGGCCCGACTTCCCGTGGATGTGGGGAGCCGTGCGCAACTCGCGATACAACGGCCGCTCGCAGCCCTTGGCGATCGGGAGGTTGTGCTCGCCGACGAGCGTCGCCACTCGGCGCGCATTCAAGGCCGTCTTCTCGCCGGTCTGGTTGCCGGCAACCGTCGTGACCCCCAGAAGCTCGATATCGGCTGCGGCAATCGCAACCATCATCGCCACCATGTCGTCGTGACCGGGGTCGCAGTCGAGCAGAAACGGCTTTGCATCCGGCTCACCGGACACGCTCATTGTTTTCACGGTTTTCGCTCCCTTTGAACAGGATTTCTGCAGGCCGTTGCGGCCAGTTCCGAGCGCTGCGATGCAATCGTAGTATGGCACTTATAGACCGTCAAGCTCGGCCCTCGCGCAGAGCCGGCAGGCGGAACCTTAGCTACGTCCTGTCGGTTTGACCGGGCAGCTGCCGATCGGATTGCAGCGCTCTGGACAATGGAAGGCGAAAAGCGCAGAATGGCGCAGATCAAGCACTAGGGGCGAGTCATGAAATCTCCCGCGCTCACCTTGAGCTTTGTAAAGATGAACCCCTCGGGCAATACCACGATCCTGATTACCGATTCGGTCGACCGCAGCCTGCACGGTTTGGTAGCGCGGACTTTGATGGAGCCGCTTTATCTGTGCGCCGAGCAGGTAGGCTTTGTCGAGGAGCCGACCGATCCTCGCGCGGCCGCGCGACTACAGATGATGGCGGGTGAGTTCTGCGGGAACGCTTCGCGCGCGGTGGCAGCGCTGCTCGCTGACCGTGGCGGAGGACCGCGGGGTGGGGATAGCGTTACCATAACGCTCGAGGTCTCCGGCAGCGACTCCCTGGTCGAAGCCCGCGTGACCCCCACCGGCCCCGAGAGCTGGTGGACCGACGTTCAGGTGCCGGGCCCGCGAGCGGTTCGCGAGACCACCGCAATGATCGCAGGGAAGCCGGTTACGGCCTTTTGCGTGACGCTTCCGGGAATCGAGCACGTCGTCCTGGACCGCGTCTCTCCCGCACTCGAGCTCTACGAAGCGCTCCTGGAACAGCGGTTGTTCTCGGCAGACAGCGATGCCCGGGGAGTCATGTTCTGGGATTCCGTCGAGGGCACGGTTGTTCCCTTAGTAGCTGTCGGTAGTGAGACTTTGGTTTGGGAAGGTAGCTGCGGGTCGGGAAGCGTCGCAGTGGCCTCGGTTGCGGCTCAGCGGATGGGGCAGTCCGTGAACAACCTGGTTCTCCGCCAGCCGCACGGCGAGCTTACCGTGAGCGTTCGGCTGAACGAGCAGGGGTGCACACACCCCTCGATAACCGGCGCGGTAATCAAAGGGCCGGTCGAGCGGATTGCAAGCGGGCAGGTAACGCTCCCGGCCGGGAGCTAGGGGCCGGGTATCGGCCGCACCTCGTGAGGACGGCGTACCGCGACCGGGTCGCGTCCCCGCGCAGCGCGGCAGCGGCGACGACGAGGCAGGGACAATGGCGCAGCGTGCCCTGGGGCAACGTGTCTCAGGGACAGCGGGGCAGCGGCGAACAGCAGGGCGGAAGGCAGGCGCCCTCCGCCCAAAACTCGCCTATTCGTAGATAACGATGCGACCTTCGACCTCCGGCGCAACCGGACTGTTCTCCTGCAGGTAGCTGATGATCATCGACTCAAGCGTAGCGAACTCCTCAAGGTGATCTTTCTTCAGCATGGTGAACTCGTCTCCCCCGGCCGACAGAAAGTCGTTCGTCGCTACCACAAAGGTCGCTTCCGGATCGATGGGACCACCCTGGTAGCGGACCTCCTGAACACGGCTCCCCGGCTCAGCGTTGGTGTTGAACGAATACACAATGCCGCTGACATGCGGGAAACCGCCCCAGTCGTCAGGATGTCGACTGACCCCATGCTCGAGCGCCTCGACCACTTCCGCGCCGGTGAGCTCGATCGTCACAACCGCGTTCTCGAACGGGTGAATCTCGAGCACGTTCTCCAGCGTGATTGGCCCGGGCTCAACCGAGTCCCGGAGACCGCCGCCGTTGGTAAGCGCGATATCGGCACCAGTCTCTGCACGCATGAGATCGGTTACCAGGTTACCGAGATTGGTCTCCTGCGTGCGGATCAGCGCCCGGTCTCCTTCCAGACGCACTTCGGTCTGCCCCACCTCAGTGTCGAGGGCCACCGCGTGTCCCGCGCTCAGGAACAGCGCTGCTACAAGCAGCGCACCCAGCGCAAATCGAACCTTGCGTTTGTGCATCTCCACTCTCCTCCTCACTTCCAACCGTTTATTCGTTCGCGGCCGGCGCAGGCGGCCGGGCTCGCGTGAGAACCAAGGTTGCCGATTCGATCCGCCGTCAGCTCCCCACGCCAAGGATGCGCTCGCGCGCCCTCTGTCGCGCGTCCTTCAAGATTTCGCTGACCTCAAGGTCCGGCTCGTAACTCTCGGTCGCCTCGGCAGCCGAGATCAACGAGGCCGAAAACTGCGGCTTACCGTTGCTGAAATCAACTTCAACGACACCGATGTCTTTCAGGTATTCGTAGGCCTGCACCACCAGGGCGCCTCCGTGCCACTCGCCTTCGGGCAGCCGGTCATGGCTGTGGCCATCGACGAACAAATCCACGCCGTCCACGTGCTTCAGCAACTCGTTAGAGGTAAGCAGCTCAACATCATCGGGGTTATTCGCCCCGAAGCCAACGTGACCGAGCGAGATCACTAGATCTACATCCTGTTCTCGAAGCTCGCGTACATACCGCTTGGTCGCCTCGGTGATGCTTCCGAAATCAAGCCCGCGCACGTTATTCGGATGGGTCGTGTACCGCGTCGCCGGAGTTGCCAATCCGAACACGCCAATACGGTATCTCCCGATCTCCTTAATTACGTACGGCCGGAACAACAGCTCTCCGTCCTTGAAGGTGTTCGCCGAGATCAGGTCGAGATCCCAGCGTTCCTCAAGCTCCAGCAAGTGCTCGTAATGGAAATGGAAGTCGTGGTTGCCCGGTGTCATGATGTCATAGCCAACGAGGTTCATGCAGTCGACCGTACTGCTTCCCTTGAGCTCGTTCGTGATCGGGCGACCGTGGATCGTGTCACCGGCATCCAACACCAGCACGTTCTGATATCGTTTACGGAAATCGCGGACGATACTGCGGACGTACTCCATCCCCATGATACCGTCAGCTTCCTCAATCCGGCCGTGCATGTCGTTGGTGTGAAGAATGATGAGCTTGTGCGATGCATCACCGTCATCCGTCTGAGCAGCCAGCTTGGTAAGATCAAAACCCAGGAATCCGGTCGCCAGCACACCCCCGACTACTTGTCCCGACCGCTTGAGGAAGTTCCGCCGCGAGACCTTTCGAGCGCGTTTTGCTGCGGACATAACCATTCCTCCTGCAAGCTCACCGCTTAAAACAGATCAAAATTATCAGGAATATTGTAGCATGCCTACCCGCTTACTCTTTTTCGTACGGCTTCCCGATCGATTTCGGCGGCGTAGCACGCCCAATGAACCCCGCCAATGCTACCATCGTGAGGATGTAGGGAATCATCTGCACGAAATGGCGCGGAATGCCCACCTCCTGCAGCCGCATCTGCACCGCGTCGGCGAAGCCGAACAGCAGCGCGGCGCCCAGTGCACCGAACGGGGTCCATTTGCCGAAGATCATCGCCGCGAGCGCGATGAAGCCCCGACCGGCGGTCATCTCATCCCCGAAGCGGCTCAGGTGCGCGATCGAAAGATACGCCCCGCCGAGGCCCGCAAGCGCCCCGCTCGTTATCACCGCGACGTAGCGGGTCAGGAACACGTTGATGCCTACCGTGTCGGCGGCCTTCGGATGCTCGCCGACCGATCTGAGCCGCAAGCCCCATACGGTGTGAAACAGAAAAATATGTACGACCACGACCAGAATCAGCGCCATATATACCATCGGATTCTGGTACCCGATGATCTCCCCGACCACCGGGATATGGCGCACAATCGGGAGCGCGACCGTCCGAATGCGGGGCACTGCCGGCGAGGTGCCGGCGACGTCAAAGATCGTCCGCAGCATGAACACCGTAAACCCCACCGCGAATATGTTGATTGCTGTGCCGCTTACGACCTGGTCGACCTTGTATCGGACTGCCGCCACAGCATGCACCATGCCCACGATTCCGCCGCTGAGAAGCGCCCCCATCAGGCCGATCCACGGGTTATTGGTGTAGAAGGTCACCAGCATCCCCATAAAGGCGCCGGTCAGCATCATACCTTCCAAACCGATATTGATGACGCCGCTGCGCTCCGAGAAAATACCGCCCATGGAAGCGAAGATCAGCGGCGTAGCCATCCGCAGGGCGGCGGCCAGGACAGTGGCGTTGATGAAATAGGTTATGTACTCCCACCACATTTCAGCCCTTCCTCTTCTTTGGAAACAGCCGGCGGATCAGCTCATCGGCCGCCACAAACATGATGATCATCGCCTGTATGATCACGATCAGCTCCCGCGGCACATCGGTCAGCCGGTCCATTGCCGCCCCGCCGGTCCGCAGCGCACCGAACAGTACCGCCGCGAAGAACACCCCTACCGGATGGTTCTTGCCGAGGAGCGCGACCGCGATCCCCATGAAGCCGAGATCCGGAGAGAAGCGTTGGATGAACCTCCCGTGCACGCCGAGCACCTGCTCGACGCCGGCGAGGCTGGCCACCGCACCGCTTATGACCATCGCGAGCACCATATTACGGGCAACACTGATGCCGCCGTATTCAGCGGCACCGGGATTGAAGCCGACTGCCCGAATCTCATAGCCGGTCTTCGTCTTCCAGAGGATCACATAGACCACGACAATCGCGACTACGGCGAGGATTATGCCGCTGTTCAGCCTCGTCGGGAGGAATATTCGCTCGAGCGCCGCGGTGGGGAACACCCGATCGGTTTCCGGGGCCCACCTGCCGCCGTGAAACGGACCGGTCACCAGAAAGTCGGTCAGGTAATAGGCCACGAAGTTCATCATGATGGTGTTGATGACCTCGTGCACGCCCAGCTTGGCTTTGAGAATTCCCGGCACCGCGGCCCAGATACCGCCGGCTGCCATTCCCGCCGCCACCGCCATAGGCAGATGGATGACTCGAGGCAAATCGCCGAAACTTACACCGACGATGGCTGCTGCGATCGCACCCACGTATAGCTGTCCTTCGGCTCCGATATTGAACAGCCCGCAGCGGAACGCGAACGCAACACCGAGGCCGGTGAAGATCAGCGGGGTCGCTCGTTGCAGCGTGGTGGCGATACTTCGCACGCTGCCGAACGACTCTACGAACAGCACCCGATACGCCGTGATTGGGTTCTCACCCGCGATCAGAACGAACACAGCGCCTACCAGGAGCGCGAGAATCACCGAGCCCAGCGGAACGAGAAGATTTCGTGAACTGAGACTACTTTGCTGTAACTCCACTTTCTATCTCTCCTGCAGCCTGCTGCGGGTCCCCGCCCAGCATGAGATAGCCAAGACGTTGCTCATCGGCCTCATCTATGGACAAGACCGCCACGATGCGTCCGTCGAACATCACCGCGATCCGATCGCTGAGTGACAGGATTTCGTCGAGCTCGGCTGAAACCAGCAGAACGCCGGTGCCCTGGTCCCTCTGTCGGATGATCTCCTGGTGGATGAACTCTATCGCTCCGATATCGAGTCCACGGGTGGGCTGGGAGCAAACAAGAAACTCGGGGCTGCGGGAAAACTCACGCGCAACCACAACCTTCTGCTGGTTCCCGCCCGAAAGCGTGCGGATAATCTGGTCGGGATTCGGCGGCCTGACATCGTACGACTCAACGAGGCGCGCCGCGTGCGCTTTGATCTGCCGTTCATTGCGGAACAGGTAGCGCTCCACAAACGGCGGGTCGGAATGCAGCCCAAGAATCAGGTTATCGGCGACGCTGTACTCCAGTATCAGACCGCGCTTATGGCGATCCTCCGGAATGTAGCTCACCCCGCGACGTTTGATCTTCATCGGACTGAGGGCTTGGATCGGCTCGCCGCGCAGCAGCACCTGGCCGGTGTCCGGGGTGGTGAGTCCGGTTATTGCTTCCACAAGCTCCTGCTGACCGTTGCCTTCAACTCCCGCTATCCCCAGGACCTCGCCTCGCCTGAGCTCCAGCGAGACATCCTTGACGGCCGGCATGCCTCTTCGGTCCCGAACCTGGAGACCCGCCACCGAAACAACCGTCTCGGCCGGCTTAGCGGGTTCTTTTTTGACCCGCAGCAGCACCTCGCGCCCCACCATCATCTCGGCAAGCTCTCTTTGACCGGTCTCGGCGGTATTGCGGGTGCCGACGAGCTTACCCCGCCGGAGCACGCTTACCCGATCCGATATCGTGAGAACTTCTTTGATTTTGTGGGTGATAAACACGATCGTGGTACCCTGCTCCCGGAGATTGTTCATCACCTGGAACAACTCTTCGGTTTCCTGCGGGGTGAGCACCGCCGTGGGCTCATCGAGAATCAGAACTTCGGCCTGTCGATACAGCGCCTTGAGGATTTCTACGCGCTGTTCCTGACCGACCGAAATATCGGCAACCCGAGCTCGTGCATCCACGCGCAAGCCATACGCCGTTGCGAGCTCCTCCACCCCACTGACCGCACGCTTGTAGTCGACGAAGCCCCAGTTATGGGGCTCAGCGTGGAGGATGACGTTCTCGGTAACCGTGAGCGTGTCGACCAGCATGAAGTGCTGGAACACCATGCCCAAGCCCAGCTCAATGGCGGTTCTCGGATCGCCGATTCGTACCGGCACACCCTTGAAGATGATCTCGCCTGCGTCGGCCTGATAAAGTCCGTAGACGATGCTCATCAGCGTCGACTTGCCCGACCCGTTCTCGCCGACGAGGGCGTGGATCTCACCTTTCCTGATTCCGAGACTGATATCGTCGTTAGCGACCACGCCGGGGAACCGCTTGGTAATGTGACTTAACTCAAGGATATTCTCCACCATTGAACTCCCCGGAGGTGTCTGCGTGCTTCGGACGGGCCGCCTGAGAGCGGCTGCAGCGCCGAAGGACACGCGCCTTACGACGCTGCAGGGCAGTCGTACCGTTCTCTCTGTACGACGCTACTCAGTCATGAGCGCTGACGACGGTGATCGTCCCGTCGGCGATCTGCGCTTTGATCTCATCGAGACGAGCGATAACATCGTCGGGGATGAGATCACGGGTGTACTCGAACTCCGTGGTACCGACGCCTCCGTCGGCCACGCCGAACTCGTGGACCCCAGCGCGGAACTCGCCTTCGACCAGATCGGCGACGATGTCGTACACCGCCACGTCGACCCGCTTCAGCATCGAGGTGAGGATGGTGCCGGGAACGATATGGTCCTGATCGGAATCGACCCCGATCGCATAGAAGCCGAGCTCCTCAGCGGCCTCGAAAACACCCATACCGGTACCGCCGGCGGCGTGATAGATGATATCGGCCCCACGGCCTTCCTGGCTGATGGCAAGCTCCTTGCCGCGGCCGGGGTCGCCGAAATCACCGGCGTAGTTGATCAGCACCTCGATATCCGAGTCAATGTACTCCACGCCCTGTTCGTAGCCGGTCTGAAAGTTGTGAATGACCGGAACCTCCATGCCCCCGACGAATCCGACGGTACCGGTCTGGGTCATCATCGCAGCCAGGGCGCCGACGAGAAACGAACCTTCGTGCTCCTTGAAGATCAGCGATGCCACGTTCGGTGCATCCACCACCGAATCGACGATCGCCAGCTTGGCGTCCGGGTAGTCGGCCGCCACCGCCTCTAGTCCCGATTCCTGCAGAAACCCTACCCCAATCACGAGATCATATCCGGCCTCAACGAACGATCGCTGGTGATCCTCCATCTCGGCGACGTCGTCAGGTTCCACGTAATCGAAGATAATCCCGAAATCGTCGACTGCCCGCTGTATGCCTGCGTACGCCGCATCGTTGAACGACTCATCACCGAGACCGCCGATCGAGAAGACCACGCCAACTCGGATCCCATCATCCACCGGCTCTTCGGCTGCACCGGCCGCGAACGCCGAGAACGCCACCACCGTGACGAGCACCAGAGCACTGAGCAATGCAACAAACTTACGCATCGTTTCCGACCTCCTTTACTAATACGCTATACCTTGGGTTACCGTTTCCGGTGTCGTTATCCTACACCTGAAAGCGTGTACGTGCAACTCGGAACGGAACCGAGCCGCGAACTCCCCGCGCCGCGACCGTGTCGGCAGCACTCACGCTACGGGATAGCCGGGGCGGCAGGATGCGTTACTTGCACAAACCGGGGGCAATTACGACAATTAATGTGCCGGTTGCCCACCGGCTGCCTGGATACGGGCAGGGGGATATTCCGTTATGGAGCTACCGGAAGGGGCGCTTGAGAAGCTATCATACATTTTCGACGAATGCCGTGACTATATTACACTCATCAAACACGACTACACCTACGAGCTCGCCAACGAGGGCTACTGCCGGGCGATGGAGAAAAAGCGCGACGAAATTCTCGGACGAACCGTAGCGCAGGTGTGGGGTGAGAACCGGTTTCACAACAACATCAAACACCACCTCGACCGGTGCCTAATCGGCGAAGAGTTCGAGTACCTGGACACCTTCATGTTCGGGCCGTTCGAACGCCATATGCAGGTGACGATCAAGCCGTACTACGGAGGACCGAACCGGGAAGTATCGCATGTCCTCGTTTTCACGCGCGATGTAACGCGCCTGACTGAGATCGAGTCCAGGCTCAACCACTATGAGTTTCGTGATGCCACCACCGGATTGTTCAATCGGCGATCGTTCGACATCATCATCGAAAAAGAGATCGAGGAAGCGAGTCGTGCCGGTCGAGCCTCGTTGCGTGGTGTTCTGTTTATCAGCCTTCACGGCTTCAGCAAGGTCAATCAAACCTACGGGCACCACATCGGCGATCTCCTGCTTGAGAATACGGCGCTTAGAATCAAACAGTGCCTGGTGCCCACGGACTATCTATTTCGATTCGACGGCACCAATCTGGCGGTAGTTCTTACAGACGTTGCGCGCCCAAGCGATGCGGCTGAGATCGCCGAGACAATACAGGAAGCGATCTCGGTGCCGTACCACCATCCAGACATGGATCTGACGGTATCCTCGAGCATCGGCGTATCGGTCTATCCCGATGACGGCAGCAGCGGCGATGAGCTGATCCAGCATGCGACCTCGGCCTGTACCGAGGCTGAGAGCCAGGGATACCCGTTCCTGATGTATAATCGCCCCCTGCATCACAAGGCTATCGCGCGGCTGGAACTGGCCTCGGATCTCGGGCGCGCATTCGACAGCAGCCAGTTTGAGGTCTATTACCACCCAATTGTCAACGTAAACGGACGCATCGTGGGAGCCGAAGCATTGATCCGGTGGAATCATCCTACCCGCGGCCTGCTGTTGCCTGGGCAATTTATCGGCCTGGCAGAGGAAAACGAGCTAGTCGGGCTGATCGACCGCTGGGTTCTCTACAACGTCACGCGGCAGCTCGCCGCATGGCGAAACCGCAACCTGTTCGTTTCGGTCAACCTGAGCGCCCACGAGTTTGCAAGTCCACATCTGGCGGAGATCGTTTCCGGCGCGCTGCGCAGCGCGGGGGACCTCGACCCGCGACGTCTCAAACTCGAGATCACCGAAAGCCAATGCATGCGCGATCCGGAGGCCGCGGTCGCACAGATGAAGCGACTCGCCAATCTCTCGGTCGATCTGTGGATCGATGATTTTGGTACCGGTTACTCTTCACTGAGCTATCTCAAACGACTGCCGACACCGATTATGAAACTAGACCGTATCTTCGTACACGAGCTCGTTGAGAATCCGGAGGACATCGTCTATGTCGCCAATATTCTCAACAGCATACGGTCGCGCGGAAAGGAGGTTGTCGTCGAGGGGGTGGAATCCGAAGACCAGCATCGTATCCTGCAACGCATCGGATGCAACGCAATTCAGGGCTATTTTTTCAGCCGCCCTTTGCCGGCGGCTCCGTTCACGCAGCTGTTCGACAGTGGCCGAGCGCTTCCAATCTGAGCACTCAGCGGCTCAGTAACCGCGCGCAGGAATCAGGCAGCGCGGCAGGGGCGGCGCCTATCGGCTGCACTCTCCGGTAGCAAGAAAGGATCGGATGGTCTCGAGAAAGGCAGCCCCATAGGTCTCGAGCTTGCGTTCCCCGACCCCATGGCAGCGCAACAGGGCCTGAGGATCGGTCGGGCGGTTAAGCGCCATGACGCGCAGAGACTTATCGCTGAACACCACATAGGGCGGCACGCCGCGCTCGCCGGCAATCCGCTTCCGTAAGGCTCTCAGGCAACGGAACAGCGCTTCCTGGTCCTCGCGCAACAGCGCCGGCGAGCTTTCCGAACGCTCTCCCGGAACAGTCCGAGCCGCACGAGATGACGGCACCGGGACCTCACGCTGCGCCGACACGTAGCTCAGACCACCGCGCACAAGCTCCCGTCCGCGAGCGGTGAGCTGAAACCCGCCGGGCTTCCCGTTCGCCCCGATGCGACGGGAGAGATACGATGCTGCCTCGAGATCCCGCGCCAACGCAAGCCACCACGACCGGTCCCGGTCGGCCCCCACGCCGAAGGTCGGTAACCGGTCGTGCCCACGCTCACGCACACGATCGGTGCGCTCACCTACGAGCACATCGGCGAGGTGATGAGCACCGAACACCTCGCCGGTACGAACCGCCGCCGAAAGGAGCTTCTGTGCCGGTACGGTGAGGTCCTCGGTTTCGAGCTCACCACAGCAGACGTCGCACCCTTCGCAACCGCCGGCGTGCTCCTCATTGAAGTGGCCCAGCAGCACCTGCCGCCGACAGACTCCGGAATCGGCATAGGCGATAATCTCACGCAAGCGCCGCTCAGCGGCAAGCCGCTCCTCGTCTACCGTCATGCGTCCGATATGGTAACGAACCTTGGCGATATCCTGCGGGCTCCACAGGAGTAGCGCTTCGGCCGCCTCGCCGTCGCGTCCGGCCCGTCCGGTTTCCTGGTAATACCCTTCGACGCTGCGCGGAAGATCGCCGTGCAGTATCCAGCGCACGTTGGACTTGTCGATTCCCATCCCGAACGCAATCGTCGCTACCACCACCTGAAGCTCATCGCGCACGAACCGTTCCTGCACCTCTGCCCGTACCGCATCCGGAAGCCCGGCATGATAGGCGGCCGCGGCCATCCCTTCGCGTGTCAGCGCCTCGGCGGTTTCCTCGGTGGCGTTTCTCGTGGCCCGGTACACGATACCGGGATCACCCACACGGTCGTTTACAAACTCGACAATCTGCCGGTTGACCGAGCTTTTACGTCGCACCCGGTAGGTGATCTCAGGGCGGTTGAAGCTCGCTCGTATCACAACCGGCTCGACCAACCCCAGTTGCCGGATGACGTCGGTCTGCACCTCAGCCGTGGCGGTAGCGGTAAACGCCGCTATCGGAACCTTCGGAAACTCCGCACGCAGGCTCGACAGCGCACGATAGTCCGGCCTGAACTCATGACCCCATTCCGATATACAGTGCGCCTCATCGATCGCGAAGGCGGCGACATTGTAGGAACGTAACGCCGTACGAAACTCCGGCAGCGCCAGGCGCTCCGGGGAGACGTACAGCAACTTCACCCTACCCTCGTGAAGCTCGGCTCTGACTGTGCGCGCCTCTTCGGACGAAAGACTGCTGTTGAGGTAGGTCGCTGCCAGCCCGTTTTCCCGGGCCGCATCCACCTGGTCTTTCATCAGTGCGATGAGCGGGCTCACGACAACCGTCAGCCCATCCCGAAGAAGCGCCGGCAGTTGATAGCAGAGCGACTTTCCTCCGCCGGTCGGCAACGCCGCGAAGACGTCCCTTCCGTTGAGAAAAGCCTCGACGATCTCGGCCTGATTCGGCCGGAAAGAGTCGAACCCGAATGAGCGTTTCAGGATCGCAAGCAGGTCGGCGAGCGTGGCGGTACGGCCGGAACCGGCCGAAGCGGAGGCGGAAGACATACCGCCGCCCAGTATGCGCAACCGCCGGCGAGGTTTCAAGAGGCGCGATCAAGCGTCCACAGGGCCGCCCCGGCAGCGATGCTAATCACGGCCAAAGCTCCCCCCAGGCCTGTGAAGGCGAAGGCAAACCCCCTGGTGTCGATCAAGCGTCCGAGAATGGGAGTTACGATGCCGCTCGCCTCCATCCCGGCGAAGAAATAAACGCCCAAAACCGTGGAGCGGAGATGCTCCGGAACGTCAGCCGCAAGATAGGCCTCCGAAACCGGCATGCGAACAAACGCGGCTATTCCCAGTACAACCAACACTGCAACGAATAGCAGCGCCGAGGGAACCGCCGCGGCCAACATGATCAGCGGCCCGACTGCAATCGCCAGGACGATCAGGATCCGAACAGGCCCGATGCGGTCCGAGAGCCCGCCCCCGACCGGGGCCGCGACCATACCGGTCGCAAAGAAGACCGAGAGCGCCGCCGCCGCAACAGCCGCGCTGATGCCGAACGTGTCGACCAGATACAGCGGTATGAAAGCGACCAGAGAGCCGACAGCCGCCGCTACCGCGGAGGTGAGCACAAGAAAAGCGGCTATGCGGGCAATAGTCCTCGGACGTGCGGTCACGCTGCCGGCTTGGGGCCCGGTCGCACCGTTCGGGGGACTGCCGGGGGAATCCTCGGGCCCGGTCTTCATGTCTGGATGCGTCTGGTGCGCGGTATGGTCAAAGCTCGCCCCTGCCGGCGCGTCGTGGTCTGCAGTTGCCTGTGGGCTCGGATCCGATGCGGACCACACCTGCTCTCCACGGCCCGAGATGATCGCGTAGAATACGATTCCGAAGATCACCACCGGCCCGGCGATGCCGAGGAAGGCTCCTCGCCAACCGAACAGTCCCGCGAGCGCGCCGCCTAAGAGTGGCGTCACAAAATGACTTGCGCTGCCGCCGACCAGATGCAAGCCCAGCGCCCGGCCCGCACGACCCGGCGGCACACTCGCAATGATAAGCGGCGAGGCCGACGGGTGATAGCCGCCGCCGGCGATGCCCATAGCTATCAGAGCTACGATCAGGGCCCCGTATCCGCTCGTGAGACCGGCCGCGGCGCCGGCCAGGCCCACGCCGGCGACTCCCACCGTTATGAGGTAGCGGCGGCCTACCCGGTCGGCAAGCCAGCCGGCCGGGAGCTGGGCGATCCCGTAGGTCAGCGTAAACGCCGAGACCACCATTCCCGCCTGCGTATACGTGAGCTCAAAGCTGCTGCGGATAAACGGCAAAAGCGGCGCCACGAGAGCAGTCAGCAGATGATGCGCAAAATGAGCGCCGATAAACAGGGCAATATAGGTTCCGGGCTTGTACCTATTGGCCGTCATGCCAATACGCTTCCTTCTCGTCGACGCGCAGTGAGCTCGCATCAAGCCAATAAGTCGTCTGTTCAACGAATCCGAACAGGTAATCGGTGCGCGCGGCGCGCAATCGCAGACCCAAACGACGGAACGTTCGACGCCACTGGCGGCCGGTGCGGTTAGTGTGCGGGTGTCCGCGAAACTCGAAGTTGGCGAGGCTATCAACAGCCATGGTCAGAATCCCCTTGAGGCGAGCGTGGAATGTGTCCTCGATAACCACGACACGGTCGGCGACCCGCGCTGCTTCCAATAGCACGCGCTCGGGATCGGCGGTGTGATGCAATACCGTCAGCAACAGCGCGACGTCGAAGGCGTTCGTCTCAAAGGGCAGACGTACGCCGTCGTACAGCATGGGCCGTACACCCCAGTGCATAGCACTGTCGCAGACGTCGACCGGAACAACACGAAAGCCGCGCGAGCGGAGCAACTCGGTGACAGCCCCTCGCCCTGAGCCTATATCGATCACTTCGAGGTGACGTCCGCGCGCGCCTCGCGAGACAGGCCGCAGGTAGCCGATAAATCGGGCAAGCTTCGCGGCCGCCCATCGTCGCGACAGTCGCCGCGCGAACGCATTGCCGGCGCCGAACGTTGTACGGCTCCCTGACCGGATCATGCGCGCCATCCGAGCGGCTCGCCGCGCGCCCTGTATCGTGCGGCCTACATGAAAAGCCCTGCCACGCTTACCATTGCTACCATGTAGAGAAACGCGGCAATGATAGCGTATTTCTTGGCCTGGAGTGACACCTCCGACCTGGCTTTCGATTCCTCTACGCCTTTCTTCTTGAGACGAGCAGTCCCGATTTTCGACCACCCCACACCGACGACAAGTAGCACGACAATCACCGATATCATGCGGAGCAATGAATTCAAAAGCATCTAAACGCCTCCATTATCCGGTCACGATCACTTGCGAGCAGGTTTGAACTTGTTGTTCAGGTACGGCACGAACAGATTCAGAGTCAGAATTGCGAAGGTCGTGCCTTCGGTGAACTCATACACGCCCGGAGTCTGCCAGCCCCACCAGCGCATCGCCATGATGATAAGACCGATCCCAATGCCGAAAACCACCTGTCCCTTTGGGAACCGCGGTGAGGTCATCGGATCGGTAGCCATGAAGAACGAGCCCAGGAACAGACTTCCCGCAAACAGATGAAACAGAGGATCCTGCCCCCGGATAAGCGCCAGCACCACTACCGTAGCTAATATGCTCACCGGTATTCTCCAGCGCAGAATCCCCTTGTAGATCAGAAACGACGCTCCGATCAGCAGCAGCAGCGCCGATATCTCACCGATCGTCCCCGGGATGCGCCCTAAGAACATGTCCAGAACATTGACGCCGGCAGTCTCGCCGGTTTCCCGCAGTATTTCCAGCGGAGTTGCCGTAGTGGTCATCTCGACCGGCTGTCGCCAGGGCAGAATCGAATCCGGGAAGACGAACAGATAGAACAGACGCCCATATAAGGCCGGGTTGAAGAGATTCTTACCCACGCCGCCGAGAAGCTGCTTTCCAACTATGATTCCAAACGCGGCCGAAACGCCCACGGCGTAGACGGGAGTTGAAGTGGATACCGCGAGCGCAAGCAGGAGCCCGGTGATGGCTGCGCTGCCGTCTGTAGCCGTCACTTTCCGGCCTGTCAGCTTCTGAAACAGCGCTTCGGCAGCCATCGCCGAAAGAACACCGGTCACGATCAACAGCAGTGCCTGCA
>PUPD01000079.1 GCA_003552985.1 Spirochaetaceae bacterium
ACAGCTACGTTATAGCTGTACTGTAATTAATAGCTTAAGGCTGTATTAATATTGATGTATTCAAAACGCACAATTAGGTTTTCTCTGGCATTTTAAAATCTTCTTTCCAACCATAGAAAACTTAATTAGGGCTTCCTGCACAACCCGAAATTGCCCGTGAAATATGGCTTTTCAGCCATTTTCATGCTATAATAAGTGCAAGGAAAACCTTCACAGATCTGCAATAACCTTGCACTTGAGGTGAGTTAATTGTATCAAAAAAACAAGCAACAAACTATCGATGACTTTAAACTACCCTTCAAAGACGTGCTCTCGGCAGATAACCGCTTGGTTAAAAGGCCGAGATGATCCCGTGGGGCAACATTGAAAGCGACTACTCCGATCTGTTCACCGATGATAGCGGCAACGTCGCCAAACCAGCTCGGTTAACTTTCGGCGCCTTAATCATTAAAGAGACCCTGGGTCTCACCGATGAATAAACCGTCGAACAGATTAGGGAGAACCCATACCTTCAGTTTTTTTGGGTTTCAAAGAATACACCAACGAGAAGCCCTTTGATCCCTCTTTGATGGTCCGTTTCCGCCAGCATTTCAAAGTAGACGCAGCTTGAAGCAATCAACGATACCATCTGCAAGAAAGATAAAAAAGATGACGACGAACCTCCTGCCGGCGGAACTACTGACCGGAAAAACAAGCAAGAACCCTGGAAAAGTTATCCTGGGACAACTTCAATGAAGGGATGACTCTCACCCAAGCGGTTGAAAGATACCGAATCCGCCACGGTTTTTACCCCGAATCGGTTCACGTGGATAAAATCTATCGCACCCGGGAGAATATTCGCTAATGCCATAAACACGGCATCCGCATCAGCGGGCCAAGGTTGGGCCGGCCACCGAAAGAGCCTGACCTGGCGGCCAGTAAACTGGCCCGCCAGGACGAGCTTTACCGTATCTGCAGCGAAGGCAAGATTGGAGAGGGCAAACAATAATACGAACTAAAACTGATTAAAGAAAAGCTGCAGGAACCAAGCGAAACGACAATCATGGTTAACCTGATAGTAATGAATCTGACTTACTTGTACCGGTGTCTTTTTGTTTTCATTTCAAATAGTGTTTTTGGTGTTTAAAGGAAGATATTTTCCCTGCCCGCGAGGCGTTTTTTGCCCGCCGCAGCATGATTTTCTAATTTTGTGCGATTGTACAGGAAGCCCTCAGTTATCGGCCAGGACAGCGCTAAAGTTGAGTATTTAAATAATGTCATTGACATCTTCGGCTAAAAATAGTTTCTTTAAACCTATTTGGATCACATCTTCAGGTATGTTTTAAAAACTTTTTCCTCGGATGAAAGATTTAACTGCAAGAGCATAATTAACACCAAATAATCAATATTAAAGCCCGGTTATAGAACATTCGAACCGGGCGTTATTTCGATCACTATTGTGATATTATCTATTTCACTTACCATTTACCCGCCAGTGGTTTCCAGTTTGTATCGGTCGGACCATAGCGGAAGGGCGCTATCCCCATTGGGTGGAAAACCCCGTCTACAGGATCAAAGAGGCCGGCGGTATAGCTGCCATCACCGTTCCAGTCCCCGGCAAGCGGAATCCAGTCGGTATCGGTCGGACCAAAACGGAAGGGCGTTTTCCCTTGAAAGTGAAAAACACCGTCCACCGGGTCGTAAAGACCAGCATCATAAGTGCCATCACCGTCCCAGTCTCCAGCCAACGGTATCCAGGTAGTATCGGTCGGACCAAAACGAAAAGGTGTTTTCCCGTAAAAGTGGAAGACTCCGTCCACCGGGTCGTATAGCCCCGCATCAAATAAACCGTCACCGTTCCAGTCACCAGATAGCGAATTCCAGGTGGTATTGGTCGGACCAAAACGAAATGGCGTTTCTCCGTAAAAGTGAAAGACCCCATCATATGGGTCGTATAGCCCCGCATCAAATACACCTTCACCGCTCCAGTCGCCGGATAGAGAATTCCAGGTGGTATTGGTCGGACCAAAACGAAATGGCGTCTTCCCGTAAAAATGGAAAACTCCGTCTTCCGGGTCAAATAATCCAATTGAGGTGGATATTATTTGAATCTCAGTAAAGTTGGCCACAAGGTGGCGATCGGCTTCAACCGAAAAACTATACTCTGCCTCATCCGATATTTCAGAATCGTCCTCGGTCCAGTTGATAAACTCGTAGCCGGGGTTGGCCGAGGCGGTTACTGTGACAATTTCACCATGTTCATAGTTACCCTCACCAGTGAAAATGCCGCCTTCTTCCGGCTCGGCAGAAAGTGTAATCGTAAAGGTTTCTGGCTCCTCTTCGGAAATATTAACTGTTAAAGCTTCAGACCAGTCTGAAGTTACCGAACTGTCTTCAGCACACCTGGCCTGGGCACGAATTTCATAGGTGTCTTCTGAATCCCAGGAATTGCTTATACTGGTAGCTGGACTCCAACTTGAATAGCTGCCGTCACCCCAAGCAAAACGGTATTCCAC
This sequence comes from Spirochaetaceae bacterium, assembly GCA_003552985.1. Taxonomy (GTDB): domain Bacteria; phylum Spirochaetota; class Spirochaetia; order DSM-27196; family SLAA01; genus B1Sed10-166. The sequence continues at coordinate 2,496 of PUPD01000079.1, forward strand.
ATCATGGCCGGCTGCACAGGCTGAGCCGCCGGTCGAATAGGTATAAGAGATGCCAGGATTACCTTCCGTTTCACCTTCTGGCTGGTCCGGTGTGGAGACGCTACAGTCCGGATCATCAACATAGTTGGCGGTGACTGTTTTGTTTTCCTCCATCGTAAAATCGATAGTGCGGTTGCTGCTCGATACAGCACCGGACCAGTTACTGAAACTTTTACGCGAGTCACCTTCTCCAAAATACTGCGGTGCAGTAAGGTTAACACCTGTATCTTGCTCGACAGTTTTGGTATAAGATGTTGTCCCACTGTGACCAGTGTTGCTGGATATGCTCATTCCGGAAGAAGGATTGCTTGAATTGACAGTTAGGGTATAAGTTTCCGGATCTGGTTCTGCTACATAATAGTTCACAGGTCCGTAGATATCAGGATTGCCATGCTGGCTATCCGTATCAACTTGAGCCCAAGCTTGTTTATCACTAGAGCTATCCGGAGTAAATTCAAAATATAATTCTTTGGAAGAGCCAGCATCTAAACCAGAGACTGACTTCCAATGTTCACTATACTGACCAGGATCAGGTTCCGTTGTTTCGTTTTCATAAAATTCAACGTAAAAAGAACCATCAGCGTCAGCATTTCCCTGATTTTTAATAGTCACAGTAGCTAGTAATTCGGTGCCTAAATCTGATGTAGGAGGTTCTACAGTCAGGCTCTGGACAATAAGGTTAGGTTCACCTTCACCTTCTTCAGATACAAAGTAAGAAACAGGCCCGTATACATGGGGGACATCACTGATTTCTTGATCTGTATCTACTTGAACCCAGGCCTTCATTTCACCTAATGTATCTGGTGTGAATTGGTGGGTAAATTCCTCTGTATCTCCAGCAGCTAAAAAGTTTATTTCCCAATATTCATCACCAATATCACCTGGACTTGGTTCTGAGGATTGATCTTCATAAAAATCGATTACAAACCAATCATCAACATCTGCATACCCTTGGTTCTTGATAACAATAGTTGCTGTAAGCTGTTCACCCAGTTCTGAGTTAGTCGGTTCTACAGTCAGGCTCTGGACAATAAGATCTGGTTCACCTTCACCTTCTTCAGATACATTATAAGCAACAGGTCCGTATACATGACTATCACCATGCCATTCAGATAAATCGACCTGAGCCCAGGCCTTTTTTGTTCCTGTCTCATCCGGAGTGAAAGGAAATTCCTTTTCGACTGTAGCCCCGGCTGCTAAAAAATCAACATCATCATAATGTTCGCCTTCTTCATGTGGTTGAGGTTCTGAGTCTTGGTCTTCGTAAAAATCAACCCAAAATCTATCAACATCTGCATCCCCTTGGTTTTTAATAACAATAGTGGCAGTAAGCTCATCGCCAAGTTTTGAGTTAGTCGGTTCCACTGTCAGGCTTTGGACGATGAGATCAGAATCACCAGTTGAAGGATCCTCATTGTAAGTGACTGTAAAAGACCTAGTTCTTGTTGAGCCAGAAATGTCTTTCAATGTAACATCCCAAGTATCTGTTCCTGACCAGGTTGCAGTAGAACCAACAACCCTCGGTTCCAAAATCATTGAGGTATCAGATATAACATCTACTTTTTGATTCCAGTTGCTATCATCCCTATTCCAAGTAGCACTTCCTCCATTTGAAGCTCCGCTCCAAGAAAAAGTAATACGATCAACGTTATTAAAGTTCGTCCCTGTTGCAGTGAGTTCTGCATCATATGGAGCAGTGTCTGCGTTTATCTTGGAAGGTGTTAAACTGGTGAAGCTAAGGGGTATGGTGTCTGACTCACCATAAATAAAGATAATCCCGTCAATATCAACAGCGTGAAGATTGTGCTGTATGCCGGTATAGTAAGCATACATTATAGCCTCTTCAATGTCCGAATGGCCTAGACTGAGCCAGTGACCGAATTCGTGCAGGGCTACTGTTTCTACATCATAATCAAAGCCTGTAGTACTCCAGAGATAATTAGTGTTAAATATCATATCTGCTTCAAATATTTCATCTGTACCACTCCAAACCCACCAAGAAGCGATGGCAAGCGGGTTTCCATTGGCACTTAAATCGCCCCATAAGACTTCATTAACAAAGTTTTGAGACGGTCCACCTGTACGAGTATGGGTTCCATCATAGTTAAATGAAAATTTTGCCCCGGCATCACTCCATGTATCTGCCGCATTTTGTATAGCAGTTAATGCTCCTGAAGGACCGTCGGTAATATTAACTTTGTAGTCCACAACCGGCCAGTCTCCATGCCATTTTTGATCGTTATAAACAAAGTTGCTCTCGTTATAGATGACCTGATCATCTTCAGCTACAGCAGTCTCTGAACCACTATTTTCTCCACTGATAATCCCGCTGACCTGCTCGACATACTCAGGCAAAGGTAAGCCGTCTACCCGCCCATCAACTATATCTAATTTGCCTTGAAAATACCCAAACACCGTAAATGCAGGCGCCGGCAACTGGGCAGTATCTACTCCAGGGAGAAGGGCAGTCTCAGCAGCAAATTCTTGTAAATAGAGGACT
>PUPD01000150.1 GCA_003552985.1 Spirochaetaceae bacterium
CGTAGTTGTTCGAACAGTTGGAGATCGTGAACGGGATCTCGAAGGTGTGGCCGTGGGCGCGGACGAGATGATCGGAGCCGGCTTTGGAGGCCGAGTACGGGCTTTTGGGGTCGTAGGGGGTTGTCTCGCTGAAGGCGCCCTCGTCGCCGAGCGAGCCGAATACCTCGTCGGTGCTCACGTGGTGGAACAGCACGTCGTCGCGTCCGCTCCAGGCCGCGCGGGCGGCTTCCAGCAGATTGAAGGTGCCGTTCAGATTGGTCTCGATGAAGGCCCGGGGGCCGACGATCGAGCGGTCGACATGCGACTCGGCGGCGAAATGCACGACGGTGTCGATAGCATAGCGATCGAAAAGCTCACCGAGGATATCGAACTCGCGGATATCGGCGCGGGCGAAGACGTAGCGGCCCGGCGCGGCCTCGCCCTCGGGGCCGAACCGCTGGTCGATCGAGCGTAGGTTGTCGAGGTTGCCGGCGTAGGTGAGGGCGTCGAGGTTGACCACTCGTCCGCTGAACTCGGGCTGGGCGAAGAGATAATGGATGAAGTTCGATCCGATGAACCCGGCCCCGCCGGTTACCAAAATGTTCTGCAGTTTACGCATGGCTCACTCCTCGATTCGTAGTGGCTCAGGCTCCCAGGGGCCTGAGTTCTATGTGCATGGGGCTGACCCCAGCTCGTTCGTGTGCCGGCGGCGTGGAGGCCGCGGCGTCACTGCGGGCGGCGTACCTGCGGGGGCTGGGCCGGCGGCCGCTCCCGTGCCAGCGTGCCCGCACCGCCGGGCCGTGTCCGTCGCCAGCAGGCCGTGCCCGACGGCCCGTGCCGCGTCCCACGGCCATATGTGTACCCGCGGGCATGTGCCGCGCCGTGTCCCGCGCTTGCGCAACCGCCCGCCGGCCGTGGCGATTGGCGTGCTCGCACCGCCGGCGATGGCCAGGTGCGCACCCGCCGGCCGTGGCGATAGGCGTGCCCGCACTGCCGGCGATGGCCATGTGCGCACCCGCCGGCCGTGCCCGGGCCGGCGGGCCGGTGTACCGCCGGCCATGGCGATAGGCGTGCCCGCACCGCCGGGCCGTGTCCGTCGCCAGCAGGCCGTGCCCGACGGCCCGTGCCGCGTCCCACGGCCATATGTGTACCCGCGGGCATGTGCCGCGCCGTGTCCCGCACTTGCGCAACCGCCCGCCGGCCGTGGCGATTGGCGTGCCCGCACTGCCGGCGATGGCCAGGTGCGCACCCGCCGGCCATGGCGATAGGCGTGCCCGCACCGGCGGGCCGTGTCCGTCGCCAGCAGGCCGTGCCCGGGCCGGCGGCCGCTCCCGTGCCGGCGTGCCAGCGCCCCCGCAGGGTCATACCAGCGTGAAGGTGCGGGCTTGGTGCTCGCTGGCGATGCGCTGCAGGCAGTCGTCGAGGGCTTCCTCCCAGGGGCGCGGCTCGAACCCATACGCCGAAATCATGCGGCCGCAGGTCAGGACCGAGTACGACGGGCGCTCGGCGGCGGTGGGGAACTGGTCGCTTGGAACGCGAACGATGCGTCGCGACTTAGGGATCAGGCCGAGATCGACTGCGCGGTCGCGGATCGCGGAGGCGAAGCCGTGCCAGGTTGTTACGCCGCTGTTGGTGAAGTGAAAGGTGCCGTACACGGGCCGCGAGGCGGTGACCACCAACACTATGGCGCGGGCGAGGTCTCGACCGTAGGTGGGCGAGCCGTGCTGGTCGTCGACCACTGTGAGCTCCCCGCGGGTTTTCAACAGGCGGAGCATCGTGAGCACAAAGTTGCGCCCGTGCTCGGCGAACAGCCAGGCCGTTCGCACGATCGCGTGTTCGGGAAGCTCGGCACGCACCACCTCCTCGCCGCCGGCCTTGCTCGCTCCGTAGACATTGATGGGGGATGTTTCGGCGTCCTCGCCGTATCCGTCGGGTAGGGAGCCGTCGAAGACGTAGTCGGTCGAGATATGCAGGAGCCGTGCGCCGCGCTCACGGCAGTAGCGCGCGAGCAGCGCCGGTCCGTCGCGGTTCACTGCCCAGGCCTGGTCCACCTCGCTCTCGGCGGAGTCGACTGCGGTGTAGCCGCTGCAGTTGATCACCCATCGGGGTTTTCGCTTCGGAGCAAAATGCTCGATTGAGTCCGGTTGGGTTATATCGAGCTCGGGCCCTGAGGCGGCGCACTCGAGGTTGTGTGCCCGAAGCTCCTGCTCGACCAGTCGACCCAACATGCCTGATCGTCCGATAAGCCATATCATAATGAGGCCTCCTCCAGCGTCGGAAGCTGCCGGTCGCGGTCTGAAACGATTGGGTTCGATAGCGGCCACTGTATCTCGATCGCCGGGTCGTCCCAGCGGATGCCGCGCTCGCAGTCGGGGGCGAACTCGGCGCTGCATTTGTAAAGGACGAGCGCGTCCTTTGAAAGCACGACGAAACCGTGCGCGAACCCGGCGGGGATGAAGAGGGCGTCGCCGCGCTCGGCGCTCAGGTTTGCGCCCTGCCAGGCGAGGCGGGTGGGCGAATCAGGTCTGAGGTCCACCCCGACGTCGAAGATCTCGCCCTGCAGCACGGTAACGAGCTTGGCCTGCTCAGCCGGCGCGACTTGATAATGCAGCCCGCGGAGCACCCCATAGGTAGAGAACGACATGTTGTCCTGCACGAACTCGGTCGAGATCCCGGCCTCGACGAAGGCGCTGTGCTTGTAGGTTTCCATGAACCAGCCGCGTTGGTCGGCAAATCGTTTGGGCTCGACCAGGACGAGGTCTGGGATCTCGAGCCTGCGGAACTCAAACGGCATCGCAGCCTCCTCCTTGTGCCGAGAGCACCGTGGCATGGGTGCGTGCGGCGGTTTGCGTGGCGCCGGTGTGGGCCCGAGCGCCACTTTCGCCGGCCTGCGTGGCGCCGTCGGGGTGAGCGTATGCGCCGGTCCGTTCGGGCGCGTTGGCATGGGCGCGTGCGGCGGCATGAGCTTCGCCCCGCGAGTCGGCGTCGGCGCCGCGCGGGTGCTCGTCGGTGAGCTCGATGAGGGCGATCTCGGGTGGGTTGTTGATGCGCCAGGGGAAGGCGCTTCGGCCGAGGCCGCGGTTGACGATCATGCAGCAGCTGTCTTCGACGAAGGCGCCGGCGTCAAAGGGCGGGAGCAGTCCCTGGCCGGGGGCGAAGAGGCCGCCGATATGGGGGAGGCGGATCTGGCCGCCGTGGGCGTGGCCGCTCAGTGCGAGGTCGATCTGGTGGCGCCGGTAGACGGCGAAGAGCTCGGGGCGATGGGAAAGCAGAATGCGGACCTCGGCGGAGGCGACCTCCGCGAGTGCGCGCTCGAGGGCCGCGCTGAAGCATGCGGGGTTTTCGTCGAAGTAGGTGATGTCGTCCATGCCTATGATGCCGAGGCGGACCTCTGCGGCGGCGCCTTTCCGCGGGCGCGGTAGCGGCAGCGGGCGCGAGCGCGGCTGGAGGCGTGGGAGCCGGGGTGGGAGGGGTCGCTGGAGCGAACGCGGGCGCGCGCTCGGGCGCGGAGGCTGGCCCGGGCGCGGGACCGCCAGCAGCTCGGCTGAGTTCCGGAGCACGCGCACGCCGCGTTCGGCGAGCCGCGGGGGCAGGAGCTCGCCGTCCGGGGAGCTCCATTCGTGGTTGCCGGTGACGAAGTAGACCGGTGCCCGGTCGACGAGCGCCTCGGCGAGCTCCAGCGCCGGGAGGTCATAGTACTCCCAGCTTTTGCCGTTGACGAGGTCGCCGGTGAGGGCTGAAAGGTCGAAACTGAGCTCGCCGACGAGTTGGAGCAGCGCTCGGCCGTCGGGGCCGAAGCGCTGGCTATGCAGGTCCGAGATCTGTAGGACGGTGAACCCGCGCAGGGCGCGCGGCAAGCTCGGCAGATAGACCCGGTAGCGGGGTACCTGAGGCGTGACTGAGGTTCTGGTCGGCGGAATCAATGTGAACAACACCACGACACCTGAGTGCCTAGCTTAGGGATTTGACGCCTCGGCAGCCAATCGGTGAACAGTAGTATTTTTTCATTACTCAGCAGCGGCAGGCTCCTCGTCATTATCCTCCGCAGGTAGGCGGTCCCCCGCAGGGGGGCGCCGGTCAAGAAAGTAGACGATTATCCCGAGCGCGGCGCGGTTGCCGAGCCCCGTGGCGAACTTGTAGTTCCAGGTGGAGTCGTCGGCAGTGCTTACGTAAGTGGCCGAGTACTGCAGTTGGTACTCGGCGAATACCGACAGGCTATCGAGCGGCGAGACTTCCACCCCAAAAAGCGGGCCGAGGCCGAACTTGAACTCGGTCACGTCGACGTTATAGTCACGTTCATACTCGAGCGCGAGCCGACCGCCGACGTAGGGCGAAACCTGGGCGCCGGGGGCGAGATGATACTCGAGTGCGGTACCGAAACTAAGGTCGAACGTCTCGTTCCCGCTCTCGTACCCGAAGCCGAGCAGGCCGCGCAACGCGATGCGCTCCCACCTCACTTTTAGGCCGATGCCGGCGTTCTGATACTCGTCGAGCTCGAGGAGGATGCTCGAGGTGTTGAAGATGAGCCCGAGCCTGTCCGGCAGGCGCATCCGGCTTTCGCGCTCATCGTCCGGGTCTTGATGGTCTTCGGGGTCAGTGTTGTCGGCGGCGTCGGCAGCGCCGGGGTCGTTCTCCTCGGCGTAGGCGAGGGTGGGAAGCGCGATCAGCAGGCAGATCAACACGACGGCGGCAGCAATCGATCGTCTCATGCAACTCCTCTCTTTCCGGCGCTTGCAAGCTACCGGTGCCGGCAAGCCGTCGGTGTCCGCACGCTACCGGTGCCGGCAAGCCCTTGGCGCGCGCTCGCAAGCCATCGGTGGCCGGCAAGCCATCGGTGCTCGCAAGCCCTTGGCGCTCGCAAGCAGCCGGCGCTCGCAAGCCAGCGGTGGCCGGCCGCCAGTGGGGTCAGGGCTTGGTCCAGTGTACATACCACCCTCCGTGGGGGCGAGCCTCAAAGTCGGTGGATGCGTGAATTTTTGATTCGTTCCCGCCATTATTGATGGAGCTGACGCCGAACTCGACCTTCCTTGAGCTGCGCGA
>PUPD01000099.1 GCA_003552985.1 Spirochaetaceae bacterium
AACACATACGGCAGCAGCGTATCGCGCACGCGAATTGGGAGCTGCGAGACGAAATGGTTCATCGCCAGGAACAACGCCCAGACGCCGCCGACACCTACTATCAGCGCCACCACGGCAATCACAATCCGCGGAGCCGCAGCCGCACGCATGAACTGGAAGCTCCAGTTCAAAACCAGAAATGTAACCACAGGAACTACCAGAGATACCCCGATTCGCAGCGGAGTCCACGCGAATATCTCTGCTAGTTGGCTGTGTCGCGCTTTCTCAATCATATGCACCCATCCATTTCAATAGATTGCCGCGCAGAGGGAGCAACGCCGGCGCCTCCGGACGGCGCCGGCCCTTTGCAACTTCCCTCAAGACCGCTTAGTCGGTCGGCCAGGAATCATCGATCCGTCGCAGAACGGTATCGAGATCGTCACCGCCGATGTAGTCAACCATTCCCGACCAGAAACTGCCGGTGCCGACAGCGCCGGGCATCATGTCCGAAGCGTCAAACCGCACGGTGTCTGCGTTCAACATGATTTCGGCGATGCCGCGGTCCAGGTCGGTGGGGTACCAATCCAGCGGTGTGTCCTCATGCGGCGAAACAAACCCGCCGTACTCCAGCCATGCCCGCGTCGACTCCCCTTGAGTGAGATAGCGCATAACCGCCTGAACCTCGGGACGGTCCTGCATCATGCCGAAAACGTCGCCGGCGGTCAGCACGGGTTCCCCGAACTCTTCGTCGATCATCGGGAAATAAAAGAAATCGAGGTCACGACCGATCTCCACGTCCACCCCTTCGGGCAGGAACGCAACGATGAACTGCGCCTGGCGATGCATCAACGCCTGCGGCGGATCCATCACGAGGGGGTTAATGGCATCACCGAACGGCACGGTGAGAATAGAGGTGGTTCCGCCGAGCACGTAGTCCTCGTTCAGCCAGACCTCGCTCATGAGATCGACCGCGCGGCGCACCTCATCCGAGGCGAACGGAAGCTCGCCCTGCACCCAGGCATCATAGGCCTCAGGCGGTGCGGTGCGCAGCATGATGTCCTCGATCCAGTCGGTGGCAACCCATCCCGTGGCGCCTGCGCTTTCAATGCCAACACTCCACGGATTGTACCCGTCGGCCACCATCTGGTCCGAAAGCGCGATCAGCTCGTCCCAGGTGGTCGGAATCTCATAGCCTTCCTCCTCGAACACGTGGCGATTGTACCACACGAGGCTCTTAACGCTCGCACGATACCAGACGCCGCCCATGAGCCCGTCGTGTTCGGCGATATCCAGCCAGTCCTCAGCGTATTGCTCCAACAGATAGTCGCGGTCCATGAAGCTGAGCACGTCGACGATGTGGCCGCCCTCGATCAGGTCGTACATCAGTCCGGGTTGGGGAAAAGCGGCGATGTCGGGCGGGTCGCCGCCTTCGGCGCGGACCGTGATCAGTGCCTCGAAGTCACCCGATCCCTCGTACACCACGTCAATGCCGGTCTGCTCGATAAACGGCTGCATGCTCGCCCGGAAGTTTTCCGCATCGGTGTCCACAAAAGCGCCGAAGACCTCGACCTCGGTGCCGGACAGATCCTCACCGTCGGTCCAGGGGTTGTCGGTGGGATTGGTAGCCTCCACCGCCTCCTCTGCCGGCTCACACGCGGCAAGCACCAGCGTCGACGCGACCACGAAGACGACCAGCACAACAACCGGCGTCTTAACCATACGTCTCATGTTGCCCTCCTTTTCTTTCAGGCCTTAGTTTCTTTCACTTCTCAACCGCTTCGCATGCGGTTGAGCCAGTTTCGGTTCACCGGCAACGCAGCGCCCCCCGGCGGTGGGATTGTGGCGACCTGGGGCGGGGTAACACGAGCCGCGAGGCACTCGAAGCACAGCACTAATCAGTCCACCGGACCGAGTGATCTCAATAGGACCTATTAGATGACGAGCTCCGGTACGCCGACATTCCCCAAGGATCCTGCGTTACTAACAGAACTATAGCTTGAGTTACTTGATTTGACAAGCGAAATTCGCCGCTGCAGCACAGCAGAATCACGCCTAAATGAACGATAAGAACCGACCTTAGCGCCGGTAATCCTTGAAGTTTCGAGCCGGCCGTGCGAGAATACCGGCGTAGTCTCCAACTCAAGCTAAGCCAATTTCGGAGGAACAGAGCATGGTCATACTCACGCTGAACTGCGGGAGCTCCTCGGTGAAATATCAACTATACGACTGGGAGAACCGGGCAGTGTTGGCCACCGGCATCGTCGAGCGAGTCACACAACCGGGATCGAAGTTAACCCATAAACCTGTCGGCGCGCTGGAGCTGGTAAAGGAACAGGATTGCCCCAGCCATCAGGAAGCTATCAACCTGCTCATCGAGGCCGTTCAGGATCCCGACCACGGTGTCGTCAAATCCATCGATGAGGTCAAAGCAGTGGGTCACCGGGTTGTGCACGGCGGCGAGCGCTTCAGCAAGTCTGTGCTCGTGACCGACGAAGTGATTAGCGTGTTTCGCGAGATACAGGGCCTCGCTCCGCTCCACAACCCCGCGAACATCATGGGCATTGAAGCAGCCCGCGCCTTGCTCCCGAATGTTCCCCACTGCGCGATTATGGACACCGCCTGGCACCAGACCATGCCCGCGCGTGCCTATACCTATGCTATCCCGCATGAGTGGTACGAGGATTACGGGGTACGCCGGTACGGCTTCCATGGAACCTCGTTTCTCTACACCGCAAAGCGCGCCGCGGTGTTGCTCGGGCAGGATCCTTTCGAAACCAATCTCATCATCGCGCATATCGGAAACGGCGCGAGTATCAACGCGGTAGAGAACGGTGTGTCGATCGACACCTCGATGGGGCTTACCCCGCTCGAGGGTCTCGTCATGGGCACGCGCAGTGGCGACATCGATCCAGCAATCCCGTTTCATATGATGAACGCTGCCGGGATGAAGCCGGACGAAGTAGAGCAAGCGCTCAACAAGAAGAGCGGCGTGCTCGGAATTACGCGTAAGTACGTCGACCGCCGCGACATCGAGAACGCAGCCGAAGAGGGCGACAAGCTCGCCAAGCTCGCGATCGAGGTGGAGGCCTATCGACTGCGCAAGTACATCGGCGCCTATGCCGCAGCACTCGGTCGGGTTGACGCCATTGCATTCACCGCCGGAGTCGGCGAACGCGGCCCGCTTATTCGTAAGCTCGCCACGACAGGGCTCGAGCGCCTCGGCATCAAACTCGACCGGCGCAAGAACGATGCCTCCAAGACCGGAAACGCCGAGACCTGCATTTCGACCGACGATTCGCAAACCAAAATCCTGGTCATCCCGACCGATGAAGAGTTGGTAATGACCGAGGATACGCACGCGCTGATGGAAGGCACCTATGACGTGCACACCAACTTCACCTATTCGTTTCAGTTGCCTGAGTATCGAAACAAGAGTCGCGATGCCTGCGTAGACCAGGACATCGAGAAGCGGCCGGGTCTGGCCGAGATCATCGTTACCACGCCCGGGGAAGGGGCTTCAATCTCGCCGGAGGATTGCCGATAACCATGCTATTTGCTCGAGGAGGAGAGCACGAACAGCTCACCGACGCCGATCTACACGACGGCCTGCACCAGGCGCTCGGAAAACTTGGCGACCGCCGCAGGGTGCTCGCCATTCCACCCGACCTTACCCGTATCCATTCTCGCGCCGGCACGCTGACGCGAATGCTCCACGAGCATTTCGGTCCGGCGTTACAGGCAGTGCTGCCGGCGCTGGGAACGCACGTCCCCCTGGGCGCGGAACAGATCGACACTATGTATCCAGGCATACCGCACGAGCTGTTCCGCGTGCATGACTGGCGCAACGGTATAACCACGCTCGGCACGGTCGAGAGCGACCGCATCACCGAGCTGTCCGAGGGAAAGCTGAGCTTCGCCTGGCCGGCTCAGGTGAGTACCCTGATCACCGAGCATGACTGGGATCTCATCGTCTCGGTCGGACAGGTGGTACCGCACGAAGTTGCGGGCATGGCGAACTATACCAAGAACCTTTTCGTCGGAACCGGCGGCCGCGACGGAATCGACAAGAGCCATTACCTCGGCGCGGTGTACGGTAGTGAACGCATGATGGGCCGCGCCGATACGCCGGTACGCCGGCTGTTGAACGAGGCCGGCGAGCGCTTCACGTCCCATCTGCCGATCGTGTACGTGCTGACCGTCATCGGCAGCGACGAGGCCGGCAGGTCCGTGGTGCGCGGCCTGTTCATTGGTCAGGATCATGACTGTTTCTTCGAAGCCGCAGCGCTCTCAACACGTGTCAACGTATTCCGTGTGCCCGAGCCGCTGCAGCGCGTTGTAGCCTACATGCACCCCCACGAGTATCACAGCACGTGGCTGGCGAACAAAGCGATCTACCGTACCCGCATGGCCATCTCCGACGGTGGTGAGCTGATTGTCATCGCCCCCGGCGTAAACCGGTTCGGTGAGGACGAGCAGAACGACCGTATCATTCGGGCTTACGGCTATCACGGCAGCGAGTGGGTCCAGGAGCAGGTGGCCGGCTCGTCCGAGCTCGCCGGCGCGCTCGGCGCCGCGGCTCATCTGATACACGGCTCGCACGAGGGGCGTTTCTCGGTCCGCTATGCAGCCGGCGGGCTTTCTCGCGAGGAGGTCGAAGCTACCGGTTACCGCTATGCCGACCCAGACGAAATGATCGCGCGCTACCGCCCCGAAAGCACTCCGGAGGGCCCACACCGCACTGCCGACGGTGAGCAGTTCTACTTCATCCCCCAGCCGGCGGCGGGGCTCTGGACGGCGCAGGAGCTGTACTGACCCGACACCAACTGTGCACCCTGCACGTAGTACTTGGTCAGCTGCTACAGCAGCGGCGCAACCGTGATGACAGGCACCTCCACGCGGTCACGTTCAAAGCGTTCCAGCAGTTTCTCGTGTACCGTGTTCTTGACTACCACGAAATCCTCACGCGCGAACCACACGCCGAGCAGAATGTCCACACCACGCAGGCCGAACTGCTTGATCACGTACAGGGGCTCGGGTTCGTCGAGGCATTGTGGGATCTCGCGCACAACTTCCAGCAGCGATTGTTTCAATGCCGGCAGATCGGTCTTGTACGATACCGTAAACTCGAAGTTCATCCGCCTGATCGGGAAGCGCGTGATCGTGGTGACTTCGCTTTTGATCAACGTCTCGTTCGGAATACGAATGAACTGATTGTCAAGCGTACGGATCTTGATCGAGAGCAGATCGATACTGAGGACCACTCCCGTGTTATCGCCTACTCTGATCAGGTCGCCGAGCTCAAACGACTTCTCTGAAATGAGGAATAGGCCGCTGATTACATTGGAGATGCTCGTCTGCGACGCGAATCCGATCGCCACGCCGGCTATCCCAAACGCGCCGAGCAGGCCCGTGAGGCTTATCCCCAGCTGTGCCAGGACGATCAGAACGATCGCGGCGCTGCCGGCATAGGTGACAACTTTGCGCGTTATCATCATCGACTGCCGCGAAAAACGCTTCTCGACCAGCCGGCCGATGATGTACGCACATATCTTCAGCCCGGCGAACAGAGCCAGCGCCAGCAGGGCCACTTGCGCGACCGCAACCACCGTCTCAGGCTGCCAGACCGGCCCAAACAGATCCGAGAGCGAGATCGCGCTCATTCCAGGGAATCCGGCCATATCCAGCACTCCATCAGTACTCACCGATCTTCTTGAGTAAGGTTATGCTCTTGTGCCAGACGCTGTCCTGCAGGTGCACCCGCGGTGCGGTAACCCGTTCTTTCGCTGCAAGACCAACAAGCTGGTCCGGCTGCACGCGCACCTGTAGCTCGCGATCGCGCCCGAAGGCGAGCTGTATGCCCGTAGTGCACAGCGCTTCGTGCGTCTTTTCCATGTCGTACGCCTTTTCGTCTTCCGGCGAGACGAGCTGCCGGTACAACGCCATGATGTCGGACGGAATCGCGAGCTTGTCCAGCGTCGCAGCTTCCTCGGCCAGGTTTTGAATCTGCAGCGAGCAGAGCGCCTCGCCGGGGCAGACTCTGACCTCCGCAGGCTCGTACCTCATCAAGGTGCGGAGCCCGTAACACAGGCGGCCCGAAAAGGTGTCGCCGAGCCAGGTATTGGACAACGGACGCACCCCGAACTCACCGAGCAGCTCGGCGAGCGCGTGTCCACAGCGAAACTGTACCCAGAGCGGCAGGGCAAAATAGAGTCGAACTTCTGCGTGAGCCGCGATGCTAAGCGGCTCGGTCGGGACGACGACCACCGCACGGTCCGGCAGTACCGGGGCCAGTACCACCTGCGAGGACAAGCTGCGGGTGATAAGCCTGCGCCAGCTCGCATCCGCCGGCTCGGCCACCTGTTCGGCAACTACCGGGTGTTCGTCGACCGACTGCTCGGCGTACGTCGAACTCCAGAACCACTGCCTTTCGTCGCGAAACAGCCAAAGCATGAGCCGCCCCACGCGCCAGAGATACGTGGTACGGTTCTCAAGCTGATAGGACCCCCAGACCTGCATGGCGCCGCCGGTCCTACTCGGTAGCGCTCTGCTGCTCCAGCTGCTTCTCCTTCTTCAGCTTCCGTCGCTGCTCATTAGCAATCGTCGCTTTGCCGACCTTCGAGATCCGTACTTTCTGCCCGTCGATCTCGTGTTCGTACATCAGCTTCACGCCGTTGCGCTTCGTTATCGGACAGGTTCCGCGTGCGCCGCCGGGGAACTCCGAGCGCGCGGGCTTACCGCGATGTGCTTTTCCCATGGAACAAACTCCTCGTGATTACTGTGCAAGGTTGAGTTTCGACGAACTATAATACGCCGCAATCGGCATGGTCAACACAGACACAAGCGGCGGTGCGCCGAATCCCGACGCACCGCCGCACCTATAGAATCCTAATTATCTCTATCCGCCGGGCCTCAGGCCGTCAGTCCTCCACATCCAGAATGAACTCAACGCGGCGGTTCTTCCAGACCTCCGCACGATTGCTGTGCGGCACCACCGGGCGAGCTCCACCGATGCCCACGGTCGACATCTGCCGGCGGTCGAAGCCGAGAATAATTAACGCACGCCGCACCTCTTCGGCCCGACGCCGCGAAAGCGGAATCAGAGTCCGTTCGTGTTCCGGCCGGTGCCGCGGGTCGTCCTCGTCGTAGAACACGTGCGCTGCGTGCCCTTCGATGATAATCTTGCGACTGTTAAAGCGGCGCAGCACCTCCGCCAGACGGCGCAGCACGCGGAAGTTCTCTTCGATCGTATCCCAGTCCAACCCGAACAAGTTCGCCGTATTCGGCGGGAACTGTATGCTCGTGATCGAGATGCGCCACAGATCGTTGTCGCGGAACGCCAGAATATCGACCGGGATCTCCGCTTCGGTCTCGCTCATCAAGTCCTGGTCATCCCACACCCGGAAAACGGCAGTGTAGGTTACCGCCGACTGCACCAGATTGCCGTCCTCATCGCGCCCGTCCCACACGATCTCCGCGTCAGGCTCCCCCTCACCGCTGAATGTGATGAAGCTGGGGCTGTTCGGCTCGAGGATCTCCACTTCCCAGCGATCGAACTCGTTCTCGGTTGCGGCCTCCAGGCTCAACGTCAGCTCGTGCTGCTGATAGTCGTCGGGGGCGAACGGAATCGGGTCCACCGAGATCGCAATCTCCGGCGGCTCGTCACTGATCAGCCGGTCGATCGGAATCGCGAGCTCAGCCTGTCCGCGCAACCCGCGGTCGTCCCACACACTCAGGACGGCGGTGTACTCGGCCTCGCTTTCGACCCGCACGCGGCGGTCTTGGTCCAGGCCGTCCCATACGATCTCGTCATCGGGCTCACCCGGACCTCTGAAAGTCCTAAAGGTTCGTCCCTCCGGATCCAGTATCTCCAGCTCCCAGCGATCGAACTCGTGCACCGTTTCGGCCTCGGGTTTGATCACGAGCTCGTGTCGGCGCCGTGCATCCGGAGCAAACGGCAAGGGTGAAGCCGAGAGCGCCACCCGCGGCGGCGTGGTATCTACCCGAATCGGACCGACATCCGTCACTTCAGGCTCGTTGCCGTTGTAGTACACCACGCGCACGTCGACGAAGTAGTCACCGTCCTCCACCGGATTGCCGGCATCATCCTCACCGAACCAGGCCCATGACTCCAACGGAGGCTCAGTCTGCACCGTCCGGACCGCCTCGCCGTCCTGATCGCGGATCGTTATGTGGATCTCACGGATCCCTTCTTCCGGCGTGTAGGTGAAGCGCATCGGAACGCTTTCTTCGCGGGCTTCGGTCACCGCCAGCGTCACTTCAGGCTGACCTGTCTCGCCGAGCTCAACGTCAACCTCGGCCGGACGCGTGTCTCTCTGAACCGTGATCTCGTTGGAGCGCCCGATATTGCCGGCGCGGTCCACGCCTTCCAGATACGCGAAGTACTCGCCATCGGGAAGATCGCGCCCCTCCAGATCTCTGCCGTCCCATACCAGCTCCACCGGGAACCGGCGGACACCAAGCTCATCCGCCGAAGCACGAACCTGCAGCTCGCCTTCGTAATACACATAGCCGGTCCAGTCGGCCTCCTCGGCGTCGATCGCAAGCTCCAGCTCGGGCTTGTGCTCTCCACCGAACCAGCCCGGATCACCCGGCTCGGTCGCTCGCGGTCGGGTGTCGACTCGGATCTCAGCCTCCGGCGGAACGGTGTCGATCTCAAAAGCAACCGGATCGGGAGTCGCAATATACCCGCTTATGAACTCGATCTCGATTCTCGCCTTGTACTCCCCGTCAGGCAGCCGTGTTCCGGTATCGTCAAGACCGTCAAACACCAGCTCGGCCGGAGGGTCACCTTCACCCTCGACGGTTCGTAGAACCAAATCGGGGTCGTCGGCGGCAACGATTTCTCCGCGCCACTTGACCGCCTCGTCCGATCCGTCGATCTCGGTGAAGAAGCGCAACGTATCCTGAATGCCGGTGTCTACCGGCGAGAAGGCAGGCTCCTGTTCGCCGATATGAAAGCGCACCTCAGGCGCCGTGCGGCTTAGCGCTATCGTCTCCGCAAGCTCCTCGGTGACTTCGTTACCCGCACGGTCACGTCCGGTCAGAGTGTAACGGTACTCGCCTTCCGGGGCGGGCTCGCCGTCTCGATCGTCACCGACGCCGTAGACACCGTCCCATCGAACCTCCTCCGGCGGGCGCAGATCGCGGCCGCGGTCCCGAGGTTCGGGATTAGCCCACACCTCACGCCAAACCGGCTCACCGTCGGCATCGGTGACCAGCCCTTCCCACTCCAGCTCGGTTGATCCCTCCTGGTGAATGACCATCTCCGGCCGCCCGCTGCCCTCGATCGGGGCGAACATGTAGTACTCGCCTTGCAGCCGCGTGATTTCGGGCAGCGTGTTGTCCACCGTCACGTTGAACGGCGGTGTAACCGCCACATTGCCGCCTGAGTCCACGATCGTCACCTGATAGGTATAGTCTCCGTCGGAAACTACCTCGCCGTCAGGCCCGAGCTCAGAGTCCCGATACGTGCCGTCCCAAACCAGGGTATCGGGCAACGGTACGCTCGGCTTCTCGGCCCTAAACAGCCGCCCGAAGAATCCGCGCCGCTCCTCTTCGATATCCCTGATCTCCCAGACCAGATCGCCGTCCTGATCGTAGATCGTCAACCGATACTCGACAATAACCTCGTTTGTGGCCGGCACTACGACCTCAGAAAACGGAAGCTCGAGCTCCTGCCGCGCCTGTTCCTGCCCCAGCGGCGATATGTGCTGCCGGGGCTGACGTGGCATGCGAATCTCGGTTGGCTCGTCTTCCGGCTCGCCGGCGCCAAAGGCGGGAACCGCGGAAAGAGTAACCGCAAGAATAACGGCGATTACGGTCCATTTCGTCACTCTTCTCCCCTTCATGCTCGCAATCCTCTCTTTCGTCTTTCGGGCTTGATTATCGTGGCGGCCGCAACAAAGTAACCCACAACGCCGCCGCCCGGGCCGAACCCCGGGTCCACTACACCGCATCCGACCTGCACTCCGTACGGAGCAACCCACATAACGTTAAAGCTCCGTAGATACTCCAATATAGCATGACCGCCTTGACCCCGCCAATTGCGAAACCCGTCAAAAACCGGCAAACTCGCGATCGTATTTCGCTATGTTTCTCGAGCTGACCGGGAGATCCCCTAGATTTGGAAATTTTGGGCTGAGTTGCGGCGCTGAAGCAAAGCGCCGTACCGGCTCGACCGGTTATCTAGTTGTGTGAAAGAGCTAACCGTAACCGAATCGTTGAACAGATTGAAGAGCCTGCCGCCGTCCGAGCGGCCGCGAGAACGGCTGCTCCGTGAGGGAGCGGCCCGCATCAGCGACCAGGAGCTCATGGCGCTGATGCTGGGTTCCGGCACTCGTGCACAAGGGCTCGGTGAGCTGAGCCGAGCGGTGATGGACCTCGTGGATGCCCATCGAGAGTTCCCGCAGATCGAAGATCTGCTCGCGATCCCCGGGTTGGGGGAGGCCAGGGCGGCGACCCTCACCGCCGCGTTCGAGCTCGCACGACGCGTCTACGTGCCGCGCGGGCATCGCATCCGGGTACCGGCGGACGTTCTCCCTGTGGTGCAGCATTACGCGGATCGCAAGCAGGAACTGTTCATTGCGGTTTCACTCAACGGCGCGCATGAGGTGCTCGCGGCGCGGGTGATATCGATTGGGCTGGTAAACCGCACGCTGGTGCATCCGCGCGAGGTCTTTGCCGACGCGGTGGTCGATCGCGCTGCCGCCCTGCTGGTGGCCCATAACCATCCATCAGGGCACGTGGAGCCGAGCAGCGAAGACCGCGAGGTCACCCGCAAGCTTATCTTGGCCGGTGAGACACTCGGGATTCGCATCCTCGACCATGTGGTGTTCACCGATCGGAGCTACTACAGTTTCCTGGAGCACGGCGAGCTGTAGAACAGGCCGGCACGCTCGGCTCCACACCGTATCGCAGGCTCCCCCGCCTCCGGTGCGCGCCGCAAGAGCCGACCGAAGACTAGACCGGAAGCTCGGTCCAGGGCCGATTCAGCACCGGCTCCTCCTCGGCAGCCGTGGTAAGTGCCTCGGTGCCGGCGATCACGGTAATCTGCATCTGTTCGCACGCCGACAGCAGCCGCCGGGCGGCCGCGGCCAACTCGCCGGGGGTGAGTCGGATCATATGATCACGTCGCTGCTGGCGCAACTCGTCCGGAATGCCGTAAAGAATTCGCTGCAGGTTCACCCCGCCCTTCTGAGACGGCGTGAGGGGCCGCAGCTCGCGACTGACAGTGCCGACGATCGCGAGCTCGGTTTCGCGCTCTCCCGGCTCACGTTCGGCGTGCTCGCGCAAGCCATCGGTATAGGCCCGTAAGGTTGTCGTGATATTGGGATCACGGTACGATGCGAACGAGAACACCCCCTCGAGCGCGCGGGGTATCGCCGTCACTCCATACGCGCCTCCCTGCATGCGCACCCGCTCCCAGAGGAAACCGGTCGAAAGTAGGTGGGCAAGCACCTGCTCGGCCGGGTAGCCGTCGTCACCAAGCACCGTACCGGCGACCGAGCCGGCGACGTAGGCGACACCGGCCGGTACCGAGAACAGTTCGGCTCCATGCTCAGCCGGCACAGCACCAGCCTGCGCTCCGCCGGGCGCTCCCTCGCGGAGCGTTTCCTCGCGGAGCGCTCCCTCGCCGGCCGTTTCTCCGCCGTCCGCCGCACCGACAGGCCCGGCACCGTCCGGCAGGCCCTCCACCAATCCGGCGAGCGCCCGTTCGGCTTGCGCGGCAAACTCGGGTGCGCAGGTCAGCGAGAACACCGAGCGCGAGCGCACCACCGTGCGTGCGCGTAGCTCGTGCAGAGTCGCCGAAAGCCTGTCCGCGTCTGCATCGGGGGTCAGTCCCGCCAGATACTGCAGCTGCGTTATACCGCGCCAGCGCTCGGACAGCGCAATGGCAGCCGACAGCCCGCGCGCACTCCGTAGGGCGGCGAACTGGTGCCCTGCCGGAAGGATCGCCGAGCGCATGTCGTTGCGGGCCTCCAGCAGCAACTCACCGATGCGCCGGGTGTTGCCGAGCTCGGCGGTGGTGACCAACCGATGCGCCAGCTCGAGCGCCTCCTTGAACTGATCCTCAAGCGCCTTGAGGCGGAAGGTTAGAAAGGCGGCCGACGGACGTGCCCACCGAGCCGACCCGTCGGTTCTCGGAGGCACACCACCCGGGATCTCGGCCGCCTCCGGAACGAGCACCGCGCTCACATCGATGCTCGCCGAGAAACCTCCGGTCTTCAGTGCGAGCTCCTTCGCCACCTGATCGTAACTCATGCCCGGCAGGCCGCACTCGATAAGCGCGTCGCTGAACAGAGGTAACGCAAGCTGCAGCGACTCCGGCAGATCGTCGATTCGAAACGCGAAGTCCAGATAGACGATACCGTTGGTGAACTCCTGCTGCAGATACAACGGTACACCACCGGATAGCTCGCGACGCGTATACGCGATACGCTCCACCTCACGCGGGATGTCTTCCTTCGTGAGGAACGGCAGCTTACTCAATCGCTCAGGGTCGTCAGGCTCCTCCTGCAGCCGGCGCAGCGCATCCTGCTCAGTCTCGATTGCCGCGCGCTTCTCCCGATCCAGCGAAGCGCCCAGCTCGCGGAGCTCGGCAGCTTCCCGCTCCTGTCGTGTCTCGTTCAGACCCGGCTCAGGGCGGATCGTGACCGTAGTTCGGTGGGTGTTCTCAAGAAGCCCCTCTCTAATCAGACGCTCGAAAAGCCGCGGTTCCTCCTTCAGCCGAGCGCGCAGGCGCTCGTACTGCGGTGTGAACTGAAGCGTCACCGCCGGACCGGATCCATGCAACCAGCCACGCAGGCTGCGTCGCATCAGGCGCAACGCAAACGACGCGCCGGTCCTAATCTCCCGATTGCGAAACTCCACGCGCCGGAGCGCGCCCTCGACAAGCTCAGGGTCCAACCCCTCGTCCGCCAGTCGTTGCAGCTCGCCAAGTATCAGCGCCTCGATGGCTTTGCGCTTGTCCGGATCCGTCCCACGCATGCCGACCGAGAACACCAGCTCGCGCAGCTCGGTTTCCAGGCCGGTGGGGGCCGAGAGATCCTCGCCGAGCGGCGACTCCACAATCACTTTCTGGAGAGGGGCGCCCGAGTGCCCGAGCAGGATCTCACTTAGGATCTCGAACTGCAGAGTCCGCTCGGGATCGGTAACCGCGTTGAGCAACCAGTTCAGCGTAACCGAGGACTTACCCTGCGGGTCTTCGCCGTGCTCCACCGGGTAGACCTCTTCACGCGCACACGGCTCGTTCCAACGCGGTTGCTGCGGCAGCTCGACATCGATCTCAAGCGCCTCGTAGGCGTGCAGGAACTCCCGCTGCAGTACCTCGAGATACTGCTCGGTGGGAATGTTACCATAGAGAAAGACACGGGTATTCGACGGATGATAATACCGGCGGTGGAACTCACGAAACTCTTCATACGTCAGGGTGGGGATGACCTCCGGATCACCGCCGGAGTCCACAGCGTAGGGAGTATCGGGCAGCAGCGACCGATACGACCATTCAGTCGCAATCGAATCGTGGGAAGCGTAGTTGCCTTTCATCTCGTTGTAAACCACTCCGCTACGCTGCAAGCTCCCGTCACGGTCAGTCTCGAGCCGGTGCCCTTCCTGTCGGAACATCTCGGCGCGCAGGAGGGGGCGGAATACCGCGTCTCCGTATACTTGCATAATATTGAAGAGATCCTTCGCCACGGTGCTCGCGGCCGGGTAGACCGTCTTATCGGGAAAGGTGAATGCGTTCATGAAGGTACTCATGCTACCCTGCAGTAACAGGAGGAACGGATCCTTGAGCGGGAAGCGCTCGGAACCGCATAGGACCGCGTGCTCGAGAATGTGGGCGACCCCGTTCGAGCTGCCCGGCACGGTCTTGAATGCGAACGCAAAGAGGTTCTCCGGATCTTCGTTCGATATGTGATACAGTTCGCACCCGGTATTCAGATGACGAGCGCGAATACCCTGAGCACGATACTCACTGAGGTCCTCGACTCCGATGATCTCGAAGCCATGCAGTTGTTCTCCCTGTTGCACCATATGGCTGTTCCTTGTCTTCTCTCCCTTTATCTTGCTCGCATTCTCTTGCCCAGAGGCGAGCCGGCCTTAAGGTATCAGTCCGGCTTCACTCAACTGCTGCAGACACCGTACCGCCGAGTCGCTACAGCTTCCAACCAATCGCCCGAAGCGTCGCGCGCGACGGCCGTCAAGCGTGTCCGATACCGTCCGGACCACGACCAGAGGCACCCCGTTTAACCTGCACACCAACGCTACCGCGGCGCTCTCCATATCGACCACATCTCCGGCGACACCTCGTTCGGCCGCAAGCCGTTGCTTCTCGCCCACATCCAGAAACCGGTCGCCGGTCAGTACTCGACCGAGCCGTGCACGCCCGCGAAAACCCGGGGCGGCCGCCACCACCTCAGCAAGTGCAGGATCACAGGCGAAGACACCCGAGGGGGTTTCGGGAACCTCGCCGAGCGGGTAACCGAATGCGCTCACATCGAGATCATACTGCAGACAGGAGCGTGCCACCACGATATCACCGATCTCGAGCTCCGGCGATAGACCGCCGGCTATACCACTGAGGATCACCGCCGCCGGTCGGCAACGATCCACTAGCCGTTGCGTCATCGCGGCGGCTGAAGCTTTACCGACACCGATTCGACCCACAGCGGTCTCAACCGCCCCGATACGGCCGCGGCAAAACTCGAAGCCGCTCCAGTCCTCCTGCTGTAGCTGCTCGATCTGTTGCCGGATCGGTGCAATCTCCCTTCGCAGGGCCCCGAGGACGAGAACCATGGTCACAGTTATCCGGTACGCACCGTGCGCGAGCCCCTATCCCAGGGCTGCGCAGATGCGGTCGAGCGCTTCGTACAACACCTCGCGCGGTGCGGCGATGTTGAGGCGCTGGAAACCCTCGCCTCCCGGGCCGAACTGCGGCCCGTGAAGGAGCTCCACACCGGCGTCCTCACGTAACACGCGCTGCAGCTCCAAGTCGTCGAGCTCGCGCCTGCGCTGCAAGCGCCGAAAATCCAACCACATTACGAAGCTCGCCTCCACCGGCGAGGCGGTCACCTCCGGCAGACGCTCGGCAAGCACGCGACGTACGTCTCCCACCGTAAAGGCGAGATGCCGTCGCAGTGCGGTAAGCCACGCGCCGCCGTGGGCGTAGGCAGCTTCGGAGGCTACGAGCGCCGGGAGCGTGACGTGGTCCGTGCCGAGCGCTCTGAGCGCAGACCGGTACCGCCTGCGCATCTCGGAGTCTTTGATCGCCGCCGCGGCCACCGAACACCCCGGTATATTGAACGTCTTGCTGGGCGAGACGAGCGTGATCGTCCTGGCAGCTATCTTCGAACCGATATCCGCAATCCCAAGAAAATCGTGCTCCTCGAAGCGCAGGTCGGCGTGGATCTCGTCCGAGACCACAACGAGCTCGTGCCGCACCGCGATCTCGGCCAACCCTTCCAGCTCGTGCCGGGTCCAGACGCGCCCGACCGGGTTGTGGGGTGAGCAGAGCAGCAACATACGCGTCCCGTCGTCGATCACCGTTTCAAGCTCTTCCAGATCAAGGCGGTACTCGCCGTGGTGTTCGTGAAGGTGATTCAATACCACCCGGCGGCGATTGTCGCGCACCGCCTGGAAGAACGGCGGATAGACCGGCGCCTGCACAACAATCCCATCCCCCGGCTCGGTGAAGCACTCGATAGCGGTCTTGACACCGGGCATGGTGGCGGACAGAACAGTGACTTCGTCTTTCGGCATTGCGCGGCCGTGCTGCGCGCGCTGGAACTGCTCGAGCTGTTCGTAGAGAGTATCGGGCACGTTGGTGTAGCCGAGCAGCGGATGCTCCAACCGGCGCTTGATCGCTTCCACAACCGCCGGCGGCGGCGGGTAGTCCATATCGGCCACCCACAGGGGCAGGCGCTCAGGCGGAACGAGATCCCACTTCACGCTGTCGGTACCGCGTCGTTCGTGCCGGGTGTCGAAATCAAATGCCTCGGGAGTTTCGGTAGCCATATCGGCAGTATGCCGAAGGACGGCTCGCAACGCAACCACGCTCCTGCCTTGGGCGCCTTGGGCGCCAACGGCAGCGCTGTTTGGCGGTGCACACGACGGTCGTCCGGTCACGAGCGCGCCGGGCTTGAAAGGCGCTCCTGCTTGCGGTGCACCGAGTGAGCTTGCTATCATGCCCGCAGCATGACGATCGCCACTGCGCAGCTGCGAGCCCGGCTTATGCAGGCGCTTCGCCGGTTCTTTGAAACAGCCGGCTATCTGGAAGCGGACACTCCGATCCTTGCGCCGGATTTGATTCCAGAGAACCACCTCGATGTGTTCCGAACGCAGTTCGAAGCGCCGGATCGCGAAGCACGCGAGCTCTATATGATTCCGTCACCGGAACTCCATCTCAAACGGCTCCTGGCTCACGGCTACGGCGATCTATTTCAGATTACGCGCTGCTTCAGAAACGGGGAGTCAACCGGCAATCGGCACAACCCCGAGTTCACGATGCTCGAATGGTACACGGTCGACAGCGATTATCATGCTTCGCTTGACACGACCTTCAAGCTGTTGCAGAATCTCGCCGACCGGTTCGAATCAGAGGCCGCTCCCGAGGCTTACCGGGTTTTGACCCGCGAGCCGCGTGTTCTGACGATTGAAACCGCGTTTCGCGAGTACGTCGGGGTTTCCCTCGAGCAAGCGCTACAGCGGAACAACCTGCGCGAAGCCTTGACCAAGGCCGGTCTCGAGCCGCGGAGCCTTGAAAGCACCGAAGAGTTGGTGAACCTTGCGCTCGTGGACCGTGTTGAGCCGAACCTGCCCGCCGATCGACCGGTGGCGCTGCTTGACTACCCCAAGCAGATCCCGACGCTGGCACGGGAACTCCCCGGCACTCCCTGGTGTGAGCGCTGGGAGCTCTACCTGGGCGGTGTGGAGCTTGCGAACTGCTACTCGGAGGAGACTGACCCGGAGCAGGTGAAGCGTTTTTTTGACGCCCAACAGACCCGCAAGCAGCTGCGCCACGCTGCGCACGCGGTCGATCCGGGATTCCCGAAGCTCTTTGGAGCGGGCTTCCCGCGGTGTTCGGGAGTGGCGCTGGGGGTAGATCGCCTTTTGCTGGTCCTCTGCGGCGCAGACAGCCTGGATGAGGTCATCTATTTCCCGTTGGCCGCAGCGCTCGAACGCAACGAGCTCCGCGGCGAAGCGACGACACAGTAAGACGACATCGTCAAGTAAAGACGGAACGGAGAATCATACGCATGGTACGAGCAGGTTCGATAACAAAAGGGATGGTGCTCCTGATCAAGGAGGAGCCCTACGCTGTAGCGGAGCGTGAGTTCGTAAACCCCGGCAAAGGGTCGGCTTTTGTGCGACTGAAGCTCAAGAACCTGCGCACCGGGCAGGTCTTGCGCGAAACAATCAAGTCCAACGAGTCGGTTCAGGAAGCGGATGTGTACGACAAGGACGGGCAGTTCCTGTTCGCCGATGAGAGCGGCTACCACTTCATGGATACCGAGACCTATGAGCAGTATATAATCGAGCGTGAGGGCCTAGAAGAGGAAGGCACCTACATGCGCGAGGGCGATACCTACCGGATCAAGATGTGGGAGAACCGGCCGATAGACATCGTGTTACCGCTGAAGATGACCTTTGAGGTAGTCGAAGCTGAAGAAGCGGTAAAAGGTGATACGGTCACCGGTGCCAACAAGATCGTCACGATCGAGACCGGCCGGAAGGTGAAGGTTCCGTTGTTCATCAAGACCGGGGACAAGGTCCTGGTCAACACCGAAACCGGCGAATACGTCGAGCGCGTGAATACTTAGCGTAGGGACTGGTCGGAAGCTTGTTGCGACCCGCCCGACCACCTCTTTGCTACACATTCGTTTAGCGATCAATACAGCCCTTTCCTCACTCCACGGCACCCCGAGCGGGGATAGGCGTTGCGGTGTAGGCAGTTAGGGCGCTATGTGCAACAAGCTTCGTACCACTCCTAATCGGTTGCAGTCACATTTAATTATTATGATATCGATTCGACTTGACAGATTTGCGCATGCATAGTTACACTGGGAGTAAGTTAACTAAACGGCTCAAGCATACGCTGTGAGCCTGTGGGGTGATTCTATGCGAGTGACGACGAAGGGACGATACGCTCTGCGAGCGATCTCGAAGTTGGCGATGGTGAACAGCGACCGCCCGGTACCGATCAAGCGGCTGGCGAGCGAGGAGAACATCTCCCCCGAGTTTCTCGAGCAGATCTTTTTTCGACTCAAGCAGGCGGGCATCATTAACTCGGTACGCGGCCCCGGCGGCGGATTCAGGTTGAACTATGCGCCCCACGAAATTAACGCCAAGGCGATCTTCGAAGCGGTCGGCGAAGGGCTCACCATTACCCCGTGCGCCAACTGCAGTAGTGCCGTAGGTGAAGAAGATTCGGACGCGGTGGTGTGCGAACGCCAGGAGTTCTGCCACATGCATCCGATCTGGCGCGACGCCTCACGACACATCAACGATTATTTCGAAAAGCTCACGCTGCAGGATATCCTCGACACGACCGGAGGAAGCAACGAGAGACAGGCCACGGTTGAGGCGTGAACGGCAGTCATTCGCGCTCACCAAAGCGCGCCCGCCCCGCCGCCGGCCAGCACCCTCAGTCGTGCCCTGAGGCCCCCTGAGAGTCCGCGGGTGCCGAGCGTTCAGGCGAGCGGTTCTCCGGTAGCTCGCCCTCGGAGCGCAGGCGAGGGCCAGCATCGGACGAACCGGAGGCATCCGCCGGCTCAACGCCGAGCTCGGGCGGCACCGACTTCAGGTACAGGTCCCGCTGCGGGAACGGGATCTCGATCCCATTGCGCTTGAACGCGCGCCAAATCTCGAGATTGTTCCAGGAAATCGCGAAGTACTTATCCACAGTGTCCCGAATCCAGGTGCTCAACAAGATCTCGATCCCGGAGTCATTGAACGAGCGAAAGAACACGCGCGGCTCTTGCTCGGGGATGCGGTAAGGGTTCTCCATTCCCACTGCGAGCAGTACGTTCTTCACCTGATCAAGGTCGGAACGATAGGAAACCTCGACGAAATTTCGAACTTTGATGCTACGGTCGTCATACGAATAATTGTGCATTGCACTGTTGACGATCTGCTGATTCGGGATGATCAGCGTCTCGTTGGTCAGAGTATTCACCACAGTAGAGATAAGCCGTATCTGCATCACTGTGCCTTCGTAGTCGTTAACCTCAATGCGGTCACCCTCCTTGATCGGCCGGGTAAGAATGATGACCAACCCCGAGAACACGTTTGCAACCGTGGTCTGCAGTCCAAAGCCGAGCCCGATACCGATCACCCCCAAGAAGACGCCCAATGACGACAGGTCGATCCCGAGCATCGACAGGCCGAACACCAGCACCAGAGCCATTACCACGTAGCGCGTGAGCGCGGAGATCGAGAACCGTTGCGACGGATCAAGCTCGAGGCGATCCAGAACCCGCGACTCCAGCATCCGTTTGCTCGAACGCGCCGCCCACGACGCGAGGTACAAGACCGGAATGAACGCCAATACCGTCAGAAGCGACACACGCGTATCGCCCGATACAAAGAACGGCTCGCGCAGAAAGCGGAACACAGTTCCGAGATAGCCCGATACCTCGGCGCCGAGCAGTCGGGATACAAGCCCCACGACCAGCAGTACATACAACGCCCGCAAGACCTGGCGGCCCCGGCGCCGGACTCTCGCGAGTGCCGGCTCTTCAAGCGCGAGCTTCACCACCAGGCGGCTGAGCCCGCTCAGCGCAAGCCGATAGACAATCGCAAGCGCCAGAAACGGAACGAGCAACTGCAGCACAAGATCAACAGCCGAAACCGGGAGCGTATACTCGCCGAGCACAATAGGTTCATGGAACAACG
>PUPD01000171.1 GCA_003552985.1 Spirochaetaceae bacterium
CCCGCAAAACCGCACACCTCCAAATCACAAGTCACTGCAATACCGCGATTTACGTTTCGGGCCGGCCTGCCGAAAGGCTGAAATCGCCTCTTTCGGCCTCAAAAGTGCGCAAGTTGGGCTACGTTTTCTCGATCAACAACTGCCGGATTCACGCGTCGTCGTTATTCACACTGTGTGCACATAGCTCCGGAGCTATCTACAGCTGCCGTTCTGCAACTTGGTGGGAAAGCTCTATCTGCTTAACGTTTCCCGCTTCGGGATCTTGACTCGGGCTACCTGAGCTGTTACTTGAGCGCCGTCCCGGTCGGGTGCGCCGATTCAGCCGGTAGCGAACTCCTCCATGCGGATCTGCTTACGTAGGACTCCGGCTTCCTGCAAAAAGTCCTTGAACGAACTCATCATCGGAGGCGGACCACAGACCAGGAAGATGTGGTGCTGAAGCGGCCGGCTGAGCTGCGCGGCAAGATAGTCGGCGTCGATATAGCCCTCCTCATCTGAGATGTGCTGGAGATACCGCATATGATCGACGGGGGCCGCGTAGTGGGAGAGCTCTTCGTGATAGATCGCCGCGTCGCGCTGCGGCACCGAGTATATCAGCGTGGAATCGGCAAGCCGCTGCCGAAACTCCGCCGACGCCACGATACTGAGAAAGGGAGTAATGCCGATGCCGCCCCCGACGAGCACCACCGGAAGATCAGGCCTTTCGAGCAGCATCTCCGCGAACCGTCCGTACGGGCCCCAGATTCGCGCCGGCTCGCCGCGATTAAGCTCAGGCAGCGTACTCGTCCAGTCGCCGAGCCCCTTCACCGAGAGCCGAAGTCGTATCGCGTCGGGAGCACTCGATATGCTGATTGGATGCGGTTCCTCGCTTACCGCGGTCGAATTAAAAGACACATACACGAACTGACCGGGCATATACCGCATTCGACGCCCCGCCGGTGCAAGGAGCACTTCAGTTACGTTGTCGCCGATCTCCCGCACCTCTTCAGTAACGTAGTCGTACAGTGGTCCGAAGAAGCGATAGAGCAGCCGAATATGCACGTAACAGACCAGCGCGGCGGCGACCCAGAAACCGTGCCAGTACGTAAGCGGCGCCAGTTGCACAATCTCGCCTTCGGCTATGATCGCATGGTATACGACGAACACAAGCAGCACCCCGAAAAAGTCGTGGCTGCGTTTCCAGCGGTGGTATGGAATCTTGATGAAGATCGATAACGCTACGAGCAGAGCGAACGCGGCCAGCGCGATTATTCCGGTATTCCGGACCCAACTCTCCGAGAACCAGAGATACTCGAAGAAGCCGGTGACATCGTCGGCATAAGAGACCGCGAGAAAGATCGGATGCAGGAAGATCAGCGCGAACGACAGCTCACCGATCCTGCGGTGCGCGCGGTAGAGCTTGTCGAGCCCGCCGAACATCCACTCGATCGGCCGCAGTCGCGCCGCCATGATGATCGCCCAGCACATGAGGGTGAGCGTCCCGTGACTGCCGACCTTTGCCGGATAGAGCCACACATCGTCGTACCAGCTATCGCTCCAGGCCATTGCGGCGAGCCAGATGGCGTACGACCCCGCAACGGTCAAACCAACGATTACGTACCCAAGCCAGAAATGTCGAGTCGGAAGCGATCGCATCCTCCAATAGTACGATTGCCTGCAAAGGACGGCAAGTCATCGCGGTAGCGTAGCTGCAGCTGAACGATGGCCGCTCTGAATCAGGGCTTCCGCATCAC
This sequence comes from Spirochaetaceae bacterium, assembly GCA_003552985.1. GTDB lineage: Bacteria > Spirochaetota > Spirochaetia > DSM-27196 > SLAA01 > B1Sed10-166. Next base: position 1,734 of record PUPD01000171.1, read on the forward strand.
TATTGTCAGCGGCCACCGCCCCCGTCAGCGGTAACCGCTTACGAAGTAGGTTTCCATCGGAAACACTACCCCCGTGTCATCGGTAAACGGGGCGAGCGCGTCATCCAGGTCGGCGATCAATGCCTGCAGGGTGCGATCGTCGAGCTCACCCAGCGGGCCCGCCAGTGGGGAGCTCGCCGCCTCCTGCCGCAAGTACTCGGCCGGGCTTGGATAGCGCACATCAAGCACGTCGTGCCGGATCCCGATTTCACGAAATCCGGCTCTAGTGAGCTCTTCGAAAATGCCTTCAGCTCCGGGGCCGGCGAAAGGAGAGCGCATCATGTCGCCGACCTCCGCACCTGCGTGACGGTCAAGTACGGCGGCCAGGACCTTGTAGCTGCGGTTGAACTCGAGATCTCGCAACAGCGCGAGCACCACTCTTCCTCCCGACGCCAGAACACGACGGACTTCCGCAAGGGCCCGCTCTCGGTTGGGGATGAACTGCAGCACCTGCTCAATCAGGACCAGGTCAAACGCGCCGTCGTCAAACGGCAGACGTTCCAAGTCTCCAACTTTCCAGGTAACCTCCCCTGCGGTGTCTAGACGCCGGGCTTCAGCGATCATGCCCTCGTCAGTATCGACTCCAACCACTGAGCCGTCGGGGGCGACATGCAAGGCAGCGGTCCGAGCCACGATGCCGGTGCCGCAACCGGCGTCCAGCACGCGTTCGCCGAGTGCAGCGCGCCGCGCGGTTCGCTGTATTTCCATTTTCCGGGCGGCAAAACCATGCTGATCCTGGAGGCCGTGCGGGTGGGGATTGAGGAGGCGACCCGCGTGCTTAGAAAGTGCCTCGAAGAAGCGGAAGACCCCGCCGCCGGAGTGCGTGAGTTTTTTCAGGCTGCCGCCCATGAGATGCTGGACTCCGAGTACCTGTTCGGCTGTCCCGTCGCGCCGATCGTGCTTGATACTCCCGACATGGACACAGACCTCGCCAGGACCTGCCAGGCAGGGCTGGACGAATGGGAGAGCCTTTACCGGTCCGCGCTTGAGTCCGCCGGCGTGCCGGCTGGTCGCGCCGCCCGTGTAGCGCGTACCATACTGGCAGCCATGGAGGGAGCGCTCATGATGGCACGCAGCAAGCGCAGCGCGGCGCCCCTGGAGGAAGTGGGCGATGAGATGGCCGAGATGATCTCCTCGGTGATTGCCGGGTAGCTACTTGTCGGACGCCGTCTGTATTATGGACTGTCGGTCGACTTCAGTAATCGCGCATCGATCTGCATTGGATCGCTCGAGACGATCTTGATCTGCTTCGCGTGTTGATGCTTCGGATTGATCAGGAGGTTGCACTCGCCTTGGACCACAGCGGACGGAACTCGCAACACAAGCGTCTCGTTCCGTGTGATCCATTCCTCCCCGATTTCGGCAAGCGCAGCCGGCGGAGGATGGGTGGCCCAATTCGCCGGAAGCGCTTTCGACCGAACTTCCTCGATCTCCGCTCGTGCGGGAAGAGATATCTCTGCGATATACAGATCAACCGGAAGCAAGGATAGCGGTACATGGACGAGGTACTCGACCGTTGCCAACGCCCGGTTTTCGGCAAGATATACGACAGCCGTCCCTTTCCGATTCCAGCGCCCCCCGTGCAGGCGAGCTCCTTCACCGGATAAGTCCTCGATGTACTCTCTCTTCGCGATGCGGTAGGCCACCATCAGGCGACGATGCCGTGTTCCATCCGCCCGAGCTCGTCGAGCACCATCAGAGCTCCATAGCGTGACGATAATAGCTCTATCGGAGTTCTGTTGCCGAACGCTGCGCTTGCGGTATTGAGCCAGACGCGAAATCGCTCAGCGTCGCCAAGAACCTCGCATCCTCTCGAGTACACCTCCGCTACCTGAATAACATGCTCCGATACGGCCTCGGCAAGCAGATCACCCTCTTTCTTTCGCTGCAGCGTGCGTTCGGCCACATGGAGGATGCGAGCCATCGCTCTCAGCGACAGACCCATGTTAGCCGCGAGGTTGACTAGAGCTTTCTTGGGGATTCCTTCTCTGCCGAGCTCATAGAGGTCAATCTCGGACTCTATGCGGTGTCCGAGCAGTTCGCTTCCGCCCAACAGGTATTCTATGCTCAGCGAGCTCATACGCTTTTCAGCCTCCGCCTGTTGGCGTATAGTTTACCGCCATTTGACGTAACAGTCAAACGACCGTAAAGTATGACTGTGCCCTGCCACAGACTCGGCCCCCAACCCCGCTGCAGCACCACTTCCTGACGAACGCCTGCGTTTGTAGCGTGGTGCGCGCTCGTACCGTAGTGCGGAAGCACCGCGCGATCTTTACGAGTGCCGGCACAATCAAAGATTCAAGCGGGGCTTCCCTGTTGCTCCAAGTGTCCCACAACCCCGTCGCGGTCCGCGGCACGAAGGTCAGCGGCGAGCAGTTGCTCCATGCCATCGGCAACCGCCGCGTCGCCACCGGCCGCCGCGAAGGCGGCGGCGATCCGCTTCGCCCCGTCCGACATTGAGATGGCTTTCTGCACCGCCGAACCGAGGCTCGCAGCATTCAAGCGGTTCGGCATCAGGCGGACACCGGCTCCGGCGTGTTCCACCCGGCGGGCAACCTCGAACTGGTCGCGACCGAACGGGACCACGACGAGGGGAACCCCATTTGAAAGCGCTCGCTGGGTAATGCCCATGCCTCCGTGACAGACAACAACCTGGGCGCGCGCGACGATCGACTCATGTGAGAGAAAACGCTCGACACGACAGTTCGCGATCTGCTGTCCATGGTTCTGGAACTCCGTGGAGTCGTATGCAGCGCTGGTTGCAACAAGATAGAGTCCTTGTTGCGGCAACGCCTCGATTGCCGCCTCGATGATACCGCGGTCGTTCTGACGCTCGGTGGAGCAGGTAACCAGGGCGATGGGCTGCTCTATATCGGCAAGCCATTCCGGCGGATCGGCCGGCGGCACCCAGGTTGCAGGCCCGACCATCCGGAAACTCTCAGGCCAGTGTGCCCGCGGATACTCAAGCGCCTCGGTGGTGTAGTAGAACACCAGCGGCGGCCGCAGCAGCAGCTCTGCCATCCCGCCGAGCGCCTCAAGGCCGAGTCTTACGCGTATCTCGTTTATGGCAGGCATCGCCGCTCGATTCATCTTTGAGAAAATCAGCCGCCGGAGTATTGCATCGCGCATATGGCCGAGCGGAGAGCGCGCGCGTTGAAGCCCGGGACCGAACGGGGGAACTCCCCGAGCCGGCAGGGCCGTGAAGTAGGGTTGAAA
>PUPD01000149.1 GCA_003552985.1 Spirochaetaceae bacterium
AGATAACGCCTCGCGTTCTCGACCACCGTGGCGACATCCGAGAGCCTGGTCTGCACCAGACCAGAGCGCCCGAGCAGGTTGGTGAAACGCCGCTCGTAGCTCTCGAGCATCTTGTTGCGCAAATAAAACTTGAAGCGCTCAACCGAGCTTCGGCTTACCGTGTCGGGGTTGATCTTCAGGTCGTACTCCACATAGTGCACCCATTCCGAGATCGGCGCACACAGTACCGCAAAGCCTTTCTCGGCCAGCCGTTCGGTAAGGTAACGCCGCGAGATCCCGTCCCTGCGCACGAAGATCTCTCCTGCCAGGAGAACGAGCGGCACCTCCCGCGGCGCGCGCTTCATCGGAATGCGCCCGAGCGTTGCCGCGGTTTGCTCGACCCGTTCGCGGACCTGCCGCATCGTGCCATGCTCCATCACCTCGAGAATCGCGCGCCATTCGTCCTCAAACACCGCAAGTCCCTGTTCCGGATCGACGGCGTTGGCAAGGATCATCGAGCGCGCGTCTTCCAGAAAGTCGGAGATCACGATCGCGGTCCAGGCCTTGCGGTAACTGAAGCTGCCTTCGACATCCCAATACGAGTTCTCCGAGGTCAAGCACATGACCGCGACGTCCGGAATCTTTAGGCGCCGCACCACGTCCTGCATGAAGACAGCGTACTGTCCGAAGCGGCAGGGGCCGGAAGCGCTCGCCATGAAGTACACCACGATCTCGTCATCGCGCCTCTTGGCATTGGCGTAATCCAGCAGTCCACCGGCGGTAATGATCAGCGGCAGGCACTCCTTGCACGAGGCCTGCGCCCGGCCGACCTTAAGGATCGACTCATCCGCCGGCGGCAGCACGACGACTTTGAACCCGGCGCCTCGCAGAACGGCTCCGAGCAACTCGGTGGTGAGCCGTCCCATCGAGGGTATGACCAACGTCACCCTCGGGTCATCGAGCCTAACCTCCTCGCCCGAAGACGTGATCACGTTGACCCTGCGATTGACCTTGCGCATTTGCGCCGGGGTGAAACGCCGCGGAGCGCTTCTCTGCGTGGTGCCGATCAGCAACTGCCGGTACTCGGAGACGATATCGAGGAAGGCCTCTATGCGCGTCTCGATCCCGGCATCCGCGGTGTGGCTGTCGAGCTCCAGCGTCAGAGACGGTTTGCGCCCGAGAATCTCACGGAAGTACCCGATGATGAACGAGTCAGGGCCGCATGAGAAATTGGTGATGTAGGTACCGAACAGCTGGTCGTTCTCCTTCACCAGCCGTGCTCCCTGAAGAATCCGCTGGCCCATGCCCCAGTACATGTGACGCTTGGACTCCAACTGCCGGATCGGCAGAAAGTCCAGCGGAATCACCCGCACACCGCGTGAGGCGAGCTTATGCGGAATGCCCATATTGGCGAGTTCCGAGAAGGCGTTATACGGACGCCCGAACAGCACAACCCCGACCTCATCCGGCTTCGATTCCAACTCTGCAAGCGCCGCACGGCCCAACTCGCGCATGTGTTCGAAGCAGGCCTCCTGCCGGGCGAGCGCCTTTTCAAACGCCGCCTCGGCGTCGGTAGCAGCGACCCCCATTCGCACCGTGGTCTCTACCAGGGGCCCACGGGCCGCTTCCAGACCGGAGGTCATGTTGATGAACGGCGTGAGCACCGCGGTACCGGCGCGCTCGAGACGCGAGAGCGTCTCTCTGAACGTAGTCGTCAGGTAATACGGCTCGGCCTGAACCAGCGGACAGACCTGTGACTCAGGCTGCCCGTCGGTCGTTGGAATGCTCCGTATCAGGGGGAGAAACAGGTAATCGAGCCGCGGCTCGGCGTTCAGCAGCGAATAGAAAAAGCCGTGAGCGAGCTCAGCAGGGGAACAGAACGGTGCGTTGCGACGCTCCACACCTTCCTCCGGAGCGCTCTGCGCAATCACCGGCCGGAACCCGAGCTCGTGAAAGAAGGTAGCGTACAGCGGGTAGTAGGTCTCGACGAGGAAGCTCCGATTGATCCCCACCGTGGGGCGCCTGTCACCGTTATCCTGATCCTTCGGGGAGGGAGGCGCGTACTCATCGAATATCAGCCGCTCGCGCGCGGCCACCAGATCAAGGCGCTTGACGTCGTACGTGATATTCTTGCGGATGTTGTAGAAGCGGTTGCACGCGCCGCCAAATGGATAGTTCTTGCCTGCAACTTCAATCACCGAGATCTCACAGCCGCGATCACAGCCCTCACGCCCACCGTTGCAGACAAAGCTGCGTTTGTACACTGCCTCACGCGCAGCGAGCGCATCGAGGTCGAACGCGTGTTCAGACAACAGTCCCAGCTCGATGCGCTTTTTGAGCTCGAGCGCCGCACCGTACGCTCCCATCAAACCGGGCTCCGGCGGCACAACTATCGGCTTGCCCGACAACGCCGCCATCGCAAGCGGCACCGCGCGGTTATAGCACACACCACCCTGCATGAAGACCTTCTCGCCCACCGGGCGGCTGCCTTTCACGCGGTTGATGTAGTTCATGCAGATGGAATACACCAGCCCGGCGACCACGTCCTCCTGTCGGACGCCTTCGTGGATTGCAGTCTTGATATCCGAGGCGATGAAGGCCGCGCACTGGTCGTTGAAGTTGAGCGGGGCATTGCCCTGCAGCGCGACTTCCGCAATCTGCTCAACCGGTAGGCCCAGCGTCTCGTCGGCCGACTCCGCCAGGAACGATCCGGTACCGGCGGAGCAGGCTTCGTTCATCGCATAATCGGACGGCACGCGGTTGGTGATGTAGGTGTACTTGGCGTCCTGCCCGCCGATCTCGAACAGGGTATCGACTCCGGAGTCGAAATACGTCGCCGCGGCCGCGTGCGCGATGATCTCGTTGATCACGCCGTCGGTCATCGCATGCAGTCCCGCAATCTGCCTACCCGACCCGCACACCCCAAGCCCAATGATCGCCACCGACCGCGGATCGGTTGCAGCAGCCACCTGCTCGCGCAGCTGCCGATAGCACTCCCGCGAGGCCCCGACCGGATCGCCCTCGGTGTAGCGATACTCGGAGGCAAGAATCGCGCTGTCCTCACAGCGCATCAGCACCGCCTTGGTGGTGGTGGAGCCGACATCCAGGCCGACGATGCAGCGGTCCCCGGATGCTACCTGACCCCTCCGCATCGTGCGGAACTCCACGAGATCCTCGAACTCGCGCAGCGGATCCAGCGTTTCGAACGAGGCGGCGCCGGCAGCCATCAGCCGCTCGAAACCCGGAAACGAAACCGTTTCGTGCTCAAGCCCCCACAGCGCCGCTCCGAGCGCTTCAAAGTAGGTAGCGGATTCCGGCATGATCAGCCCCGGCAGCCACCGGCGCAGCGTTTCCATCATCATCCGGTTGCGCGTGGAACCGCCCACAACCATGATGTTCTCCTCGGGAATATCCTTCAGCAGCTCGAGGACCTTATCCGCCATCATGCGGCACAGTCCGGCCGTCACCCTCGAGCGGGGAATCCCCTTGTTGATCGCATGCGTGCAGTCGGATTTGCAGAACACCGAACAGCGCCCCGATACCTGGTAGGGGTTTTCGGTGCTTGACCACTGCTCGGCCTGTTCGAGGGAAACACCCATTCGTTTCAGCTGTTGAATGAAGAAATCGCCGGTCCCGGATGCGCATTTGTTTCCGGTCAGCACGTTTGATATACGGCCACGCGCATCCAGCACATAGGCCATGAACGTCTCCCCTCCGCACGAGACTACCGCCGGAGACCGGACACCGTTCGGTCTGGCGTGTTGATACGCCAACTCAACCGCCTCCGGCTCGGAGATCGTGGAAAGGTTCACGAAATGACGAAAGCGCCTGCCGGTGGCAACGATGCGATCGACCCTCTCAGGGTCTGTCTCGCGCAGCAGCTCCACCAGCGTGGAGCGTGGGTCACCCCCGTGCGAGCGCACTATCTGTCGCTCGATCGTTGGAGCCGCTTCCCTCCGGAAGTCTCTCGCGGCAGAGCCGCAGGTGCCCTCCTCGGGCGCCCCCGATGATGCAACTTCAGCGAGCGACACGCTCGACGCTCCGATACAGATCCCCAATGAACGCATGGTAGTTTCCTTCCGGTGTTATCCGCCGGCCGAAACCCTCGCTATTCCCCCTCCTCACCCGGCAGCTCGATTGCCGGCTGACGCATCGTTCGGCGCGACGAATCCATTATACTATAGCCTTAATATCCAGAATAATACCAAGCTGCTGATTTGTCAGCATCTCAGCCTTAGGGTGAATTGCTTTATGAGCGAGGATGTATGAAAATCAAAGCTTGATTATAGGGAGCGAGGCAGGGCGTGGAGCGCCCGGCGACAGGCGACAAAGCGCTTGAGGTGTGCGCAAACTGCTGCCATACTGTCAGCGACGTTACCGGAAACTGCTGATCTGAAGCGACTCAACACAGCGTCTCGTCAGAGGAGGAATCCATGAATCAGAATAGTGAAGGCTCAGGGGCGGTTCGCGAGCTGATCGAGAACGGGAAATCAGTGCTGGGGGTGGAGTTCGGCTCCACCAGGATCAAGGCGAGCCTGATCACGCCCGACGGCTGGCCACTCGCATCCGGCTCCTATGATTGGGAGAACCAGCTCAAAGACGGCATCTGGACTTATGACCTGGAGACCGTCTGGGATGGGGCCGCGGCCTGTTTCGCTAATCTGGTCGCTGATGTGAAAAACAACTACAACGTTAATCTCGCCCGGTTTGCCGCCGCCGGCTTCAGCGGCATGATGCACGGCTATCTCGCATTCGACAAGAACGACAACCTCCTGGTGCCCTTTCGCACCTGGCGGAACAACATCACCGAGGCAGCCTCAAAGGAGCTAACCGAGCTGTTCGGCTATCCGATCCCGCAGCGCTGGAGCATCGCGCATCTCTACCAGGCAATCCTGAATGGCGAAGAACACGTGGGTGAGGTTGCGTATCTCACCACCCTCGCCGGGTACGTGCACTGGAAGCTAACCGGCGAGAAGGCGATCGGCATCGGTGAGGCATCCGGCAT
>PUPD01000038.1 GCA_003552985.1 Spirochaetaceae bacterium
AGGTTACCGCCTCCTGTTCCTCGAACCCGGGCCCGAGCGTCTCACGGCCGCCGGCTGAGAACATGAGATTTCCGCTTTGGAAAAAGCTGTGCTGATCCTCGCGGCGGGCTACGGCAACCGCTCCATGACGTGATTGGCGAACCTCCAGGAGCTCGTGCCTGGGTGCGAACGAATCCCACTGCAGCTGATAGGCCCAGTCGTCGACGGCGGCAAGGAACGGAAACGCAACGACCGCTGCAAGAAGCGCCGCCCACAGTAGCCGGGAAGCAGCGAGCCTGTTGCGGGAGGGCTCGGACCCGGCGGTGACATCCGGTGCGGTGATCCCGGACTCCTCCGGGTGCAGCCGGCGAAGGCCGAAGAGCGTGGTGAGCGCGAGCAGCAGGGCTGCCCCGAGGGCAGCCTCGAACGAGTTGAGGAGATGGACGAGCGCCAGGGTGAACAGCAGCCCACCAACCGCATGGCCTGCAGCCTCGGCGATATAGGTCTTACCGGCTGCACCGGTGTCGTTGGCCTGATCGCGAAGGCGCCACACGCGTGCCAGCAGTACGAACTGCGCACCGAGCAGCAGCCCGACCGGGGCGGTCACCAGAAACGAAGAGATCAGAATATCGCTCACGGCGAGGTAAGCCCCGGGAGGCAGCGGGAAGAACGAACGCAGCAGTCTTACCATCAGAATGGTTGCCGGCAGTAGCACCAGAACCGCGACCGCGATGCGCTGCACCGCCTTCGTCTCCGAGACGTCTTCGGCATACCGGCCGCCGAGCCTGCTGCCCACACCGGTCCAGACCATCCAGGCGGCGAGAATGATGCCGAACGAAAGCTCGTTGCCGTGAAACACCAGCAGAAGCTCCCGCAACAGCACAACCTGCCCGATCTGGCAGATTATCCCTAAGGAGAGCACCGCCGGCAGATGGGAGCGCATGCTCGGCCTCACAATATATCCTCTGAATCGATATACTATTACTGTATCCTGTAGTTCGGAGCGCGGTCAACCAAAAACGCCCGCGAGACCCCCGAAGAGAAAATGCAGGCCGAAACCCACCAGCACCGCGGCCACGGCCACCGCGAGAATGCGGTGGGTGCGGTCGGACAGGCGCCGGCCGAGCCGCCGCAGCAGCCAGGCATACGCGGCAAACCATGCGGTCGAACCGAGCAGCAAGCCGGTAGGGAGTACGGGGTCGATACCTGCGCCGGCGCTGAGTCCGGGTGACAGAAGTGCGGTCCACCACACGATGTTGATGGGGTTCAGGCCCGAGGCGGCGAACCCGGCACTGAAGCCGGTGGGGCGGAAGGCGGGGCGGCCGCCGGAGCCGGGGTGATAGTCGGGGGCACTGTGACCGGGGAGCTCGTGACCGCGGGAGCGTCCGCCGGGGGGATCGCGGTCGGGGTTACGATCGCCGTGGAGCTCGTGGGCCCGAGGTCGGCCGCTATACCGGGCGAATGCCTCGTGCAACAGAATGAACCCAAGATACAGAAACACCAGCGAGCCTCCCGTCTCCAAGAACGGGGTCACCTGCGGAATGGCACCAGAGAACGGAACGATCCAGAGCAGGGTCACCCCGAACAGCGCGACGTACCCCGAAACTGCGCCGAGGCCTATCAGCAGCAGGTGAGAATAGCGCGCCTCGCGCGCGCGGCGCAGCAGTATGGCGTTGCTCGGACAACTCGAAGAAGTGGTAAACCCAATAACAATCCCGCTGACCATTGCAAGCGACAATCCGAGCTCCTTGTAATCGCTGTCGTCCGCCGGTGTTCTGTGGCACCGAAGAATTTGGTTTACAATTGCAGATACAAGTATATATCTTGACGATGCAGGGTGGCAACCTGCTGGGCAACACCAATAGGGCCGGGAAACGATCGGCCGGGGAGGGACGAAGATGAAACGCGCAATTGCCGGGCTGGCGATTTTGGCAGCGCTTATCGCGCTGGGAAGCTTATTGGCCGGCGAGCTCGGGCTGATCGCGGCCGGCGGCTCGCAGGAGGCCGGGGATGGGAAACCCGGGGACGGAGGAGATACCCGGAAGGCCGACAGGCAATCCGGCCCGGGGATGGACCAGGAGCGCGGGGACGCCCTGGATCCCGACCCGTCTCTGCCGGAGGACGAGGCGGCCGAGACCATGCGCCGGCTGGCGCGGATTGGGGCGCGCTTCGGAGCCCGGGGTGGTGAATGGGTGGAGATCGAGCTGCCTGAAGAGTATCAGAACCAGCCGGTGCCTGCGGCGTCCGGGCGTGACTTCACGACCGATTTCTCGCGAGCGGCGATATCCTACGAAGACATCATCGCCGGCGGTCCGCCGAAGGACGGCATCCCGTCGATCGACGAGCCGCGCTTCATCACTGTAGGCGAGGCCGACCAATGGTTGGAAGCATCTGAGCCGGTCATCCTGTTTCGGCACGAGGGTCAGGCGCGAATCTACCCGCTTCAGATTCTAACCTGGCACGAGATCGTCAACGATCAGTTTTCCGGGCTGCCGATTGCAGTCACCTATTGTCCGTTATGCAACACCGGCATGGTATTCGACCGGCGCTTCTATGACGAGGTGCTGGAGCTTGGCGTCTCGGGGAGGTTGATCTACAGCAACATGATCATGTACGACCGGCAGACCGAATCCTGGTGGATTCAGGCGACCGGACAGGGAATTGCGGGGAAATTCGCGGGCCAACGCCTGCGGCTGCTTCCCTCCGGCATGCTTTCCTGGGCAGATGCGCGCGAAGCCTATCCCGAGGCGGAGGTGTTGTCGCGCGACACCGGCCACCGGCGCAACTACGGCCGCAACCCGTACGCGGGTTACGATTCGGCCGAGCGCCCGTTTCTGTATCGCGGACCGGAGGTGGTCCCTGCCGGGAGTAACCCCATGGAACGAGTGCTTACGGTCTACCACGGCGAAGCCGTAGAGGCGGTCCCCTACAGCCTTCTGGAGCGCGAGGGCGTAGTGGAGCTCGAACTCGACGGCAGACGCGTGGTCGTCTTCTGGCAGTCCGGTACGGCGAGCGCACTGGACGCACAGCGGGTGCCGGAGGGACGCGATGTGGGAAGCGCCGCTGCCTACTACGCCGAGATAGCCGGTCGCTCGGTAAGCTTTGAGCGATACAACGACCGGATACGCGACCGCGATACCGGGAGTACCTGGGACATCGCCGGACGCGCCGTGGACGGGGATCTCGCCGGGGCTGTTCTGGAACAGGCGCTCTCGGTGGAGCACTTCTTGTTCTCCTATCGTGCCTTCCACACCGGGCGTCCGTGATATCGCGCGGCGGTGAGGGTGAAGGCGTGAATGGAGTGCGTTGCGCTCGACGGCGCACGCGGTACGGGTGTATGCTAGCGCTATGGAACTGACAAGCACTGCATTTGGGGACGGAGGCGAGATTCCGCGCAAGTACTCCTGTGATGGAGCCGACGTCTCGCCGCCGGTGTCATGGCGGGGGGTTCCGAGCGAAGCGAGCTCGCTCGCGCTGATCTGCGAAGACCCGGATGCGCCGGCCGGCACCTGGGTCCATTGGGTCTATTGCGACATCCCGGTTTCGGTGAGCGAGCTTCCCGAGGGCATGAGCACCGACGAGCGGCCTCCGCAGGGAGGTGTGCAGGGTGTCAACGACTTTCGGCGTATCGGTTACGGGGGGCCTTGCCCGCCGGGCGGTGAGCATCGCTACTACTTCAAGCTGTACGCGCTCGATTCGAAGCTGGGTCTCGAGCCCCGAGCGACGAAGGCTGAGCTCGAAGCTGCGATGCAGGGCCATGTCCTGACCGAAGCGCACCTGATGGGAACCTACGCTCGTTAGACTATCGCAGCGTAGCGCCCGGCGGCCGGTGCGCAGCGAGGCGGCAGCGTGAAAGGAGACCGGCGGAGCAGGGGGCCGCATCGGCGGCAGCGGCCGCTCTACGAGCGTAAAGGCAGCCTGTACGACTTGGCCACGGCGCTCCCGGAGCGCCCGGTGCGCGAGGCGGTTATTGCAATGCTTGCGCCGGCGCCGGGCGACCGCGTTCTGGAGGTGGGCTGCGGACCGGGGCGGCTGGCGGTAGGCCTCGCGCAGGCAGTGGGCCCTCGGGGTCGGGTTGACGCCGTTGACCGCTCGCCGCAGATGCTTAGGCGGGCTGCCCGGCGCGCGGCCCGGGCCGGTCTGGGCGCGCGTGTGAGGTTCTGCCTCGCCGAGCCTCCGCCGCTGCCGTACAGCGCGGGAGAGTTCGACGACGTGGTTATGGTTTTCCTGCTCGAGACGTTGCCCGCGGAGGATGCAGAGCTTCTCCCGGATGAATGCCGGAGGGTACTGTCATCGTGCGGCCGGCTCTGTGCAGCGGCTGTATCGGAGCACGGCGGGTTCGGCCCGGCCGTAGTGCTCTATCAGCGGCTACACGCGGCCTTCCCGCAGTTCATCGACTGCCGGCCGATATGCCTGCGCGAGAGGTTCGCCCGGAGCGGGTTTCAAACGGTGCAGCAGCGGATTATGAGGCTTTTCGGACTGGGCGTCGAGATCGTTCTCGCACGGCCGGCAGATTAGTCCGCAGCGAACCAAGAGAAGACAGAATGCTCGGGGCGATAGCGATACGCCCGCCTGCATCACCGGCGCAGGGTTCAGACTCTATCCTGCCGGTAGAACAGGGCGAGCTGTTGGTACAAATCAGGGTACTCGCTGTGAAGCCGACGCGGGCGTTCGAAGAACAGCTCGGTTGCGACCGCAAAGAACTCTTCAGGCGCTTCTGCTGCGTAGGGGTCGAAGGCGCTCTTCGAGCGACGGGTGCGCGAGCCCGGACTTCGGCGCGCGGGACGCAGCAGGCGCTGCTGGAGGTCTTCGTAGGCCTCGCCGAATACCTCGGCCCAGTGGGCGGCGCTCATCTCTTTGTGGAGCGGGGGCAGGCCGTCGAGTGAGCCGTTGGCGCTGTCGAGCACATGGGCACACTCGTGGATGACGACGTTGAAGCCCGTGCCTTTCCCTGAGTTGCG
>PUPD01000029.1 GCA_003552985.1 Spirochaetaceae bacterium
ATGTAATGCCAAACGGATATCTGCTGCTGGTTCTTCACGCGCACCTGCCGTTCGTGCGTCACCCTGAGCACGACTCCTTCTTGGAGGAGAACTGGCTATTTGAAGCCATATCAGAGACCTACCTGCCGCTGTTGCGCGTTATGGACCGGCTCGAATCCGACGACATACCGTTTCGGATCAGTTTTTCGATCTCCCCAACGCTTTCCACAATGTTGCGCGACGAGTTGCTGCAGAAGCGGTATGTGCGGCACCTGGACACGATGCTTGAGCTGGCCGACCGGGAGCTCGAGCGCACGCGGGGTGACGAGACGTTTCACCCGCTGGCTCAGATGTACAAGGGGCTGTTCACGCAGAACCGTGAGGATTTCGTCGAGCGCTACGGCCATGACATTCTGAAAGGCTTTGACTACTACTCCAAGCGGGGTAAGATCGAGCTCCTGACGACGGCGGCCACGCACGCCTATCTGCCGCTGTTTCAACACTATCCTGAAGCAATTCGTGCGCAGGTTCAGGTAGCGACCGACCATCATCAGAGTACGTTCGGCAAGCCCCCGAAGGGTTTCTGGCTGCCGGAGTGCGGCTATTTTCCGGGCCTGGAGGACCACCTGGCGGAGCAGGGACTGCGCTACTTCTTTACCGCAAGTCATGGGCTGTTGTATGGGTATACCCGGCCGGAGCACGGCGTCTACAAGCCGACCCGCTGTCCGAATGGGGTGGCGGTGTTTGGGCGCGACGTCGACTCGGTCAACGCGGTCTGGTCGGCCGAGGAGGGCTATCCGGGCGACCCGGCCTATCGGGAGTTCTACCGTGACATCGGTTTCGACCTGCCGCTCGACTATATCGGCGATTTCGTCCATGAAGACGGTATTCGGGTTCACACCGGATTCAAGTACTACGCCGTAACCGACAAAAGCGATCCCAACAAGCGGCCGTACGACCCGGAAGAGGCCGCGCGCACCGTCGAGGATCATGCCAAGAACTTCATCTACAATCAGAAGAAGCAGTTGAAGAAGCTCAGGAAGTACATGGATGAGCCGGCAGTAATCACGAGCCCGTTTGATGCCGAGCTGTTCGGGCATTGGTGGTTCGAAGGCCCGCAGTGGATCGAGAGTGTGATTCGGAAGCTGCATGCGGACGACTGTGGGATAGAGATGATAACGCCGTCTCAGTATCTAAAGCAAGCAACCGAGCTGCAGGAGACTCAGCCGGCCTTCTCGAGCTGGGGCAACAAGGGGTATTCCGAAGTCTGGCTCGATAGCTCAAACGACTGGATCTACCGGCATCTGCACAAGATCGTCGAGCGGATGATAGACCTCGTCGACCGCTTTCCGAACGAGAACGGGCTCAAGAAACGCTTTCTGGATCAGGCGGTGCGCGAGGTGCTGCTGAGTCAGGCCTCGGACTGGCCTTTCATCATGAGAGCCGGTACCAACGTCGCCTACGCCGTGCGCCGGATCAAGGAGCACGTCAAGAACTTCACGACGGTGTATGATTCGCTCAGTCGCGGTGAGGTTAGTACCGAATGGCTGACCTCGGTGGAGCGGCGCTACAATATCTTCCCCGAAATCGACTATCGCATATACGCGCGCAACGGCGCGCAGCGCGAAGAACGAGCCGAGCTCGAGCTCGGGCGGCCTACCACCTAGAGCGTCCCAAAAGTTAGAGCGTCCCAAAAGCGCCTCTGTCTCGTAAAACCCGCCGGAGGAGCCGGGCTCAGGCGTGCGTCCTTTGGCGGTTTTCGCGTTTCTTTCCACAGATACTATACAAACATGTAGCAGTCTCAAGATTTCCGGTAATTCGTTTGGGGTGCATTCTGTCCACTGAGTTGACATCCCGACACTTTGCACTAAAATGGTGCAGCAGTGGGTAATAGTGGGGAAGAATAGGATACTGTGGGTGGATGGGGATGATAACCGGTCAGTTTCACAATGCGTTGGACGACAAAGGTCGGCTCTCGGTGCCGCAGCGCCTGCGCTCGGCTATCCCCGGCGCACAGCTGGTAATCACGCGCGGGATCGACAACTGCCTTTGGCTGTTCCCGCCCGAGGAGTGGCAGGCAGTTTCCGACAGTTTGATGGCGGCCGCTTCGCCGTTCACCAAACGCGCGCGGCTCCTGCAGCGGCGTATTATCGCGCCGGCGCAGGAGATCGAGATCGACAAAGCGGGCCGAATAACGATTCCTCAGGCTCTAAAGGAGGCGGTAGGGTTACGAAAAGAGTGCATTATTCTGGGTATCAAGAAGTACATCGAGATCTGGGACGTCGGTGAGTACGACCGGTATCTCGCGGAGCACGAAGACGATTTCCAGGAAGCGGCCGAGGAACTGGGAGGGCTCGTCTCCTTCTGACCGAAGCTGATAGAATTGAGCCGGGGCGCTTATGCAGATTAGCCACGCATCGGTTCTTACTGCCGAGGTGCTTGAATACCTCGCGGTGGACAGCGGCGAGCATTTGTTGATTGACGCCACGGTAGGAGAAGGCGGGCATTCGTTCGCATTCCTGGAACGTTTTCCAAACCTGCGGGTTATTGGGCTGGACGCCGATCCGCGGATCCTGAGTCGGGCGCGCGAGCGCCTGGCTCAGTTCTCGGATCGGGCCTCGTTAGTCCACACCTGGTTTGACCGCTACTTCGAGCGTGAGCCGGGTCCGGTACGGCCGACGCGCATCCTCTTTGATCTCGGTGTCTCTTCGTTTCACTTCAAGGCAGCCGGCGGCGGGTTCAGTTTTCGTGAGGATGAGCCGTTGGATATGCGCTTGAACACCGAGGAGGAAGAGAATGCAGCCGATCTGGTCAATCGACTTTCCGAGAAGGAGCTGGCGGACGTGATCTACCGCTACGGTGAGGAACGCTATTCGCGGCGCATCGCGGCCGCGATTGCCCGGCAGCGCTCACAGTCGCCGATCGAGTCGGCGGTCGCGCTGGCCGATCTCATCTCTCGAGCGGTGCCGGGGCCGTATCGGCGCGGGCGCATTCATCCGGCTACCCGGACTTTTCAGGCGCTGCGGATTGCGGTCAACCGGGAGCTTGACCGCATCGAACAGGCGATGCACGGCGCGGTCAGCTGGCTTGCTCCAGGCGGCATCATCGGTGTGATAGCGTTTCACTCGCTCGAGGACCGAATTGTGAAGCGGGCGTTCCGGGAGAAGAGCAGGGCCTGTACCTGCCCTCCGGAAATGCCGATTTGTAAATGTGGGGGTAGTGCCGAGTTGGAGTTGATTACTCGCAAACCGGTGTTTGCCACAGAGACTGAGCGGGAGCGCAACGCAGCCTCTCGGACCGCACGGTTGCGGGTGGCGCGGAAGTGCTGACGCTCAAAGCTAACAAGAAAGGTGCTACACGCGATGAAGATGTCGGTTTTGCTTAGTCTGGCGGCGCTGATACCCGCGTTGCTGTTTGCTAATGTCTATCAGGGCTTTCGATTCGAACAGCAGGAGCGTGAGATCGGCCGCCTGCAGCGGTTGCAGCACGAGCGCTTCGAGGAAAACAAACGCTCGATTACCGGCATTACGATGTTGCAGTCACCCACGCGTTTGCGACGGATAGCCCTCGAGGATCTGGAGCTTGAGTTGGTCGGACCCGAGCGCATCATAACGATTGAGTTGACCCCCGGGAGTGGCGATGGCGACGAGCGGTTCAGCGAATAGCGGTAGTCATCAGCAGTACACGATCTCCGAGCTCGCCGCGTGGTGCAACGCGGCAGTTCACGGCCACCCCGGCCGAAGGGTCGAGCGGTTCGAGATAGATTCGCGCAGCTGCGGCCCGGGATCGGTGTTCGTAGCGCTGCGTGGTGAGCATCGTGACGGGCATGAGTTCGTCGCGGACGCCTTCGAGCGCGGGGCAATCGGCGCAATCGTCGCGCGCGAGCATGCCGAGCGCACCGCGGTGCAGCCGGTGGCGACCGACCGCAGCCTGCTCGCGGTCGAGGATCCGCTTACAGCGCTGCAGCAGCTTGCGCGCCGCCATCTTGAACGGTTCCCCGATCTGGTGCGTATTGCGGTGACCGGAAGCAACGGCAAGACCACCACGAAGGAGCTGATCGCCGCGATCCTCGAGCGCGAGGCGCCTACGTTCCGCACCGCGGGTAACTATAACTCCGAGATCGGTGTGCCGCTGGCTGCGTTTGCGGTCGACGAGTCGCACCGCTACGCGGTGTTCGAGTGCGCTATGAATCACCCCGGTGAGATTGCGCTGCTGGCCGAGATCGTGAAGCCGTCGGTAGCGGTGATCACCAATATCGCCGCCGCGCATATCGGGTATTTGGGCAGCATCGAGGCGATCGCAAACGAGAAGAAGGCGATTTTTTCGCGTTTCACCGGAAGCGAGCGCGGTTTTGTGTACGAGGATGACCCGTTCTTCGAGCATCTCCACACGGGGGTAAACGGGACCGTTGAGGCGTTCGGCAAGCGCTCTACTCCGGGCTTCGAAGGGTACCGTGGCGAGGGGATTCTCGGGAACAGTATCCGCTGGCGAGGGCGTTCGATCAGGTTGGCGCTTCCAGGAGACCACAACGTGCTCAACGCCCTGGCTGCGATATCGGTGACGTCGTACCTAGGCTGCCGGGCTGAGGCCGTCGCCGTCGGGCTGCAGCACAGCACCGCTTTGTTCGGCCGCAGTCAGGTGTTGCGCGTCCGCCGGGCCGGCGGAGAGCTTACGGTACTGCAGGACTGCTACAACGCTAATCAGCGTTCGATGGAAGCTGCTATCGGGATGCTCGATGAAACCGAGTGGCCGGGGAGAAAGCTCCTGGTGCTGGGAGAGATGCGAGAGCTCGGCAGCTATTCTGCGCTGCATCATCGTGAGGTTCTGGAACGGGCGGTAAACAGCAGCGCCGACGCGGTACTATTATTCGGTGAAGGCTTTGCGGATGAGCTGGGAGCAAGCGGCGGGCCGCCCGTGCAAGCCGTGGAGGCATCCGCACCGGTATGGAGCGCCGACCACGGGCGCGTCAAAGCCACAGTCGATTTCGAGATGCTCCGAGCTTGGGTGGGAGAGCTCGCCGGTGCAGGCGATCTGATGTTGCTGAAGGGCAGCCGCGGGGTTGAGCTTGAGCGTCTGATCGAAACTCTGGGGGAAGACAGTGTTTAAAGAACTCGTCTATCCGCTGGTGCAGTATTTCTCGCCGTTTAACGTCTTCCGTTATATCACCTTTCGAGCGGCCTACGCCACCGTGACGGCCTTGCTGGTCTGCTTCGTGTTCGGGCCTGGGATCATCAACATGTTGCGGCGCCGAAAGATCGGTGAAGAGATTCGCGGAGACGGCCCGGAGACGCACCTCACGAAGTCCGGAACGCCGACGATGGGCGGCATCATGATTCTCCTTGCGGTGACGGTCTCAGCGCTCTTATGGATGAACCTGCGAAACATGTACGCATGGGTCGGGCTCCTATCTATCCTTGCTTTCGGAATGATCGGCCTGATCGACGATATGCTGAAGCACAAACACCACGATTCCGGAGGAATGCGAGGACGCATCAAGCTCGCCGGTCAGATCGGGATCTCGCTTGCGATTGCGATGACGCTGTACTATGCGGGAGGCAACCATACAACGCTGCTGTACCTGCCGTTTCTGAAAGACCCGGTGCTGGATCTCTCGTGGCTGTATATTCCGTTCGCTGTTCTCCTGCTGGTGTCCGCTACCAACGCGGTCAATCTCACCGACGGGCTGGACGGGCTCGCGGCGGGCCTGGTTGTTATGGCCGGACTGACCCTGACGGTGCTCGCCTACGTCACCGGACGGGTTGACTACGCCCAGTATCTGCAGATCCCGTATATCCTCGGTGCCGGCGAGTTGACGGTCCTGGGGCTCGGCGTGGTCGGCGCCGCAACCGGGTTTCTGTGGTATAACGCTCACCCGGCTGAGGTCATGATGGGCGATACCGGTAGCCTGGCGCTCGGCGGCGCGCTCGGCGTGATGGCGTTGATGCTCAAGAAGGAAGTTCTTCTCATCGTTATCTGCGGCGTGTTCGTGATCGAGGTGCTGTCGGTCATCATCCAGGTGCTTTCGTATCGCTGGCGGGGCAAACGCGTGTTCCTGATGGCACCGCTGCACCATCACTTTGAGCTCAAGGGGTGGGCCGAGTCGAAGGTGGTGCTGCGGTTCTGGATCCTCGGAGGGTTGTTCGCGATTCTGAGTCTCTCGACTCTGAAGCTGCGGTGATGTGAGCATGATGAATCAGGTATTCGTGGTTGAACAGGTCAATGCTCGCAAGCGCCCGGTCGATCCAGTGTTGCTCGCGGTTCTGGTGCTGCTGGTAGGCGCGGGCATTTCGATACTGTTCACCTCGTCGTACTTTCGTGCCGAACGGCTGTTTGCCGACCCGTTCCATTTTCTGCGCCGGCAGTCAGTGTGGATCGGACTCGGCATTGCGGCGTCTTTCCTCGTCTCGCGGATAACAACGGAGTACCTGCAGAAGAGAGTGGCGCTGTTGCTGGCCGTCGCGCTCGCCGCCATGCTCCTGAGCTTTGTGCCAGGGATAGGCGTGCAGTTCCTCGGCGCTCGCCGGTGGATTTTTGTGCTCGGTTTCTCCTTCCAGCCTTCGGAGCTCGTGAAGCTGGCGCTGGTAATCTACCTGGCCCATATTCTGAGTTGCAAGCGCGATCAGCTCGATGACTTGGTGAACTCGCTGTTGCCGCCGATTATCGTTGTGGCCGTGTTTTCAGCGCTGATCTACTACCAGAACGATTTCTCCACCGCGGTGTTCGTGATGATCGCCTCGCTCACGATGTTCTTCATTGCGGGTGTACCGCTGCGCTATTTCTTCAGCCTGGCCGTGATGACGATGCCGGTATCCGCCATTCTGCTTCTTAGCCGGGAGCATCGGGTGCAGCGGGTGCTTGCGTTTGTCGAGCCCAGTCGTGATCCCGCAGGTACGGGCTATCAGATGCTGGCGTCACAGAACGCACTCATACAGGGCGGCTTCTGGGGTGCCGGAATCGGAGGCAGCTCACAGAAGTTCGGCGGGTTGCCGGAGGCGCATTCTGACTTCGTGTTCGCGATTCTCGCCGAGGAGCTCGGCTTTGTCGGTGTGCTTGCGATTCTGGTGTTGTTCGGTGTGTTTGCGTACCGAGGTTTCCGGATAGCCTATCTGCTGGAAGATCGCTTCCGTTCGTATCTCGCGTTCGGGCTGACCGCGTCGATTCTGCTGCAGACAATGCTCAACATGGCAGTGGTGTCCGGCATGGTCCCTTCGACCGGTATCCCGCTTCCGTTTTTCTCAACCGGAGGATCGTCGGTCTTCATCTCACTGGTGATGTGCGGCCTGCTGTTGAACCTTTCGCGTGACCTTTCGGAGTATAACTATGGCTGAGATAGCGCTTGCCCGTCGCAGTCCGAAGGCCCACCGCCGCCGCTCGCGTCACGGAACTGTGTTCTGGCGGCTGCTGTTGCTGCTCGCAGCTGCGGTCGTTGTGATGGTGATAGTGGAGACGGTGGTTCAGATCGTGCTGAACGAGCGTTTTGCGATCACCGAGATCACGGTACACAGCGATCTGGCGATGCCACGGGATGAGCTGCTCGCGACGGCCGGATTGCGCCGGGGGGCGAGCTACTTCGAGCTCGACGCCGGGCGCATCGAAGAGCGCATCGCGGCACTGCCGCAGGTGAAAACGGCAGCGGTGGAAAAAAACTTCCCGAACAGGGTAACCCTCACGGTAGAGGCGCGGCGCCCGCTTGCGGTTGCGTTCGTGAACGTTGACGGCAGGACCACCCCGTTGGTGATGGATTCCGAAGGCGTGGTTTTCGCGCGCTCCGGCGCGCTGGCCGACTGGGATCTGCCGGTGATATCCGGGCTCCGGTTCGAAGACCCGAGTGTCGGTATACGTCTGCCGGAGCGACTGCATCCCCTGCTCGAAAGCCTGGGCAAGCTTCGTGATTCGGCGCCGGGACTGTTGAGTCAGTTTTCCGAGTTCCGGGTTTCCGGGGGAGGCGGGCGCGGAGTGGAGGTGGTGGCGTATCCCGCTTCGTACCGCACGCCGGTACGACTGGGTGATCATGTCGCTGAGGATTTGCTAAAGTACGCAATCATGGTGTTGGATCTCATGAACGACGATGACAGTGTCGGGGCCGGTGTCGCCGAGCTCGATTTCCGTACAGGCCAGGCCGTGATGCGGCCGGCTGAGGAGTAAGGGCGCGTGGATGATACGATAGTCGGCCTGGATATCGGCACAACCAAAGTCACCGCGGTGATCGGCGAGTTCGACGAAAACGATGAGCTTGAGATTGTCGGTGTCGGTGCCGCACCCTCGGATGGGCTGCGACGCGGCGTCGTGATCAACATAGAGTCGACCTTGCGGTCGGTGAATGCTGCAATCGAGGCCGCCGAACAGATGGCCGGCCGGGAGGTGCATTCGGTTATCACCGGTATTGCCGGGGGGCACATCGAAGGGCTGAACTCGCGCGGCGTCGTTGCGGTAACCGGGAAAGGGCGTGAGATTACGCAGGCCGACGTTGACCGTGTGATCGATGCCGCCAAAGCGGTAGTGATTCCGATGGACCGCGAAGTCTTGCACGTGATACCGCAGGAGTACATCGTCGACGATCAGAGCGGGATCAAGAATCCGCTCGATATGATCGGCGTGCGCCTGGAGGCCGAGGTGCATATCATCACCGGATCAGTGACCTCGGCACAGAACCTCGTGAAATGCGTCAATCGCGCCGGTTTCAAGGTCTCGAACTTCGTGCTGGATTCGCTTGCCTCGGCGCGGGCAGTGCTCTCGAACGACGAACAAGAGCTCGGGGTTCTGCTGATCGACCTCGGCGGGGGCACTACCGATATCCTGATCTATCGTGACGGGGCGCCGTACTTCACGAGCGTGGTGCCGCTCGGCGGGCAACAGGTGACATCGGACATCTCGATTATGCTGAAGACGCCCGCCGAGGCGGCAGAGAAGCTCAAACAGCAGGCCGGTTGCTGTTATCAGCTGATGGTGGAGCCCGGTGAGCCGGTAATCATCCCCGGCGTCGGCGGCCGTCCGCCGCTCTCGATAGACCGTACCAAGCTGAGCGCCATCATTCAGCCGCGAATGGCGGAGATTCTAAGCATGGTGCGTGAAAAGATCGAGAAGAAGGGCTACCTGCAGCAACTCGGCGGCGGCGTGGTCCTCACCGGCGGGGGCTCGTTGCTGCCCGGCACGGTGGAGCTCGCGCAGGAGATCTTCGGCACGGCGGCGCGCATCGGACGGCCCGGCAACCACGGCGGGCTGACCGAGGAGTACCAGAGCGCGGAGTTCTCTACCGCGGTAGGGTTGGTGCTGTACGGAGCGAGCTATCTCGCCCCCGAGGGAGGAGGGCGCAGCGTGGTGAAAGACGGCAGCGGCATGCTCGGGGGGTTCAAGAGGTGGGTGCGCAACTTCTTTGAATGACGAACGATGGACTACGTCCCGGCTGTGGGGACAGCCGGGCTGAAGATAATCCGGATGCTTCTTCTTGGGAGGGGAGTATGAAGTTTGAGAAGTTCGAGGAGAACGGAATCCTGCAGGAATCGTGCGGGACTCCGACCGTGATCAAGGTGATCGGGGTCGGCGGCGGCGGCAGCAATGCGGTGAACCGTATGATCGAAGCCGGCGTTGAGAATGTGGAGTTCATCGCAGTCAATACCGACCTGCAGGCGCTACAGCTCTCCAGGGCCGAGGCACGCATTCCGCTCGGTTCCAAGCTGACCGGTGGCCTTGGTGCCGGGGGCGTTCCCGATGTGGGTGAACAGGCTGCGCTCGAAGATAAGGAAGAGATCCAGAACATGGTGCGCGGCGCGGATATGGTGTTCATCACCGCCGGAATGGGCGGCGGCACCGGAACCGGGGCGGCGCCGATAATCGCCCAGGCTGCACGCGAGATGGATATCCTCACGGTTGCGGTCGTAACTAAGCCGTTTGAGTTCGAAGGCCGTAAGAAGGCACGGCTCGCCGAAGAGGGCATCGCCAAGCTGCGCGACGCGGTAGACACGCTGATCACGATCCCCAATCAGCATCTGCTCAAGATCGTCGAGCGCCGGACGCCGATCAAGGAGGCGTTCCTGATCGCCGACGACGTGCTGCGTCAGGGCGTGCAGGGCATTTCGGATCTCATCACCAAGCCCGGTGAGATCAATATCGACTTTGCCGACGTCAAAACAATCATGAACGGTCAGGGTGACGCGTTGATGGGCGTTGGGGCAGGCAACGGCGAGAACCGCGCGGTGGACGCAGCAACGAACGCAATCAACAACCCGCTGCTCGAGGACGCCCGCATCGAAGGGGCCAAGGGGCTGTTGGTTAACGTCTCCGGGGGGATGGACTTCGCCCTAACCGAATACGAAGAGGTCCTGAATATCATCACCGCAAACGCCGATGAGGACGCCCTGATCATAGCCGGCAGCGCGATCGACGAGCTCATGGACGACGAGGTGCGCGTTACGGTGATTGCGACCGGCTTCGATTCCTCGCGCTGGTCCGATAAACCGGTGCCGGAACGGCAGCAGCGCAAGCAGGAGCAGTTCATCTCGCTCGACGAGTGGGTGCAGATGACGACGCCACCGAGCGCGGCCCATGAGGAGATGACCCGTGAGCACTATGGCGGATCCGATGAGCTGGGCATTCCCGCAGTGCTGCGCTACCGAAACTATCAGACCGGTAACGGCGGTGCGTGATCCGGCGACGCGTGGATCGCTTCTCGAGCGGTTCAGGGACTACCTCCTGGTTGAGCTCAAGCTTTCGCAGCGAACGGTGGAGACCTATATGCGTGCCGCGAAAGGATTCTCCGCGTACTGTGATGAACGCAATCTGGATCTGTGCACCCTATGCAGCGAAGATATAATCCAGTATCTTATAACGAAACAGACCGCCGGAGAACACGCGGTCGACCAGCGTACTGTAGCCAAGATCCTCTCGGCGTTGCGTTCTCTTTTCAACTTCATGATCATCGAGCAGGAGCGCGACTCCAACCCCGCGCTGCTGGTGGAGACTCCCAAAGCCGCGCAGCGGGTTCCGGGGGTACTGCCGGTTGCCGACGTCGAGCGGCTGCTCGACGCAATCGACACCGCTTCCCCTTCCGGATTGCGAGACCGGGCGCTCTTCGAGGTCATCTATTCCTGCGGGCTGCGCATCTCCGAGGCCGTGGAGCTGACGGTCGACCGTTTGTATCTCCGGGAAGGACTGATTCGCGTGATCGGCAAAGGCGAGCGGGAACGTCTGGTACCGGCCGGCGATGAGGCGATCGCCTGGCTGGAGCGTTATCTGGAGCATGGAAGGCCCGCGCTGGTCAAGCCGAAGGTGCGGACCCGGAAACTGTTTCTCAATCATCGTGGTGAAGGACTCTCGCGGAAGGGAATGTGGAAGCGCTTTCGCCATATAGCCGATCAGCTCGGGATCGATGCGAAGGTGCATACCTTGCGGCATTCGTACGCAACGCATTTGCTTGCGGGCGGCGCGGATTTGCGGGCGGTGCAGGAGTTGCTCGGCCACGCCGACATCAGCACCACTCAGATCTACACGCATGTCGGACGCGATGATTTGCGGCGATACCATGCGGATCATCACCCGCGTGCGTAGATCGGAGGATCTTTTCGACTCAAGCGAAGCGCCAGGCTCGAAGGAGCAGTGATAGAGTTATGAGAGGGGTCGTTCTAATTGCGGTCGCAGTAATGATCGCGACGGTGTTGCTGGCCGCCGGCTGTGAGCGGCGCGGAGCCGATCACCGGGTTGAGCAGCTGGCTGAGCTCGAGGACGGGGTTTACGAGGGACAGGAACCGTCCGACGAGCGACTCGAGGAGCTGCGCGAGGCGGTGCGGCAGCTCGAATCGCGCGTTCAGGAGCGCGTGCGCGATCATGAACACTTGGGACGATATCACAAGATGCTCGCGATCGAGTACCTGAACCGTGAGATGTATGGGCTCGCTCTCGATGAGCTGGAGGCGGCGATCGAGATTCAGGCCGAAAATCCGGTGCTGTTCTATTATGCCGCCGTTTCCGCCGCGCGGCAGGCCAAATCTACCCGTGAAGCCGGCGCGCGGCAGGAGCTGTTTGATGATGCCGAGTGGTACTACAAGCGTGCAATCGAGATCCGCCCGCAGTATCGCAGCGCACTGTACGGTCTGTCGGTGCTGTACCTGTTTGAGCTGGACGCGCCGGATGAGGCCGAGCCGTATCTCGACCAATTGTTGGAGCTCCGCCCCAACCATCGTGAGGCTCAGTTTCTCAAAGGCCGGATGCGCGTGATGCAGGGGCGCATAGACGAGGCGATCGAGGTGTATGAACGCATTGCCGACGAGGCTGCGTCGGCCTCGGACCGCGAGGCGGCGTTGCAGAACAGACGTGAGCTGCAGGAGGGCAGACAGTGAGCCGTGAACAGGACCGGATGCTGTTACTTCTCGCACTCAACCGTCGCCAGGCGTTCACCTCGGCGCACAAGCGCTATCTGGCCGAGGTCCTTGGCGGTCCGGTAGATCTGGCGCGGCTGCCCGAAGAGGAGCTGCATGAGCTCACCGACGGGGAGCTGCTGCGGGAGATCGGTGGGACCTGGGATCCGGTGGAGCTGCTCGCCGAGGCCGAGGAGGAGCTGAGTTTCCTCGAGCGGCGCCAAATTGAAGTTGTCGTCTTCGGGCAGCGCGAGTATCCGCCGCAGTTGCTCGAGCTCTACGATCCCCCGGCACTGCTGTACGTTCGCGGGCGTTGGCCGGCGCATAGCTGCCCGCAGGTCGCCGTCGTGGGCACCAGACGCCCTACGCCTCGTGCGGAGCGCGCGGCGGTAGCGCTCGGCCGGGAGCTAGCCCACCTTGGCGTTCCGGTGGTCTCGGGGCTCGCGCGCGGTATCGACGGCGCAGCGCATCGCGGCGCGCTTCAGGTGGGCGGCTGCACCATCGCGGTCCTGGGCTCGGGAATCGACCGGATCTACCCTCCTCAGCACGCTTTTCTTGCGGCGCGGATCGTCGAAGCCGGCGGCGCGGTTATCAGTGAGTATCCAACCGGCCTGGAGCCCGATCAGTTCACGTTTCCGGAGCGCAATCGCATAATCAGCGGCCTCGCTCGTACGGTGGTCATCGGCGAGGCCCCGGCCGGGTCCGGAGCCCTGATCACCGCTGAGTACGCCCTCGAGCAGGGACGCGACGTCGTGGTGCACGAAACCGGCACTTACGGTACCAAGGGGGCAGGGTCACGCAGGCTCGCCGAGGACGGAGCAGCGATTATAAGCTCGGCGTCGGATATCGTTCGTGACTGGGGTCTGCAGCTCGCGGAGCCTGCGCCGGCCTGGGAGCCGTTGCTGCCGCAGGGTGCAGCTCCAGCGGCCGGCGGTTCGGCCGGGGTCGGACAGGCGCTGGCCGCGTCGCTCATGCAGGAGTTAATTCGATGATGCAGTCGCAGCTCGAACAATATCTTGCCTACCTTCGAAGTGTTCGCAATCTGAGCGTCAGTACGGTGCGTGCCTATCGCGCGGACCTTTCCGCCTTCCTCGACTGGACGGCTCAGGAGAGCCTGGACCCTGCGGCGCTCAGCCTTCAGGAGGCACGCGCATACGTGGCCCATCTCACCCGCTACCAGGCCGCCGCAAGCTCGCTAAACCGGGCTCTCTCGGCGATCAAGGGGTTCTATCGCCATTTGGTGCGCACCGGTCGACTGGATGTCTCGCCGTTCGACGGGGTGCGTACCCAGCCGAGCCGTCGCCGGCTCCCGGAGTTTCTCTTCGAGCAGGAGATGGAGCAGGTATTGAGGATCGAAGGGAACGGTATCTTGGATCTGCGGGACCGGGTTCTGCTCGAGATCCTCTATTCCTCCGGCACGCGCATCAGCGAGTGCGTTGGAATCAACCTCACCGATATCGATTACAAGTGCGGCTCGGTAGTGGTGCACGGCAAAGGACGAAAAGACCGGGTTGTGTTTCTCGGGAGGCCGGCGCTGGAGGCGATTCGCGAGTACCTGCCGATCCGCGAGGCGTTCCTCAGGCGTAAGGGGCTTGCCGCCGAGCGGGCGTTGCTGATAAACGGCCGAGGTGGTAGGCTGTCGGCGCGGGGTGCGGCCGGTATCGTCGAGAAGCGCGTAACGCATGTCGAAAGCGCGAAACACGTGACGCCGCACACCTTCCGGCACAGTTTCGCTACGCACGTGCTTGAGCACGGTGCCGACATTCGAATTGTCCAGGAGTTGCTCGGGCATTCGAGTCTCTCGACCACGCAGATCTATACGCATATGGGCCTGGGAGCGCTGCGCAAAATCTACGCGCAGGCGCACCCGCATGGGTCGATGCGCAGACACGACGAAAAAAAGGAAGACGTATGGGAACACGGGAACGAAAGTACCGGGACGTAAGATCGACGACCGTCATCGCTGTGCGCCGTGACGGCGCAATCGCGATGGCCGGAGACGGCCAGGTTACTATGGGCGAGACGGTGCTCAAAGGTACCGCGCGCAAGGTGCGGAAGATCTATGACGACACGATACTGGTGGGGTTCGCAGGTGCTACCGCGGACGCGTTTACGCTGTTTGAACGCTTTGAGGGCAAAGTCAAGGAATACGCAGGCGACATAACGCGAGCCGCAGTGGAGTTGGCCAAGGATTGGCGAACCGACCGCATGTTGCGGCGCCTCGAGGCGCTCCTGCTGGTCGCCGACAAGAACAAGATCCTCGAAATCACCGGCAACGGCGACGTCGTGGAGCCGGACCACGGGGTGATCGCAATCGGCTCCGGCGGCGCCTACGCGCAGGCCGCCGCCCGCGCGTATCTGGACGCTTCGTCGCTCACCGCCCGAGAGATCGCGGAACGGGCGATGCGAATCGCCGCGGATATCTGCATCTATACGAACGCCGAAATTGTGGTGGAGGAGATCGCATGAAACTCGAGCTTCAGAATCTGACTCCCAAGGAGATTGTGGCCGAGCTTGATAAGTTCATCATCGGTCAGGACAAGGCGAAAAAGGCGGTGGCGATCGCGCTGCGTAATCGCATGCGGCGGCGGCAGCTGCCTGAGGAGCTTCGCGACGAGGTGGCGCCGAAGAACATCATCATGATGGGGCCCACCGGCGTCGGCAAGACCGAGATTGCCCGTCGGCTCTCCAAGCTCACCGGTGCGCCGTTCCTGAAGGTTGAGGCGACCAAGTATACCGAGGTCGGCTATGTCGGCCGCGACGTCGAATCGATGGTTCGCGACCTGGTCTCCGCCTCGGTCTCGATGGTCAAGGCCGAGCTGCAGGAAGAGGTCAAGGAAGAGGCTGAACGCCGTACCGAGGAAGCGCTGCTTGACCTCCTGCTCCCGGGTGTGAAGCAGCACGGCGGCGAAACCGAGAGCGATTCGCGCGAAAGCGGTCACGGTGGCGGCGAGGAGCCCGGAAGCCCCATCCTTGTGAGCGAGGGCGCCTCCGGCACGAACGTCGAAGAGACGCGCAGCCAGACGCGGGAGAAGTTCCGCAAGAGACTGCGCGAAGGCAAGCTCGATGACAAGGAAGTCGAGATACAGGTCACCAAGAGCAACTTTCCGGCGATCGAGATCTTCTCGGGCAGTAGCTTCGAGGAGATGGACCTGAATCTCGGCAACCTCTCGAATCTGCTCGGCGGCAAGAAGAAGCGCAAGCGTACGAGCGTCAAGCAGGCCCGTGAGACCCTCATGCAGGAAGAAATGGAGAAACTCGTCGATTCGGACCGTGTTTCCGAGATTGCGCGACACCGCGCCGAGGAGATGGGGATCATCTTCATCGATGAAATCGACAAGATCGCGGCGAAGGAGAACCGCGGCGGTGTTGATGTCAGCCGTGAAGGCGTGCAACGCGATATTCTGCCGATCGTCGAAGGGGCTACCGTCAATACCAAGCACGGGATGGTCGATACCTCGCACATCCTGTTCATCGCCGCCGGTGCGTTCCATTCGAGCAAACCGAGCGATCTGATCCCCGAGCTACAGGGGCGGTTCCCGCTGCGCGTGGAGCTGGAGGCTTTGCACGCGGCGGACTTCTTCCGCATCCTGACGCAGCCGCAGAACGCGCTGATCCGTCAGTATGTGGAGCTGTTGAAGGTCGAGGGCGTGGATCTCGAGTTCACCGACGATGCGATTGGCGAGCTGTCCGAGATCGCCGCCTCGGTGAACACAAAAACCGAGAACATCGGCGCGCGCAGGCTGCACACCATCATGGAGCTGCTACTCGAGGAGGTTTCGTTCAACGCCCCTGATCTCAAGGGGCAGAAGATTCCGATTACCCCTGAGTATGTCAAAGAGAGGTTGGAGAAGATCGTCGAGGACCAGGATCTCAGTCGCTTTATTCTCTGAGATCCGCCGCCGCAAGGCGCTTGGGACATTTCGCGTGGGAAATAAGGTGTTACTGTATCGGCGGGATTGTCCGAAACTAGAGAAGAGAGGACTTATGCATCAGGAGCAACGAGGAGCAGGAGACCATGTATAGCGGCAACACCTTCGGGAGGACAACCGATATCCTTCACCGTTCGATGGATGTAAGCCTGCTGCGTCAGAACGTAATCGCGGACAACATCGCGAACGCCGATACGCCCAACTTCCGACGCAGTGTCGTGAACTTCGAAACGCAGCTGCGGGATGCGCTCGAGAGCGAGCGGCCGCCACGCTTCCGGGAACGGCTGACCCATGAACGACATATCCCGTTTCATCGGCCGACCGACTACCGGACTGTTCGGCCGGTCCGCCAACTCGATTACTTCACTCAGACGAAGAACAACAACAACAATGTGGATATCGAGGAAGAAACCATGAATCAACTGCAGAATCAGTTGATGTACACCATGATGTCGAACTCGCTCAATGCCGAGTTCCGTCGGGTGAATCTGGTGCTGCGGAGCTAAGAAGGGGGTAGCTGAGCATGGGTATGTTTTCGAGCATCAACACCGCCTCGAGCGGCCTCACGGCTCAACGGCTCCGCCAGGACGTGATCGCCGATAACATCGCTAATGTAAACACCACGCGGACGACCGAGGGTGGCCCGTTCCGGCGCAGCCGTGTGATCGTGCGCCCCCGCGCCGATACTCAGCCGTACTGGCGCACGCCGTTCCTCCCTAAGCCGCTAGATCACGGTGTGGGGCGGGGAGTTCGCGTGGTGGGCGTAGAGAAGGATATGGATGCCGAGACCAGGTTGGTATGGGACCCCACGCATCCGGACGCGATTCAGTCCGGGCCGAATGAGGGGTACGTCGAGATGCCGAACGTGAACGTGGTCAGCGAGATGGTGGATATGATCTCGGCCTCGCGCTCCTACGAAGCCAATCTGTCGGTTATCGACGGTGCCAAGAATATGTTCGAGCGCGCGCTCGATATCGGGAGGTAATGAACCATGAACGTATTCGGGCCTGAACAGGCCGCCGGGCACATGATTGCCCTGCGGCGCACCCATCCGGAGCATGTCGCGGGAAAGTTCGACCGCCCGCCGGTTGAGCGACCCGAGAGGTTTTCCGAGCTTTTGTTCGATAGTCTCGACACCGTGAACCGGCAACAGCACACGCATTCAGACCTTTCGGTGCAGGCTATTGTTGATCCGGACTCGGTCAATCCGCACGATGTCACGATCGCCGCAGCCAAAGCGGAGATGTCGTTGAACATAACCAAGAACGTTGTTGACAGAGTGATTCGCGCGTATCGCGATATCACTACGGTCCGATAGGGATCCGCCGATGTAGACGGAACTGTTTCGGAATACTGGGAGGGGAACGATGAGAGAGTGGCTCAAAAAGGCGTTCGGGCAGATATCTAATCTGTGGACGCAGTGGAGGCCAGTTCAAAAGGCGATATTCGTCAGTGTGATCGGTGTCTCGATTCTGGGGTTGGTGCTGCTGATCACCTTCAGCGCCCGCCCGACGATGGTTCCCCTGTTCGGGAGACCGATCGTCGACGAGCAGAAGCTTGACCGCGTTTCGCTGCGCCTCGACGAAGAGAAGATCGAGTACCGCATCACCGCCGACAACATGGTCATGGTCGCCGATCAGCGCACCGCGCAGCGCGCGCGCTCGATCCTGATGCGTGAGGATCTGGTTCCCGCCGAGGTAGATCCGTGGGAGTTGTTCGACGTTGAGCGCTGGACGCAGACGGACTTCGAGCGCAACGTGAATCTACGCCGGGCGATTACCCGACAACTCGAGCAGCATATCGTCGCGCTCGAGGACATCGATTCCGCGAGCGTGACCCTGGTGTTGCCGGAGCGCGAGCTGTTTCTCGAGGATCAGGCCCCGGTGACCGCCTCGGTCATCATCAGTCCCAAGCCAAGCAGTGATTTTCGCGAGAACCGCCGTAAGATCGAGGGTGTAGAGCGACTGATACAGTTTGCTGTGGAAGACCTCAAATCGGAGAACATTACGATCACCGACCGGCGGGGTATTGTGCTCAACGACTTCGAACGCATGGAGGACTTCGACGAGCTCGAGCTTACGCGGCGCGAGCTCGCGTTGATTCGCGATAAGGAGCGCGAGTACCGCGAGGCGATCATCGGCGCTTTACAGCAGATCTACGGCCGTGATCGGGTGAAGATTCTCAACATAGATATTGACCTTGACCTCGGCAAACGTACGACCGAGACCGAGGAGCACTTCCCGATCATCACCCGCCCGGACAATCCGCTTACGCCGTTCGATGACTCAGAGTTCGTGCTCTCGATCCCGCGCTCCAGCGAGCAGTTGCGTGAAGACTATCGCGGCACCGGCTTCAATCCACAGGGACCTCCGGGTCAGGAAGGGCAGACGCCGCCGGCATACCGCGATCTGGAGAGTCTGATCGGTGAGTGGTCGAGCAGCGAAGACCGGATCAACTACGAGATTAACACGCGCCGTATCCTCGAGCGCGGCAGCCCCAGCATCCGCCGAATCAGCGCCAGCGTCGCGCTGGACGGCCGCTGGGAGCGCCAGTATACTGAGGACGGGGAGCTGATCGTGCAACCCGACGGGAGCATCGCGCGCGAGTACATTCCGATTGACGAGCAAAACCTCGAGACTGCTGAAGACCTGGTTCGTCATGCGGTAGGTTTCCAGGAGGCACGCGGTGACTCGGTGACGGTACGCAACGTGCAGTTTGATCGCAGCGATATCTTCGCCGAAGAAGACGCCGAGTACCGTCGCAGGCGGCAGATCCAGATGATCATACTCTACAGTCTGATCGGTATCGCTGCGGTGCTTGTGATATTCATCGGCTTCCGGCTGATCTCGCGTGAGCTCGAACGGCGGCGACGTCTCAAGGAAGAGGAGCTGGCACGCCAGCACCAGGCCATGCGTGAGGCGGCGCTGCGCAGCGCTGAGGAAGAGGGAACCGAGGTCGAGATGTCGGTGGAGGAACGGGCGCGGCTCGAGATGCAGGAGAACGCGATCAACATGG
>PUPD01000217.1 GCA_003552985.1 Spirochaetaceae bacterium
AGCGCAGGCTCGAGCTCGCCGACCTGCAGCTCAGCTATACCGAGGTGCGCTCACCGTTCGCCGGCCGTGTATCGGCACGCCTCGCCGACAGCGGCGAGAACATCGCCGCGGGCCACCCGCTTGTGATGCTCGTCTCTGAGGACCGTTGGGAGGTGCAGGTCTCGGTACCGGATTCGGTCGCGATCGAGACCGAGGTGGGCGACACGGTCCAGGTGCACCTTCCGGCGGTTTCGGCCGAGACGCTTGCGGGGACGGTGAGCGGCGTCGGCGGCGGCGTTGCCCAGGCTGCCGGCACCTACCCGGTGACGATTCAACTGAACGCGGCCGAAAACCCGCAGATCCTCGAGCGCCTCAAGTCCGGCATGATCACGCGCGTGAGCTTTCCGCTGCCGGAGCGCGTCGCGATGCCGACCATCAGAGTGCCGAGCCCGGCGGTCGGTGAGGACCGCGAAGGGCACTACGTCTATGTCCTCGTGGTAAACGAGGAAGAGACCGCCGACTGGAACGGACAGGAGATCGCCGAGCTGAAGCGCCGTACGGTCACTCCCGGGAGGCTGCTGCAGGATGAGATCGAGATCCTCTCCGGTCTCCGCGACGGCGACCGCGTGGTGACGCTGGGTCTCAATCATCTGAGCGACGGCATGGCGGTACGACCGCTCGAGAACGGAGGGCGACGATGAACATCACTCAATTCGCCATGGACCGCAACCGCTTCACGGTCGTTGCGCTGATTTGTCTCTCTATCGCCGGGGTGATCGCGTACATCAACGCACCCAAGGCCGAGGATCCCGGGTTTACGGTACGTACCGCGGTAGTGGTCTCGTACTACCCCGGCGCCGCGCCCGAGCGCATCGAGCAACTCGTGACCAAGCCCCTCGAGGAAGAACTGCAGGAGATCCCGGAGGTCGATATCGTTCGCTCCGAATCACGCACCGGCGTCTCAATCGTCTACGTCGACCTGCACGAACGCTATGACGACGTAGACGCAATCTGGGACGACCTGCGAATCTCGGTGGAGGTTGCCTCGCGCTCGCTCCCGGACGGGATCACCGGGCCGATCGTGAACGATCGCTTCGGCGATGTCTTCGGCACGATCGTGACCGTTTCCGGCGACGGGCTCACCCCGGCCGAGATGGAAGACTACGCCAAAGATCTGCGCGAGCTCATCCTCGAGACGCCTGAGGTGGGCAAGGTCAACCTCCACGGCAACCGTAACCGGCACGTTTACGTGGATTACGACGAGGCGTCGCTCGTCGAGCTCGGTCTTACGCCATATCAGCTGCGTGAGCTGATCCGCGCGCAGAACATCGTGCTCCCCGGCGGCGAGGTCTACACCGACTGGGAGCGCATCACGCTCACTCCCAGCGGCAACTTCGAGGATATTGAGGACCTCAAGCGGCTCTTGATCCCGCTCGCCGAACGCGGCGAGCTCGTGCAGCTTCAGGATATCGCCGAGGTACGGTTCGGCTACCAGGATCCGCCCACCTCGCTGGTGCACACTTCGGGCGAGCCTGCGGTCGCGGTGGCGGTCAATCTCCGCGAAGGCGGCAATATCACGCGGCTGGGGCGCGACGTTGAGCGTGTGGTTGAGGAGTTTCGTCGCGACGTTCCCGCCGGCGTGGAGCTGGATTTCGTCGCGGTTCAGGCCGACCACGTGGCCGCGCGCGTGAACAGCTTCGCGATGAACCTCGTGCAGGCGATGGTCGCTATCATGGCGGTGATGCTCGCCGCAATCGGGCTGCGTATGGGCTTTGTCGTCACCTCGCTGGTGCCGGTCACGATTCTCACTACCCTGTTCATCCTGCCGATGCTCGAGATCGGTATCGATCAGGTATCGCTTGCCGCTATCATCATCGCGCTCGGTATGCTTGTCGACAACTCGATTGTGATCGCCGAGAGCACGATGGTGCTCTCGCAGGACGGGATGAAACCGCGTGATGCCGCCCTGCGCTCGGCGCGCGAGCTCGGCGCTCCGTTGCTGGTGAGCTCGGTAATCATCTGCGCCGCGTTTCTCCCGGCGTTGACCGCCGAGCATTCGCTGAGCGAGTATGCAAGCCCGGTCTTCTGGGGCGTCTCGATCACCCTGATCGCCTCATGGATCTTCTCGATAACGATGACGCCGCTCTTAAGCGCGCAGTTCCTGCGCGGGAGCGACGAGCGCAACAAGACCGATTTCAACTCGCGCTTCCAGCGCGCCTACCGCGCAGTGCTGGATCATTTCCTGCATTATCGGCTGCGGGTGCTCCTGCTGCTGTGCGTGGCCCTGGTACTCGCCGCGTTCGGCGCGCGTCTGATTCCGCGGCAGTTCTTTCCGAACAACGACCGCGCGGTTATCACCGTTGAGCTCGAGTACGCCGCCGGCACCTCGTTCGACCGTACGCATGAGCTCGTCGAAGCTGTGGAAGCGGAGTATCGCAGCGCCTTCATGAGCGAAGGCTCGGGGCCGCTTGCCGGCACGGTGAAGAGTTGGTCGAGCTATATCGGCGGGGACGCGCCGCGCTTCTACCTGCCGATCAACCCGGAGCCCGCGCGGGCTGAGTACGCGGTGCTGATCGTCAACCTTGCAGACCGCGACGATATCCCCGCGGTGATTGAGGCGACCAACCGCTTCATCGAGGCCGAGTTCCCCGAGGTGCGCGTGCGCGCGCGCCCGCTGGTGCTCGGGCCGCCGGTGGAAGCGCCGATTGAGGTGCGCGTGATGGGCCCGGACGAGGATCGCGTGTTCGCGATTGTGGAACAGCTGCGCGATCGCCTGCGAGCCGAGCGCGGCGTCTACGGCGTTCGCGACGACTGGGGTCCGTGGACCAAGCAGATGCGGGTCAGAACCGACGATGCGCGCGCCAAGGCCGCCGGCATTACCAGCCGGGAGGTGGCGCTCTCGCTGCAGACCGCGCTCACCGGCATCGATGTCTCGGAGTACCGCGGCCTGGACGAGATCATCCCGATCACGCTGCGCAGCAATGTCGCGCCGGAGGGTCACAGCTCCACGCTCGAGACGGTCTCGGTGTTCTCTGCCACCACCGGGCGGGCGGTTCCGCTACAGCAGGTGGCGGACCTGGAGCTGGTCTGGGCCCCGTCGCGGGTCATGCGGCGCGATCTCGCCAAGACCGTCACGGTTCAGGCCGATGTCCATGAAGGGTTCAACGCCATAGCGATCTCGGACGAGGTCGACGCCTGGCTTACGGAGGAGAGCCGCGGCTGGCCCGCCGGGTACGCCTACGAGATCGGCGGTGAGGGTGAGGCGACGGCCGACGCCAACCGGGCGATCTTCGAGAAGCTGCCGTACGCCGCGCTCATCATGCTGCTGCTTCTGATCGGGCAGTTCAACTCGCTGCGCAAGACTTTCATCATCCTGCTGACGATACCGTTCGGGCTGATCGGCGTGGTATTCGGCCTGGTGATCACACGGGCGACCTTCGGGGTGATGACGCTGCTCGGAGTGATATCGCTTGCCGGAATCGTGGTCAAGAACGCAGTGGTGCTCCTCGACCGCATCAGGATGGAGATCGTCGAAAACGGGCTCGAGCCTTACGACGCAATCGTCACCGCCGCGCAGCGTCGCGTGCGGCCGATTCTCCTGACGACCGTCACCACCATCTTCGGCTTGTTGCCGTTGTGGTTCGGCGGCAGCCCGCTGTGGGAGAGCATGACGATCTCTATCATCTTCGGACTGGCGTTCTCCACGCTCCTGACACTCGGGTTCGTGCCGGCGATGTACTCGCTGCTTTACAAGGTCCCGATCCCGGCCGGCCCCGCAAGCGGCGGCCGCCTTTCGAAAAGCCCACCGACAGATAAGCCCGCGCCCCACCGCGGGTGAAGCCTCCCGCCCGCCGTTGTCCGCGCATCCGTCGCGGGCACGGCGGGCCTTTCGCCGGCGGGGGCTATCCGCCGACGGCGACCCCGCCGACGCGCTACAGATCAAGGACCACGGTGGCCTCCCACCCGCCGGGGGTTTGTCGAACGCCGAGTGTGTCCAGGGTAACCGCCTTGACCTCGGTCCCCAGCGCGGCGCTCGCGGTATCGATCGGCTCCCCGGCAAGCTCTGCCGACAGGTGCCATGCTGTAGGCGCTCGGTCGGCCGTGACCGAGATCGGGACGTACAGCATGCCGTCGGCGTCCTTCAGATACAACTGTTCCTGCAGGAAATCGAGGAGCAAAAGGTCGGGCTCGCCGGCTGTGAGCTCCACCTTCCGCCGCTCGGCACCGGAAGCGGCCGCCGCCGGCTGGTGCTCAGCATCGAGCATCACGCCGCGCACCGCCATCCAGGCCGCGGAGAAGAGCTCGCCCAGACTGCCGCCCCAGGCGCGGAACGCGGCATCGGCTCCCGGGATGTCGTCATGGTACTCGTAGCCGCCGCCCATATCAGAGCCCCGTCTCAGCCTTTGACGTTTCCAATCGGCAACAGTTTCACCACCTTACGGCTCAACCCGCCGAGATCGGCCGAATCCACGACCTCGTCGATGCTCTTGTAGGCGCCCCCCGCCTCCTCGGCAAGCCCGGACCGGGAAGCTGCGCGCACCACAATGCCGCGCGCGGCCATATCCTGCAGCAGCTTCCCGCCCTCGAAGGTGCGTTTCGCCTGGCGCCGCCCCATCAACCGTCCGCTGCCGTGCGCGGTTGTGTAGAACGTCGCAGCTCCCTCCGGGCGGCCGAGCAGAAGGTAGCTGCCGGTCTCCATGCTGCCGCCGATGATGACCGGCTGCCCGAGCTCGCGGTAGCGCGCCGGTATGTCGGGCATTCCGGGCGCAAACGCCCGCG
>PUPD01000182.1 GCA_003552985.1 Spirochaetaceae bacterium
GAAGCTTCCCGCCTACGCATTGGTGTGAGCTGGGGAAGGCGGGCGGCGACGCGGGCAGGCGGGGCGGCGAGGTCTCCCGCGCTACCGCCGCGAATATCACCAACACGGTGCGGGGCAGTTCCTCAGGGCCCCCACGTGCGTTCGAGCTCCAAGCGCTCGCTAAACGGCGTCTCGGCCGGCGGGCCGGGGGCGTAACGAAACAGCGCGCGGCGCGTATCAACCGACACGTGGCTGAGACTCACCGTCATCGCTTCATCTCGGCTCATCGCGACCGCAAACGGACCTGGCTCGGGAAGCTCTGAACGGTGGAAGCGCTCCAAGGCGGTGACAGGATCGGGGTAGGCAGCAAGCATCTCCCGGTATACCCGGCTACGCCGCCTGCGCACCTCCGCAGGCTGAAAGGACGAGGTGGTAAGGGGCGGCCGGAGGGCGATCGCTTCGAGCTGCGCTGCACCGGTATGCAGATAGCCGCGGGGCTCGCATCCCGGGGCGAACACCAGCAGAATGAACGGCAGGTAGGCGCCGTAGTCGGTCTGCTCGAGGCGTTCGGCCGATTCTTCGACTGAAGCCGAGTCCGAAAGCTCCAGCACCAGAAGACCACGGCTGCGCGGCGCGCGGCCGGGAAGTGCGACGCGGCGGTCGGAGTGGCGCATCGCCGTAGTCGGCACTTGGTCTGCAGCCTCGAGCTGAATTGTCGCAGCGTCCTGCCCGCGCGCGTCTGCTGCCGCGTCGGCGGCGTAATAGTTGAGCAGGCAGTGGCTGAGGCCGTGCTCGTTCACCGCGAGCCAGGTTCCGCCGCCGTCAGGGTCCAGGGGGGCGATCACGCGTGCGCCGGGACGGGTATGCGTTAGAGGGCCTATGGCCGTGCCGCGGGCGCGGTGCTCGTCGCGGTTGAAGAACAGGTCGTAGCCGTCGGCGCGGGTACTCCAGGTGACGGTGCACATCGCGTGTTTCCCGGGCGTGAACGCTACGCGCCGTTGCGCGAAGCCCGTTCATGGGCGAGCGTCGACGGCGCCACACCGAACTCGGCAGGTACCTCGATGCCGAGGTACTGCATGATAATCGCAATGATGGCCAGATGGTGGACGGTGTGGCTCGAGAGAAACTGGAGCTCGCGCTCTACGGTGCTGGTTGTGGCTCTTGCTGTGCCGTCGCCAGGTGCGCAGATTACCGTGAGCGGCGAGTCGGCGCCGTGCCCGTTCGGTTCAGCCGACCCTAGCGCGTGCAGCCGCACGACCGTGTCCCGGATTCGCTCGACCGCGGCTTGCGGTACCGTCTCGAGCTCGGGGTCCCGCTTGCGTGCATCGTAATCCACCGGAGCCCCGCTCAGCAGCGCCCCGTAGAACTCGAGTACATGCCGCACGTGCTTGCCGATCCCGCCGCGCGCGAACGGCCCTTCGCTGTGGCGGTACGTTTCGGCCTGAAGGTCGGCCAGGACGCTTTCGAGCTGCTTGAGAAAATGCTGGTTCTCAGTGATCAAATGGTTTCTTGCGTCGTTATTCATATTTTCGAGTATACCGATTCTGCTTGGGTAGGGCAATAGGTTGCGGATACAAGTATTTGCTCAGTTCGGGCCTTGAGACGCTTGGCTTGCGTGCGTGCTTCTGGTAGCATACCGGTGTTATGAACGATCACCCGTCGCTTGATATAACCGCCGCTTACGGCGCATCGCTATCCGGCCGGCGCATAGCGCTGTGCATGACCGGCAGCGTCGCTGCGGTTCGGGCCACGGACCTAGCGCGGCTGTTGATGCGCCATGGGGCCGGGGTGCATCCGGTGATGACGGCGGCCGCCTGTCGCATCGTCCATCCTGAGCTGATGCATTGGGCGACCGGGAACCCGGTCGTGGACAGGCTTACCGGCGAAGTCGAGCATATTCGCCTCGCCGGGAACGTGGTGGACAAGGTGGATCTGGTGCTTGTTGCGCCGGCCACGGCGAACACAATCGGGAAGATCGCAGCCGGCATCGACGACACCCCGGTCACGACGGTGGTGACGACCGCGATCGGCGAGGGGATCCCGCTGATCGTCGTCCCGGCTATGCATGAGCCAATGTACCGTCATCCGACCGTGCTCGAGAATCTAGACAAGCTGGCGGCTGCCGGTGTCACTGTGCTCGCCCCGCGGCTGGAGGAAGGCAAGGCGAAGATCGCCGAGAACGAGCTCATCTTTGCGACGGTGCGCAGGACGATTGGTTCGACCGAGCTCGCCGGACGGCGGGTGCTGGTGACGGCCGGCCGAACGGTCGAGTATATCGACCCGGTGCGGGTGATCACGAACAACAGCAGCGGAAAGATGGGGACGGCTTTGGCGGCTGAAGCCTTCGCGGCCGGAGCGGATGTCACGCTGATCTACGGCAAGGGGAGTGCAGAGCCGCCGCCGGCGGTGGTAACCCGCCGAGTCGAAACGGCCGATGAGATGTACGCCGCGGTGCTCGACGAGCTCGCCCTCAGCGGGCCGTATGATGCGTTGATCGCCGCGGCGGCGGTGGGCGACTGGAAGCCTGCCGACGCCGCCCCGAAGAAGATCTCTACGCACGGGAGCGAGCGGCTTACTCTCGAGCTCGTTCCCACTCCCAAGATCATCGATGCGGTAAAGCAGCAGCATCCCGATATGTTCCTCGTGGCGTTTCGTGCCCAACACGGACTCACGCCTGAGGAGCTGCATGCGGACGCGCACGCGCGGATGCAGAAGGCGTCGGCCGACATGATTGCGGTTAACGATGTTTCCCGCCCCGGCGCGGGGTTTGAGTCCGACACCAACGAGCTTTCGCTCCTGTACCCCGATTACACCGAGGAACGGATTCCGTTGACCAGCAAAACGCTGGCCGCAGGCCGGATAATCGCGGGAATGGCGGCTCGGCTGCCTTCCGGTTAGCGCAGCCCTGTGGTAGTCTTATCGTACCTTCCATGGATAACGCTGAGCTGGTGTTGACCGCGCTGGTCATCGTCTGTGGCGTTGGCACGGCTGCCGCTCAGGCGCTCGAGCGCCGAACGGTGGTTTATGTGCTCAAGCCGCTGACGACCTTCCTGATTCTGATGCTCTCGATCATGGTCCCGGCGCCGGTATCGCGCTTTTACCAAACTGCGGTCGCAGTGCGGCTCGGCTTCTCTATCGTCGGCGATGTGTTCCTTATGTTTCGTCGTATCCCACGCTGGATCATGCTCGGGGGCGTGTTCTTTCTCTGCGCGCATCTAGTATACCTCCCTGCGCTTGGAAGGGTCGCCGGGCTGCAGGTCTCTCCGGCGGTGGTCATCCCCTTCGTGCTGTACGCCGTGGTCTGGGTTGTCGTTCTCCTGCCGCGTCTCACCCCGCAGCTGCGTTTGCCGATCGCGATCTACACCGTGGTGCTGGTCTCAACCGGCTGGCTGGCGGCCGAACAGGTGCTGCAGTCGGCCGACCCGCGCGTCGTAACCATCTTTGCGGCGATGCTGCTGTTTATCCTCTCCGACTCGGTGCTCGGTTACAACCGCTTCGTGAAGCAAGGCATCAGGCTGGAGCCCCTCGTGCTGGTGCTGTATTTCGCCGCACAGTTGCTCACCGCGCTGACTGTCTAGCTCAAGCGGCAGCTGCACACCTTGCAGTCGGCAGTGGTTTGGTTTATAACGAGTGTCCATGAACATCCGGCGGCTCTTCTTTGGTGTTCTCATGCTCGCTGCCTGGCTGTTGTTCGTCGATCGGATCGGGCCGGTATGGCTGGCGGTAGGGACGGTGCTTGCGTTGGTGGGGGAGATCATGTTTTCACGCATGTTCTCCAACGATGCGTGGCTATTGCAGCGGTATCAGGTCGGGCCCGGTGCAACCCAAGCCAAAGCGCAGGTGCGTCTCAGGGAGGCTCACATACCACGGCGGCTGGCAGCCATTGTCGGATTCCTGCCGGTCTTAGCCTATGAAGTTATCACTTCGGGGTTCTATATAGCGCTGCTAGCGCTCCGGCCGCGGATGGATCTTCATCCGGGGATCGTGCGGATCAAGGGCAGGCTGCCGAACGTAGCTGCGGTTACGGTGATCGCAACGACGATCACGCTGAGCCCGGGAACGCTCACGATCGACTATGATCCCCACGGGGACGACCTCTACGTTCACTGGATAACCGTTACCACGCACGATCCGGATGAAGTCGACAAGATCGTAGCCGGGCGAATGCGGCGCTGGTTGTGGAGGATATTCGGATGATCATGATTGTGGTGCTGCTGTTGGTAGTGTTCTGCGGCGGATGCTTTGTCCGGGTTGCAGTCGGCCCCACATTGCTTGACCGAGTTGCCGCCGCCGATGCGATCAGCATCATGCTCACCATTATCTTTGTGTTGCTCGGTCTGGTGTTCGAACGAACGCTCTTCCTCGATGTGGCGATCGTGTATTCGCTGCTGCTGTTCGCGGACATTCTGATCTTCGCCAAGTATCTCGAACGCAAGGACCTGACGAAATGAGTGTGGTTGAGGCGGCGCTTTCGGTTGCCGGGTATCTGCTGGTGGCGCTCGGCACGTTTTTCTGCCTGGCGATGACGGTCGGTATTCTGCGGTTTCCGGACGCATTGACGCGCTTGCACGCCTCCACCAAAGGTCTAACGATCGGCGCCGGATTCATTCTGGTCGGCGCCGGCATTCTCAGCGGCTCGGCGGCGTTCGCTGCCCGCACGATAGTGATTGCGGCGTTTATGTTCCTGACGAACCCGATTGCGGCGCACGCGATCGCGCGGGCGAGCTATCGCTCGGAAGTGACGCATCCAGAGATGGAGCAGGACGAATATAGCGAGTACCTGGGGCGACAGGGGATAGTGACCGATGACGACCACTGAGATAGCGTACCTCGCCGTGCTGCTGCTCCTAGTGGTGGTGGCGGTAGCAACGGTGCTGATGAGGAGCGTATTTGCCGCGGTAATCTCGCTGTCGCTGTTCAGCGTATTGACTGCCGTGGTCTTCGCGCTCCTGCAGGCGGTTGATGTCGCGTTGGCGGAGGCGGTGATCGGCGCCGGTCTGTCGACGGCGTTCTTCATGAGTGCCGTGGCCACAACCCGCGGCAAGTAGGGAGCTCCGAGATGGGGGAACGACCCGGACAAGTGATTATCGCGATCGTACTGCTGTTTGTCGGCGTCACCCTGATCCAGGCGGTGTTCGGCATGGATCTGGACCCGCTGCGCAGCGATGGAATCGCCGCATACTATCTCGACAACGCAATGAGCGACACTGCGGCGGTTAACGCCGTTGCAGCGGTGCTGCTGGACTATCGCGCCTTCGACCCCTTCGGCGAGGCGACGGTCATCTTCGGTTCGGTGGTGGTAGTCTCGATGCTTGCAACCGGCGGGACGCTGCGATCAAGCGGGTACGGGATGTCGATTCTGGTCGGAAGGTCGATCGGCTTCCTGACCCCCTTCTTCTGGTTGTTCCCGATCTATGTCATCCTCAACGGGCACCTCTCACCCGGCGGAGGTTTTCAGGGCGGGGTTTCGATCTCGGTACTGGTGATTGTGCTCAGTGTGGCGTTCGGAAGCGAGTATACCGCGAACCGGCTGTCGCTTGAGCGACTGGGCTTTGCCGAATCCGCGGCCGCCCTGGGCTTCATTTTGGTCGGCCTGGTGGGGGTGCTCCAGGGCGCCACCTTTCTCGCCAATGCGGCAGCCGGCGTGCCGGTGGGGCATCCGGGAGAGCTGATCAGTGCCGGGATAGTCGCGGTGCTGAACATCGTGATCGGCTGCAAGGTAGCAGCCGGGCTCGCGTCGATCTTCTTCTACATGTCGAAAGAAGGGGGCGAGGTGCGATGATTCTGCCGGCTACTCAGGTTGTGGTGGTAGTGGTGTTCCTAATAGGTCTGTACGGCGTTCTCACCTGCCGCAAGCTCATTCGCATCTGCATTTCGCTGTCGGTCATGGAATCCGGCCTCATCCTCTTTCTGGTGTCGCTCGGCTTCGTTGAGGGTGCGACCGCGCCGATCTTCGATCCGCGGCACGCGGTGTATGTTGATCCCGTACCCCAGGCACTGGCGCTTACCGCAATCGTGATCGCAGCCGGGGTCAACGCGATCGCGCTGATGTTGGCCGTGCTGGCCTACCGGCACTACGGAACAACCGATATCCGTGAGATCTGGAGACGACGCGCATGAGCCACGCTCCGGTCCTGACCATCATCATTCCGCTCGCCGGCGCGTTTCTGATCACGTTTACCGAGCTGATCTCGGCGCGGATTCGTCCGGTCGTGCTTATCCCGGTAACACTGGGGCATCTGGGCGCAGCGCTTAGCGTGATCCTTCAGGTGGTCGAGCAGGGGCCCATCCTGTACACCCTGGGGATGTGGGATCCGCCGTGGGGTATTGTGCTCAGCATCGATTCGGTTTCGATTGTGTTCCTCGGCATCGTCTCTGCCGGCTCGGCTCTGCTTACGGTGTTTGCGTGGGGCTCTCCCAGGGAAGCCGGCGGTAAGTACGCAGTGCTGCGGCTTCTGCTCTGCGGGGCTATGAGTGGAGCGGTGCTGACCGGTGACCTGTTCAATCTCTTCGTGTTCGCCGAGTTGATGACGATCGCCGGAACCGGGCTGGTGGCGCTCAAGCGCAAGGGCGAGAGCGCGGTAGCGGGCTTCACGTATCTGATGTTCTCCGGCGTGGCAGGAACGTTTTTCTTGTTCGGCGTCGCGCTGTTGTACGGT
Source organism: Spirochaetaceae bacterium (assembly GCA_003552985.1). Lineage (GTDB taxonomy): Bacteria > Spirochaetota > Spirochaetia > DSM-27196 > SLAA01 > B1Sed10-166. The sequence goes on from PUPD01000182.1 coordinate 6,639, forward strand.
TCAACCGGCACCCTCAACATGGCGCAGCTCGCGCAGCGCCTCACCGAGGTTGACCCCACCACACAGACGGTCGCGTTTGTCCTGATGGTTACCGCGTTTGGGGTCAAGACGGCTATGGTGCCGCTGCACTTCTGGCAGCCGTTCGCCTACGCGGCCGCAGGCGGGACCACCGCGGCGCTTCTCTCGGGTGTTACCATGAAGGTAAACCTGTACGCTCTGCTGCGGATCTGTTACGGAATATTCGGTCGTCAGGCCGGTGCCTTCGATGACGTGCTCTCGGTGCTGCTGGTAGTAGGGATGGTGAGCATCATCGTGGGGCACGGGCTCGCGCTGTGGCAGGACGATATCAGGCGCATGCTCGCGTTCTCGAGCGTCGCGCATGTCGGCTACATCCTGCTCGGCGTCGCCGGCGGGACGACGGCTGCGGTCACCGCCGGCTTGTTCCACGCGTTTAACCATTTCGTCATGAAGGTCGCCTTGTTTTGGTCGGGGCGGGGAATGAGCTCCGTAATCGGGTCGCCGTACATCTCACGCATGAACGGCGTCGGTCGCCGAGCGCCGCTCCTGGTTGGGGTTTTCTTCGTCGCCGCACTGGCGATTGTCGGAATCCCGCCGACCAACGGGTTTGCGAGCAAATGGCTGATCGCGCTTTCGCTGTTGGCCGAAGCCGAGATAGTTGCGGTGCTCGTGCTGATGGTTGGGACGGCACTGTCGATGATGTACTATACCCGGTTCCTCTCACGCGCTGTGCAGTGGGCTCCGGAGAGTTTCTCAGGGCGTGCGGTCGAGGATCGCAGACTCCGTGCCGTAGGCCCGCTGGTGCTGCTTGCGGCGGTGATCCTGATCGTGGGGGTATTGCCTGAGCTCGCTACCGCGTTTCTGGAGCCGGCCGCACGCGCGTTGCTCGATCAGGAGGCGTTCATCTCGAATATTCTTGGGGCGGCGGCCGTGCAATGACGATTGTCTATACCTATCTCGGTGTCCATCTGCGTTATCCACTGCTCGATGAGGTCAATGAGTTGCTGGTGACGAGCTTCGTGGTCGTCGGCTTGCTGACGGTGCTGTACACCCTCCCGGCCCGCGATCTGCCTCTCACCTTCAAGACCGGAGTTCATGTGGTTGCCGGGGTGTTCGCAGCGCTGGCCGGTGATTTCTTCACGCTGCTGGTGGGGCTCGAGCTCTTGACGTTCTCGGCCTACTTCCTGCTCGTGCACCGCGCCGATTCGGAGCGGGCCGCTGTCGGCTACCGGTACATAGGGTTTCATATCTCGGCGGCCGCGCTGTTCTTCGTAGGCATGGCGATACAGTACACCGATACCGGGAGCTTGCAGCTCGCACGTGCTGTGCCTTCCGCAGTTCCGTACTTCCTGGCGGCGTTCGCGATTAAAGCAGTGTTCTTTCCGCTGCATATCTGGCTTGTCGATGCCTATCCGCGGGCGCCGGTGTTTGCGGTGCCTGCGCTCTCGGTCTTCACGACCAAGATGGGCGTGTATGCCATCGCACGCATCGCAGGCGGGCCGGTAGTGGCTTACATCGGTGGGGCTACCGCAATTCTCGGCGTGCTCGGAGCACTACGCCAGAGCAACGCCCGCCGCCTGCTCTCCTACCATATCGTCAGCCAGGTGGGGTATATGGTGGCAGGGGCGGCTCTCGCGACACAGGCCGGTATCGCCGCGGGCGTGTTCCATGCAGTCAACAACATCGTGTACAAGACATTGCTGTTCATGGTGGCCGGGGCAGTGTTCTTCACCGTCGGGCATGACGACCTCACCCGTCTCGGCGGTCTGGTGCGGCGGATGCCGATCACGTTCTTCGGCTCGATGGTTGGGTCGGCCGCGATCGCCGGCGTACCGCTGTTCGCCGGCTACGCCAGTAAGGAGTTGCTGAAAAGCGCGACCGGTTATACGCCGCTTACCTACATGCTGCTGCTTGCGGCAATCGGAACCGCGCTGTCGTTTCTGAAGTTTACGTTCTACATGTTCGTCGGTGAGCGTGGAACGACGCAGCCGGAGTCCGGTCGGCCGGATGAACGAACTGCAGGGGATCATACGGCGCCCGAAGCTGAAGCCGCAGCTGAAGCCGATGCCGACGCTGATGCCGGGGCCGAAGCCGGTTCGGGCCGAGGGCGTTATGAGGCGCCGTGGACGATGCTTGTCCCAATCGGGGTGCTGTCGGTTTTCTCGATCCTGTTCGGCGTGAGGCCGCAGCTCGCCGTTGCGGGAACCACGTACGGCATCTACAGCCTTTCCTCGTTGTGGGTCAGTGTGCTTCCGCTGCTGGCTGCACTCGGTGTCTGGCATTTTGCACGGCGCCTCGTCAAGCCGCATGAGCATCATGAATCGGCCCTACTGGTCGAGATGCGAACGATCGGCGGGCGGGGATTGCGTGCGCTCGAACGCGCGCTGGCGTTCTCTCATCAGCATCCGTTTCAGGTCTATCTTTTCCTCGTCACCCTCTGTTTCGTGGTACTCGCGGCGATCGCACTCTGAGCCCCGGAGTCCGGCGGTGCTTGACAGTGCGTTACGGTCTCACCTACCGTTTAATCGCTCTCACTTTCTGTTTACAGATGAGTTTGAATAGCGACAACGGCAACGATAATACAGGCACTCAGTTAAGCGCATCCGCGGCAGCGAAGGTTGCGGAACTGCTTGCGACGGAGCGGGTCTTTGCGGCGTTCGATTTCTCGCGGCGGGCGGAGGCCGGGGCCGGCGACGGTGTGCTCGAGCAGCTCACCGAGATGAGCAATCTGCTGCAGGTCCGTAGCGACCGCAACGAGGCTTGCTGGGCGCTGCGGCGAGCGCAGCGCGAAAACTCCGGTGTCGCGTTCGTGATGATCGATATCGAGCATTTCAAGTTTTAGTTGACCAATTTGATTGTAAATCAAGCAGCGACCATGGTACGATCCGGATGTTGTCGTGAGGGTGCGGCGCCCGTTTCGCGCCGGCAGAGCCCCCTTTGAAGGACGTATGAGCTCGCGAGAGAACGCATTACCTCGGCGCATAGTACTCGGGACCCGCCGCTCCGCCCTGGCACGGCTCCAGACCGAACGCGTGGCCACTCTGCTCAGGTCGCACGCGCCGGGGGTCGAGATCGAGCTTGCCGCGCTCGGTACTGCCGGAGATCGTGACCGCACTACTCCGCTTCCCGAGCTCGGCGGCAAAGGGCTGTTTACGGCCGATCTCGAGCAGGCGCTTCGCGAGCGCCGGATCGACGCGGCGGTGCACTCTTTGAAGGATCTTCCGGTGCAAGGGCCGGCGGATCTGCGCCTCGCCGCAATCCTCGACCGTGTTGATGCGGGCGACGTGCTTGTTGCCGCCCACGGGGAGACTCTGCAGGAGCTGCCGCGCGGCGCTCGGGTCGGGAGCAGCAGTGTTCGGCGTAGCGCCCAGCTTCTCGCGGCGCGTCCCGATCTGGTGGTCGCCCCAATTCGAGGCAACGTCGAAACGCGGATCAAAAAGGTGACCGAGGGAGCGTTCGGCGCAACAGTGCTCGCAGCGGCCGGGCTTCTTCGTCTGCAGCGCGAGGAGGTGATCAGCGAACGGCTGGCCTGGGGTACGATGCTACCGGCGCCGGGGCAGGGCGCGCTGGCGGTTCAGTGTCTCGCCGATAACGCCCCGCTGGTCCGGCTCCTCGGCGTGCTCGACGACGAGCTGTGCCGGGCGGCGGTAACCTGCGAACGCGCCTTTCTTGAGGGGCTTGGTGGCGGATGTTCGAGTCCGGTGGGCGCGTATGCCGAGGCCGAGCCCGCCGGCGCGGGATATCGGCTGCGACTGCAGGGAGTGGTGCTGAGTCCGGACGGAAGCCGGGCGGTGCGCGTGCAGGAACAGGGGAGCGATTCAACGACCGTGGGGCGTCGAGCAGCCGAGCGGGCGCTTGCCCAAGGTGCCGGCGAGTTGCTCTCCGGATTGAGCTCGCCGGTTGGTGGCGGGGGAACGCTCCGCGGTATGCGCGTGCTGGTAACCCGCCCGCAGGCTCAGAGCGGCCGGCTGGCGCGGGAGTTACGCCGGCGCGCAGCGCAGGTGCAGGTGGTACCTCTGACGCAGATTATCACCGAGCGCTGCGAGACCGCTATCGAAGCCCTGCAACACCTCGAACGCTACGACTGGGTCGTCTTTACCAGCGCCAACACCGTGCGAGTGCTCCTCGACGAGCTTGCCCCCGAAGCCTCGCCGGCAGCGGGGTTGCCGGGCAAACGGGCGGCTGCGGTGGGGCCCGCGACGGCCGCGGCCTTGCGCGAACGCGGCGTTGTGCCGGCGCTGGTCGCGAAGGTTCACACCGGCGAGCACCTAGTGGAGGAGCTCGGGGCTCTCGAAGGGCGTCGCGTTCTCTTGCCGCAGGGACAGGCTGCCGGTCGCAGACTGGAACGCCGGCTTACGGCGGCGGGTGCTCTGGTCGAACGGGTCGTGGTATATCGGACCGAAGCTACAGCCGATCTCGCGGCGCTGGCGAGTGCGCTCGGCGCAGCCCCCGATCTCGTCATGCTCACGAGCGGTACGGGAGCGCAGGCGTTCGCGGGCGCCCTCGAGCGGCTGGGTCTGGAGCTCGGGCAAGGCTCGCTCGCAACTACCCGGATCCTGTGCATCGGACCGTCTGCCGCCGAAGCCGCGCGCGCCGCGGGCTTGCCGGTTCACCGCGTTGCTCAGGTTCACACCGATGAAGGGCTGGTGCAGGCCGCCGAGCAGCTCAGGGCGGAGCAACCGCCGCATGCAACAGGGTGATCGCAGAGAACAGACTGATAGACTGTGCGCCTCGGCGGTACGGGCCATGGTTATGCGATATCGGCTTTCATTCGGGAGGCGCCACAATGGCAGAACCGACGAGCATTCCTGTTCCGCCGCCGGGAGAGCGCGGCAGGGACCGGGACGGCAATCAGGTGGAGGTCGACCGGCGGCTGTATATGCAGCTGCTGGTCTTTCGAGGCCGACTCGACGAGGAAAGGCTGCGGTACGCGGGCGAGCACGGCAGGCTCGGAGCGGCGTTCGGTAAGCACGGTTACGGCGTGGACATCCGGCTCGCCTGCCAAGGGATCGACCGGGACGACAACGACTTTCTGCTCGGGCTCGTGGGCCCGTCCCTACATCGCCTCTCGCTCATCGTGCAGACGATGCGCAAGACACGCCACACCGCCGAGTTCTTAGAGCGGCTCGGACCGTTCTTCGTGGGCAAGGTTCTTCACCGGAGCGTCAGCCCATGAACACCGATGTGGTCTTTCTAAACGCGTGCCGCGGGCTTCCCACCGCGCGCATCCCGGTGTGGCTGATGCGGCAGGCCGGCCGTTATCTGCCGACCTACCGCGAACTGCGCCGTTCGTACGACCTGTTGACGATGATACGCACGCCGGAACTGGCGGCTCAGGTTACCCTACAGCCGTTGGCGGAGTTTGAGCTCGATGCCGCGATCATCTTTTCGGATATCCTCCCCCCGCTAGAAGGCATGGGGTTGGAACTTTCGTTCGCGTCGGGCAAAGGTCCGGTGATCGGTAACCCGATTGAGCGAAGCTACGATATCGATCTGCTTGCCGCTCCACCGGCTGCCGAGATCATGGCGCCGAGCCTGGAAGCAATTCGGCTCGTTAAGCACGAGCTCAAAGGCCGGGGGACGCCGTTGATCGGCTTTGCCGGTGCTCCGTTTACGCTCGCCAGTTACGCCGTAGAGGGCGGGGGGTCGCGCAGCTACGCGCGCGTGAAAGCGCTCATGTATCGTGAGCCTTCCGCCTGGAAGCGACTCATGACCAAGCTGGTAACGGTTCAGAGCGACTACCTGTTGCGGCAGGTAGATGCAGGTGCCGATGCATTGCAGGTATTCGATTCGTTCGTGGGCCTCGCGCTCGGGCCGGACGACTACGAGCGCTACGTAGCGCCGTACAACCGTGTGTTGTTCGCGGCGCTCGCGAAACGTGAGGTTCCGGTCATCCACTACAGCGGAGGGACCGGTGCCTACCTCGAGACGGTTGCGGCGAGCGGCGGCGATGTTCTGAGCGTCGATTGGCGGATTGCGCTCGACGAGGCGCGCCGGCGGGTTGGAAGGGGGCGGCCTATTCAAGGGAACCTCGATCCGGTCGCGATGCTCGCTCCCTGGCGAGAGCTGCGGGCGCATATCGATACGGTGCTTGCAAAGGCCGGCGAGGAGCCGGGGTACATCTTCAACCTGGGCCAGGGGCTGCTGCCGGGAACGCCGGTCGACAACGTGAAACGACTGGTGGATTACGTGCAGCGCTACAGCACGTCCGAGACGCACAAGCAGCCGCAAGCGCGCACGGAGGAAGGCCCATGAGCACAATCGGTGTCCTGGTGATGGCATACGGCGGCCCGGCGTCGCTCCAAGAGATCCCCGGCTATCTCGCCGATATCCGTAGCGGGCGCCCCACCAGTCCCGAAGTGTTGGCCGAGATCACCGAGAACTACCGTCGTATCGGCGGCTCGTCTCCGTTGCTCGAGATCAGCGAGCGCCAGGCCGTGATGCTGCAGGAGCGGCTCGGCCGGGAACGCTTCACGGTGTATCTGGGTATGCGGCACTGGGCACCCTGGATCGAGGACGTGGTCGCGCAGATGGTGGACGACGGGATCGCGCGCGCGGTGAGTATCGTTTTGGCGCCGCATTACAGTGAGATGAGCGTTCGCCGCTATCAGCAGAAGATCGCCGACGGACTCGAGATGCACCGCGCCGAGGGCGCAATCGAGTTTCGCCATGTCGACAGCTATCACGACAACCGTCATTATCTCGAGGCCCTGCACGAACGCCTGCAGCAAGGGCTCGCGCTGTGGCCTGAAGAGGAGCGCACCCGGGTACATGTGATCTGGAGCGCGCACAGTCTGCCGAAGCGTATCCTGTCCGCCGGAGACCCGTATGACTGGCAACTGCGCGAGACAGCCGCCCTCCTGGCTCGGAAAGCCGGCATTGCGGCTGAACGGTGGAGCTGGAGTTATCAGAGCGCGGGCAAGAGTTCCGAGCCATGGCTGGGACCAGACCTGCCCGATCATCTGGAAGAGCTCGCACGGTCCGGGGTGCGGAACGTGCTGGTGCAGCCGATTGGGTTCGTCTCGGATCACGTTGAGATCCTGTTCGACATCGATATCGAGGCCCGTGAGGCGGCGGAGGAGCACGGTGTTCGAGTTGAACGTCCCCCGGCGCTGAACGACAGCTCGTTGTTTATCGACGCGCTTGCTGAGGCGGTGAGCGAACAGGCGGCGCCGTGGCTGTGACTCGGTCGAAGCGGGGTGGGCGGGCCGCGACGCGGCTCGCGGTGCTCGGCGGCGGCGTAAGCGGTCTGGCGGCGGCATTCTACGCCCGCCGCGCATACCCTGATGCTGAGGTCGTGCTGCTCGAGGCTTCGGAGCGCTTCGGCGGTACGGTGCGCACGGCCGCGAAGGACGGTTTCGTCTTGGATCTCGGCCCGGATGCGCTCCTGACCCGAAAGCCGGCGGGGCTCGAGCTCTGCCGCAGCCTCGGACTCGAGCGGCGCCTGGTTGCGCGGAGTCCCGAGGGCCGCGCGGTCTACATGCGGCGCAACGGCGCACTGCGCCGGCTGCCGGCTTCAATGCGGATGTTCGTGCCGCTTGGCGAGAGCGAGCTGCGGGCTTCCGGCTTGCTTTCGGAAGCCGGGGCTTCGCGAGTGTTCCGCGGGCCGGACACCGCTGCAACCGGGCGCGGGCGGTTGTCGGGCCGGAACGATGAGGACGATGAAAGCATCGAGGCTTTTTTCAGCAGACACTTCGGTGCCGAGATGTACCGCTACCTGGCCGAGCCGCTGACCGCCGGAATACTCGGTGGCGACGGCTGCCGGCTCGAGCTCAACAGCGGAGTCGGCGGCATTGCGCACGGTGGACGCGCCCAGAGTGCGAACACGGGGTCAGGGGCGGCAACAGCCGGACGCCCCCGGTGGCGGGTGCAGTGCGCCGGCGGCGGCAGCGTCGAAGCCGATGCGGTGATCTGCGCGCTACCGGCCTACGCGGCTTCGCAGGTGATCTCGTCAATCGATTCCGGACTTGCAGAGCTATTGGCGGCGACGACCTACTCACGCGCTGCGGCGGTCTTTGTGGCGCTGCCTACGGAAGCGGTCGGGGCGGGTCTCGCAGGGTCGGGGTATCTGGTTCCGCGCGGGGAAGGAGGCCTGGTGACAGCCTGCACCTGGTCCTCACGCAAATGGCCCGGGCGTGCGCCGCAGGGCTATGAGCTTCTACGGGTGTTCATGGCACCTGCGGTAGCGGCCGGCGGGGATATCTCCGCGGACGGTGCAGGCCGCAGCGACTCCGGCGCGCTTGACGGCCTCAGCGATCGGCAGCTGGTCGAGACGGCGCTCGCGGAGCTGCGGCAGGCCCTCGGTGCCCACGGGGAGCCCCGCCTGGCTGAGGTGTGGCGCTGGGATTACGGCGTGGCCAACTACAGCCTCGGTCACCTGGAGCGCCGCGCCGAGATTGAGCGGCGGTTGCAAGAGCAACCCGGGCTGGTGCTCGCCGGCTCGGCGCTCTACGGGGTGGGCATTCCGGACTGTATCCGTTCGGCGCGCGAAGCGGTGGACCGCTTGGCCGGCGCGGCCGCCGGGGCCGGCACCGCTATCTAAACCTCCGCCTCCTCAGCGCTGTTTATATCGGATAGCGAGCGTGTTCCGGCGGTGCCCGCCCCGGTTGTGCCCGCCCCGGTTGTGCCCGCCCCGCCGGAGCGCATCCGGGGCAGCCGCGTGCGAATCCACGCCGCTACGTCCGCGAGGACTTTGGGGTGTTCGGGTTCGTTGAAAACCTCATGGTATAGACCGTCGTAGATCTTGAGCGTCTTGTCCTGGGATTGCGTTGCGTTGAATACCAGTCGCGCACCGTCCGGATTGACGACGCGGTCGGCGCTGCCCTGCAGGAGCAGGAGTGGGATCGTGACGTGCGAAGCTGCGGTTGCCGCGAACAGCATAGCCTCCAGAAGCTCGGTCCCGAGCCTTGCGGTCACCTTGCCGCGGTATACCAACGGGTCATCGAGATAACGCTCAACGACTTCGGGGTCGCGGGAGATTCCACCTGCGTCGACGGGATTCACCATCCGCGTTTTCGAAGCCAGCACCGAGAGAAGCCTGCCGACAATGAGCGTAATGCGTGACACTTGCTTGCCCACCGTGATCGCCGGTGCCGAGAGCACCGCGCCGGATATCGGTGCCTGGTCTTCAATCAGGTGCAGGAGCGCGACAAGACCACCCATACTGTGGCCAATCAGAATGAGCGGCAACCACGGCTGCTCCTCTCTCACCAGCCGACAGAGCATCGCCAGTGTACGGGTGTAGTCTGCGAAACTTTCCACGTGCTCCCGAGTTCCGCTCGATCGACCGTGTCCCGGCAGGTCGAAAGCACACACCGCATAGCCGCGTGGTACGAGGTGCCGGACGACGTTGAGGTATCGCCCCGAGTGTTCACCGAGACCGTGAACGACGAGCAGGCTCGCTTGCAGCGGTTCTGAAGCCGGATACCAGACCTGCCGGTATATTGATCGGCCGGCCTCGTCGGCGAGATCCTGTTCGAAATGACATATTCCGGACTGCTCCGCCCCTTTGCTGCGGGCATTGATATCGTACGCCTCCACCATTACACGTCTCCTCCGTACCGGCCCGGCTCAGCGCGGCCGCAGGTGTTTTCTCCACAACGGGGGCGGATCATCCCCGGCGAGGTGACGAACCCGACGGTATTCGCCGCTGCGCCACTGCTCAAACTGGTCGGCATACCAGCGGTTCCCGACGTGTCCGCTCTGTCCTGCGAAATGCGACACCCACGCCTCGATACCGTCTCTTCCCAGGCGGAGGACGCTGCGGTTGACGGCGCCCCCTATGACCTTGAACGGGTGCTCAAGTGAGTAGGAAGCCCGCCCCACCGTCATCTGGCCGCCGCCGTAAGCGTACGGGCCGCGATTGAAGAGCGGTCGCAGCAACGCCATCTCACCGAGTACGTGCTCGAGCTCGATCGTCTGCGCCGCGTCCCAGCGCCACGACTCCACGTTCGGCCCGTGGCGTTCGACGAGCTCGTCAACGGCGGCATCAAACGCAATGCGGAGCACGCGGTCTACGCCGCGGGCGGTCCAGCCGGTGTGCTCGCGTTCGAGCACGGCTTCGAAGCTGTTGTACGCGAGGTCACGCACCGCGATAAACTCTTGATAGAGCTCATCCCCCAGATGAGGCGCGAACGCTGCGCGCATCGCAGTGTAGTGCCAGGTTGAGAAGATGAGTGGCCCGGCCCGCTCGGGAGCGTTGGCCGGACGTTCGAGCCAGCGGTGCAGCTCGGCCTTTGCGGCTCGCCCGGGGGCTGAGAGCTCATGGCCATCGAGCGCCTGCAGAAACCGAGGCAGGCGGTCGGCAGCGTGCTGGTTGTACCAATCGGTCTGCATCTCCATGGAGCGTTCAATAGCGATTGAATCATCCGCCTCGAGTTGCGCTACGATGCGCCGCATCCGTGCCGGGGGTTGTGGGTCGGCGGTAATCGTATGCGGATACGGCGGTTCGACCACGCGGTGGTTTGCGGTCGCAAGGTAGCCCTGGGCCGGGTTCACGAGTTCCGGAAGCTCATCGAAGCTGAGCACACCCGGAGAGGCATCTGCGGACCTCCAGCCGCGACGGGGTATAAGTCCCATTCTTGGTGCAGGGGGCTCAGCTGCGCCTCCCACGTTACCAGCGGCCTGCATCCTGTCGGCGACCTGTGTTGCGCTCGCGGGTCGGCGTGGAATCAGTCCGGCGGTTCGAAACGCGATTGTACCTTCACGGTCGGCGTACACCACGTTTTGTGCCGGAAGCGTCCAACTCCGCAGAGCCCCGCGGAACTCAGTCCAGTTCTCGGCCTGCGCCATGCCGAGCACCGCATCGAAGATGCTCGCCTCCGTCTGATAAGCCGTCCAAGCCAGCGATAACGGTGGATCATCTTCGATCAGCCGTCCGTTGCGGGTCTCCACGAGTGTGACCTTCTCAGGGTCGCCGCCGGCCACCTTCATCCGCTCCTCGCGCAATTCGGCCCGATACCAGCGTTCGTCGTGCTCGAAAAGCTCCCGATTGTCCGGATGGCGGCGCTCAAGATATAGATCCTGCGTGTCTCCGGTGTTCGTAAGGCCCCACGCGAGCTGCCGGTTATGGCCGACCGCAACCAACGGTGTGCCCGGAATCGAGAACCCGCGCACCCACAGGTTGCCGGGAACCTCGAGCTCCAGCTCGTACCACACCGAGGGCAACCCAAGCGATAAGTGCACGTCGTTAGCCAGATGAGGAACCCCGTCCGCGGTTCGGTCTCCCGACACTACCCAGCTGTTGCTGCCGGTTCGCGGAATCGGACCAAGTCTTGCAAGGTCGCGTACGGCCCTGAGCTGCGACAGGACTTCAGGCGGCGCGGCGCCCGGTGCCGGTGCGGGCGCAGCGTTTCCGGCTGACCGTGAGTCCGGCGCAAGGTCCGGCGCTTCCAGTTGGGTTTCGGAGGACGGAGGGCGGGTGTTCTCTCCCCGCCGGACGGCCGGCCCGCGGTATTCGTACGGCGGGAGAATCTCGGCGACCATCTGCGTCCCCACCTGTTCGATCATCCGCTGCCGTACGAGCTCGGCTTCCCAGTTCTGACCAAGATCGAACGCCATGAGCGCCGGCACGGCTCCAACGTCATATGCCGACCACGGCTCCGGATGATGGCGCAGAAGCCTGAGCTCCAGAGGCCGCGGTCCGCGCTCGAGAAACGCGTTGACACCCTCCGCGTAGCGCTGGATGAGCAGGCGGGTGACCGGGTCGGCCGACTCCACGACACGCTCGGCGACCCCGGCGAGATCTATACGCCGCAGGAGCGTGTCCGCCTCGATGAGGTCCGAGCCGAACCATTCGGCGAGCCTCCCGGCGACCACTCGGCGCTGAAACTCCATCTGCCATAGGCGCTCGCTCGCGTGGAGGTAGCCCTGTGCAAAGACCAGGTCTTCGAGCGTTTCGGCCGCAATATGCGCAACACCGTGCTCATCGCGTGAGATTCGGACCTCGGTTTCGAGTCCGGGCAGCAGACGCTCGCCGGTGATATTCGGAAAGGAGCTGCGGATCAGTAGTATGAGGACGACGGCGCAGAGCCCCACCACCGCAACGGTTCCACCTGCCACTGTAAGAGCGATCCTTCCCACACGCATAGGCGCTTAGCGCTCCAGTAAGAAATGATACGCCGGAGTTCGGCATTGCGCAAGGGCGAGGCTCGGTACTTTACATCACCAGGACGTTACGCTAAAGTTGGCGATTAGCTGAGTGAACCTCTCAGCCACAATGGCGGTTATAGAAACGTAATGAGGTGCTCCTGATGAAGATGATGTACTTTATGCTAATGGCGCTCGCGCCTGCTGCGCTGTATTCTCTCTATGCCTATCGTCTGCAGGCACTGCTGTTGATCGTGACCGGTGTTCTTTCGGCGATGGCTGCCGAAGCGCTGTTTCAGAAGCTGACAGGCCGGAAAGTGACGGCTACAGACGGCAGCGCAGCCA
>PUPD01000222.1 GCA_003552985.1 Spirochaetaceae bacterium
CCGGCCGTATTCTTGCGTCCGACGGGGCGTGGGGAACCCTGCTTCAGGCTGCCGGGCTGGGCTCCGCAGAGTGCCCGGAGCTCTGGAACCTGGACCGGCCGGAGGAAGTCCGGCGAGTTGCTGAGCAGTACCTTGCCGCCGGTGCCGAGATGGTAAAAACCAACAGCTTCGGCGGCAGCAGCTTCAAGCTTTCCCGATACGGTTTGCAAGACCGTTCGAGCGAGCTCAACCGCCGCGCCGCGGAAATCTCGAGAGAGGCAGCCGGCGACGAGCGCTGGGTTCTCGGCTCGGTGGGGCCGACTGGTAAGATGCTGGTGATGGGCGACGTAACCGAAGAGGAGTTATACGAGGCGTTCGGCGAACAGGTCGTCGCGCTCGAACAGGGCGGCGCTGACGCGGTCTGTGTCGAAACCATGAGCGATATCGGCGAAGCGCGACTCGCAGTGCGGGCGGCCAAAGAGAACACGAACCTGGAGGTCGTTGCCACCTTCACCTTCGACAGAACCGTAGGAGGCGACTACAGGACGATGATGGGGGTGACTCCCGAGGATGCCGCCTCTGCAATGCGCGAAGCCGGGGCGGACATCGTCGGCACCAACTGCGGCAACGGTTTCGAGCGCATGATCGACATCGTGAAACGCATTCGGGCGGCGCTCCCCGAAGCGCCGATTCTGGTGCACGCCAACGCCGGTATGCCGATACTCGAGGAAGGCGTGAGCCGATACCCGGATACCCCGGAGTTCATGGCCTCACTTGTGCCGGACATAGCGGGAGCCGGCGCGAACGTCATAGGAGGCTGCTGCGGCACAACGGCCGACCATATCCGGGCGATCCGAGACGCGATAGACGGACTCGCCGTCGACCGGTAGGCAGACCTCGGGATGCTGAGACTGCCATAGGCTGTACCACAGCTCGGCAAACGGCTAGCTTTTCAAAGGGGCGCATTTCCGGATAAGGTCGCAGCATGCACCGATCAGACAAGCAGCTTTCTGAGCTCGACGAGATTGTAGCGCTCTCACGCGAATACGGGGTCGGCCACGACTGGGTCATCGCCGGCGGCGGGAACACCTCGATCAAGACCCGTGAGTGGATGTGGGTCAAAGCATCCGGGACCACGCTCGCCGAGATCACCCCCGAGCAGTTCGTGAAGATGGATCGCAAGCAACTGAACGCGATCTGGGAGACTACCTACCCCCAGGATCCGGACGAGCGCGAGCGACATGCGCTTGCCGATTTGATGGCCACGCGCGCCGCTTCGGAGCAGCACAAGCGGCCCAGCGTGGAGACCCTGATGCACGCGCTGTTTCCCCACCGCATCGTGTTTCACACGCACCCGACCAAGGTCAACGGGCTCACCTGCGCCGCCCACGGCGAAGCGCTGACTCAGAAGCTCTTCGGCGACCGTGCGCTCTGGATTCCCACAGTGAACCCCGGATACATCCTCGCGCGCACGATCTACGACCTCGTCGAAACCCGGCGTAAGCAACTAGACGGGGCTTATCCGCCGATTCTCATCATGCAGAACCACGGGCTTGTGGTCGTCGGAGAGACATCGGAGGAGATTCGCAGCCTCAACAGCGAAGTGATCAGCACGCTCGACGAGGTTATTACAAGCCACCCTCAGATGGAGCCTCTGAAGAACGATCCCGCCGAGCTCGAGGAGCCGCGCTCGGCCGTTGCTCGCGCCATAGCCGAAGCAGCCGCCGGGCCTGCTCCGGTCACACGGGCATTTACCTGCCCCGAGCTCGAAGCACGGGTTACCGACACCGGTGCCCTGCAGGCCCTCAACGGGTCATTGAGCCCGGACCACATCGTCTACAGCGGTCACCGGCCGTGCATCGTGCACGCAGCCGAGGGGGAGAACCTCGCCACCGCAATCCACTCCGCAGTACGAAGCTACCTTGCGGCTGAGGGCGTGCTGCCGAAGGTGGTGCTGTTCGCGGGCAACGACCATGGTCGGGGCGCAGTGGCGGTCGGCACTAACGAAAAGAAGACCCGCCTCGCCGAGCTTCTCTTCCTCGATGCGCTCAAGGTCTTGCGTTACACCGAGAGCTTCGGCGGCGTGCAGCACATGCCCCCCGACCAGGAGGCCTTCATCCTCAGCTGGGAGGTCGAGAAGTTCCGCGAGCAAGTGAGTACAAGCTGAACCGGCGACACCGTCAATTTCGGCGTCGCGATCAGGGCCGCGCCCTCTTCCGGCGCACGCTCCGCGCGGCCGCGCGGATCTTGTCCATGACCACCCCGGAAGACAGCAAGAGCGTGAGCACAATTACGAGAAGGATAACGAGCGCAATTGGTCGAGAGAACACAGCTGTAAGATCACCCCGCGAACTGAGCATGGCTCGACGGAACTCTGAGTCGGCCATCGGGCCCAATACCACGCCAAGCGCCAGCGGAGCGATTGGATACTTCATCTCGCGCAGGACGTAGCAGACTATGCCGATCAGAACCATGACCCTTATGTCGAAGGCGCGAAAACTGGACGCGTACGCGCCGATTGCGCAGACGACCACAATGATCGGCATCAGAATTTGGCGCGGTGCGGTTAAGAGATAAACTAGGCCCTTGGCGAGCGCCAGACCAAAGATGAGCATCGCCACCGACGCTATCACCAGCAGTAACGCGAGATGGTACGTAAACCCGGGGTGCTCCAGCGGCAACATCGGCCCGGGACGAATGCCATGGATGATCATCGCCGCGAGGATCATAGCGGATGCACCGCTTCCCGGAATAGCAAGCGTAATAATGGGGATCAACGTTCCCGAGATCGCGGCGTTATTGCCGGTCTCGGCGGCGGCTATACCTTCGTAACTGCCTTTGCCGAACTGTTCTTCATGCTTGGATCGCTTTTTAGCAATGCCGTACGAGACCCAGGCCGAGATATCCTCGCCGGCACCGGGCACGGCTCCAACGAATACTCCGATGATTCCTGAGCGTATCGCGGTCGGCAGCAGGCGAAGGGTCTGTTTCATCCCGGGGATAATTTTCCCCGTGCGCATTGTGATCTCGTACGGTACCTGTTCCTTTAACACCATCAACACTTCGGATATGCCGAACGCACCAATCAGCGCAGGGACCAGCGCAATACCTCCCATCAGCTGTACATGCCCGAAAGTAAACCTAGGGGTCGCGTAGATTGGGTCTAACCCTACGGTCGTGATAAACAGGCCGAGAAACCCGACCATCCACCCCTTGATAGCGGTTTCCTGACTCGAGAGGGTGCCGCACAGGGTGATACCGAGGATTGCGAGCAAGAAGAACTCCCAAGCCCCCATCATCAGGGCTAGCCTCAACACCAAAGGAGTAATCAGGATCATGCACAGTATCCCGAACAGCATACCGAAGAACGAGGTGAGCGTGCCTACCCCAATCGCAAGTCCGCCCTTTCCCTGCTTAGCCAGGGGGAAGCCATCCAGTGCGGCAGCCGCCGCCGAAGGAGTGCCCGGGATATTGATCATGATCGACGCGATACACCCCCCGTAGATCGCTCCCACAAAAATCCCGATCAACATCGCGATCGCACTGTTGAATCCTAGACCGTAGGTAAGACCCACCAGCAGAGCCAGGGTCATTGTTGCCGTCAGCCCTGGAATGGTCCCGACCAGAATCCCCAAGAAGGTCCCTAGAAGAACCAGCATCAAGACCTGCGGTGCGAAGACGTTACCTGCAACGCCGGTCACTAATGCCCACTCGGCAGCAAGACGCTGTAGCAATGCTTCCATGAAGTTCCCTTCCTATCTGCCCGGTTTACGGCAGCGGTATATTGAGCGCGTGCCGGAACAAATAATAGATCGCGTAGGACGCAACTGCAGCGATCACCACGATGTAGATGATTTTGGTCGAACGTAAGAACAGCATCAACGCTATGAGAAAGACGAAACTCGCAACGAAGTAAGGCAACTCAGGGATCAGCACGTAGACGTAAAGAAGCATCAGAGCACTTATT
Source organism: Spirochaetaceae bacterium (assembly GCA_003552985.1). Classification (GTDB taxonomy): domain Bacteria; phylum Spirochaetota; class Spirochaetia; order DSM-27196; family SLAA01; genus B1Sed10-166. The sequence goes on from PUPD01000222.1 coordinate 3,947, forward strand.
ACCAGAGCTCGAATGAGCATGACATTGCCTTTGATGGCGCCGTCCTGACTCCAGAATCGCTTGAGCTTCTGCCACCCGCGGTTTCGTATCCCATTGACGAATACCACGACCGCCGTCAGGAAGATCAAAGACGACATGACCATCGGAAACAGACCGGGGGCATCCAGCATCGTCTGTGGTACCCGCATTCCGTACGCATGGTAGAACGCCAGTACCGACAGAATCATAACGATGGCCGGAAACACCACGTCGGCCGCGGCCACATCCTTTTCCTGAGGGGCCGGAGCATCTCCTTGGCTCGCGAAGTCGGTGCTATTGCGTTTTTCTTCGTTCATCGATTACGCCTCCGGAATACCGAGACTCTCGATGGAGCCTACGGGCCCGATCGCCCCTCCGGAGAGCGAAAGCGGGCCCGGCCCCATGAAGCTGTCAGTTTACAGCACGACGGCCAACAGGACGCTTAATACTCCGCGTCCCAGTCCTCTGGCGGCCACTCCCAGTCCTCCGGTCGCGGTATACCCGCGTCTTCCGGGTGGATCTCCGCGATGTCGGCGTCGTACAGCGCCCAACCGACATTCGATTCGATAAACGACATCATACGGTCCGCTTCCTCGCCGGTTACGCCCGAAACCATAAGACCTTGCTCTTCGGCAAACTCGTGCACCGAGTCTTGCTCTACAGCCCACTCGAAAGCCTCACGAATCTCTCGTCTGATCTCAACCGGGACATCTCGCGGGACGTAGATCGGCCAGCTCTCCTGAATGTCTTCAAGATGAGCCG
>PUPD01000302.1 GCA_003552985.1 Spirochaetaceae bacterium
CCGGAGACCTCGAGCCCATCCGTCATAGTCTCGATCGCGCGCTCGAACAGGCCAAGCTGCTCGTACACCACCCCAAGGTACAGATACACCTCTGGGTTATCCGGCTCCTCTTCAAGCGCCTGTTCCAGCCAGCGCACCGCGCGCTCCGGCTCGTTGTTGATGTAGAGCTTCTCTCCCCGGCTAAGCGCCGAGTCTTCGGCAAACACTGCGGGAACTGCCAGGACAGCGCTCAACACCGCTACCGCCGCGAACACCAACGCGGCCCGCGCGCGGCGACCGCCTGCCGCCCGGCCGCAACCGCGCTGACGGGCAAATTGACACAGGGGGATAAAGCGATTACTCTTGCCTCGGAATCTCGGCTGTGGAGCTTGAAAGCGTTTCATGGGGCTCATCATAACTATTATTATCCTCGGTGCCGCAGTGATAATCGTTAGCCTTCTACTGGCAAAAGCACTGCTTGCACCGCGGCGCGTGGCTTCGATCGCGGGGTTGTTGAAACAGAACAAGTCCTCGGCAGCAATCCGAGCCGCTAAACGGGTGCTTGCCAAGGACACCCGCAACACCCAAGCCCGTTACCTCTTGGGGCTTGCGTACCTGGCCGAGAACAAACCGGAACTCGCCCTGATCGAGTTCCAAACCGTCAATCAGATCGGCCATTTCGAGGGGTACGTAAAAGAAGTCCCCTTCAGAAAGAAGATAGCAGAGCTGTACTCGAAATTCAATCAACCTGAAGAAGCGCTCAAAGAATACCTCTTGCTGCTGAAAAAGGAACCGGGAAACGCCGAACACTACGTCGCCGCGGCGCAGCTATTCGAGGAACGCAACCGCAGCAGCAAGGCGATGGCTCTCTATCGCAAGGCCGTCGAGCTTGACCCGCGTAATCACGACGCGCACCTGCGGCTCGGGACGCTGTACTATCGCTCACAAAAGACAATCGATGCGCGCGCTGAGCTGGAGGCAGCTCTCAAGCTGCAGCCCGAGAATCCTGAGGCGCGCTATTTCATGGGCAAAATCCAGAAGGAGTTCAAAGAGTTCACCGCGGCCCTCGGCTCCTTTGAGAAGGCCTCACGCGATGAGCGCTTCCGCGTGCGGGCGCTGGTCGAGCGCGGCGCGGTGTACATCAGCATGAAGAATCTCGACGCCGCCTCGTCCGAGCTAGAGCGCGCGCTCAAGCTCTCAACCGACGACGGAACGAACGAAACCTTGCATGCTCGTTACTTTCTGGCAGCGTGCTACGAGCGCCAGCGTCGTCTCGATCGGGCGGTCGAACAGTGGGAAAAGATTTACGCCAAAAAGCCCACCTTCAAAGATACCGCCGAGAAGCTCGGCCAGTACCATGAGCTGCGCACCGACGACCGCATGAAAGACTACATGACCAGTCACGATGAGGAGTACGGTGAGATCTGCAGCGCTGTAGCAACACATCTCGGCCTGCAGGTTCGCGATATTTCGGTTCACGGCGACGGTTGCGAGGTATGGGCAGTAGAAGGCCAGTCCAAGTGGCGGAATGCGCGCAAGATGCCCCAGCTGTTGCGTTTTCTGAGGGTCACGCACCCGGTCGACGAATCCGGAGTACGCAGTCTGCATGAGGACATGAAGAAGCAGAACATCACCCGCGGGACGATCATCACGAGCTCTGGTTTTTCGCGCACCGCGGTTGAGTTTGCCGAGACGCGCCCGATCCACCTCGTCAATCGCGACAAGCTACAGGAGCTGTTGAAGGAAATTGAGTGGTGAAGATCCTCTGCGTCGCAGACCACATAGACCCGCTCGTCTACAGCACGCAGGTCAAACAGCGATTCCATGACATTGACCTCGTGATCAGCGCCGGCGATCTGCCGATGCGCTACCTCGGTTTTATCGCAAGCTCATTGAACACACCGGTTGTGTTCGTATTCGGCAACCACAACAACGAGGAGATCTCGGTGTTCTGCCCGTCGCGGCACCTACCGTTGGAGGATGTCAACAGCGCAGCACACCACATGCGCAACCGCTACGGCTCCACCTGCGCCGAGGAGCGGGTGGTGCGCACCAAAGGCCTTCTGATTGCAGGACTCGGCGGGTCACCGCGATATAATAGGGGACCACACCAGTTCACTGAAGGCCAGATGCGTCTGCGAATCGCGAAACTGATCCCCAAACTGCTATGGAATAGGATCCGCCACGGACGGTATCTCGATATTCTGGTGACTCACGCGGCACCGCACGGGCTACAGGACGGCGCGGACAAATGCCACGCCGGGTTCACGAGCTTCCTGTGGTTCATGCGCTGGTTCCGTCCGCGCTATCTGCTGCACGGTCATATCCATCTCTACGATCGTAATGCGCCGCGAACTACCCTGTACCAGGACACCACTATCATCAACGTGTACGATCATTACGTTCTTGAACTGAGCGCAGGAAGCTGAATTATGAACAATGCATTGGATCAGGTTGCAGCCGACGACTTCAATCGCGCACGCATGCAGGAGATCATCGCGCGGATTCTGTCGTTGATGAAGCCTTCCAATCAGGAGCTTCTTTCGCTGAATGAGGTGAAGGAAGTCCTGAAACCTAAGAGCGAAACCTACCGTGGGCTACAGACGGTTTCAATCGGCAAGATCGTGGGAAGCGAGGGTCGCTATCAGGACTTCAACCGCGGCTTCCTGCCGAAACGCGAGCACCTGCGCGGTCGGTGGACCAACGTCGACAAAGCCTATATCAAGGACATCATCCTGCCGCCGATCAGGTTATACGAGATCGGAGGCGTATATTTCGTACGCGACGGCAATCACCGCGTTTCGGTCGCCAAAGCTCAGGGCGTGTATGCGATTGACGCCGAGGTCACCTCGCTGACCAGTGAAGTTCAGCTTCCCACCACCATGACTCGCGAAAACCTGCGTCGGGCTGTCATCGAGTACGAGCGTAAGCGGTTCCTGGAAGAGACGCGCTTCGATCAGCTCATACCTGAAGAGTCCCTGCTGTTCACCGAGCCGGGACGATACGACGAGGTTACCCAGCATATCCACGGTCACAAGTACTTTATCAACCAGGACAAGACCGAGGAGATCGCGTGGGAACGGGCAGTGCGCTCATGGTACGAGAACGTCTATCGTCCGATCGTCCAGGTTCTCCAGCGCGAGCGCCTGCTCAGCAGGTTTCCCGGACGCACGCACAGCGACCTCTATATCTGGATCGTGAAGCACTGGCATTTTCTCAAAGCCGGATGCAACCCGGAGTACGGTGTAGAGCAGGCGGCCGTGGACTATTCAAAGCGCTTCGGCCGCCCCGGTCTGTGGCAGCGCGTGGCGGGTTCCATTCGAGCGACGCTCGGCCGGTTCACCGCTGAGCCCCGAGGCAAAGACTGAACCCTGCTACGGCTCCGGCACTCGACCCGGACCAACGAGCACCAGATCGCTGTCGGCCATATGGGCGAAGACGAGCAACGATCCTGCCGCTGAGCGACGGTCGGCTCCGACCTTACTGCCGAGCTCGACCAGCTCCTCGATATCTGCCTCGTCCATCTCCCCATCCTCTACCGGCACCGCTGCCACAAATCGCCCTTCCTCATCATAGGCGCGAACCAGAATCCGCTCAGTGCCGGTGGGGAAGCTGAGCTCAACTCGCCCGTCCAGCGCAACGAGCTGCGGCATATCAAGCTCCCTGCGCTCCGCAGCCGGCGGCACCCGCAGCGGTGCGCGCTGTTCAACGGCAGCCTGATCGCGACCGTACAGCAACACTCGGTACTGCCCGTCCGGAAGCTCGCCCGACCCGGCCGGCGGGACGATGCCGTCAAACACATGGGTATAGGCTGCATCGGCGTCGTCCAGCTTCGCCCGCTCCAGATCATCGCTTTCAAAGCGCCAGACAAGCTCGGATTCGTCGTGAACCAGATACATCTCTTCCGGCCGCGGTCCGCTCAGTCGCACCCCCAACGAAAGGCTCTCCCCGCCGTCAGCTCCGCCTGTTTGCGAACCGCTGAGAACTGGACGAACCTCGGGCGCATACCGCACGAGCGTGAGCTGCACCTCCTGCAGCGCAGGACGTTGCTCGCTGCAGGAGAGCACCACCACGGCCGCCACCAGCAGCAGCGTCTGCTTCGTCCTCACGATATAACCCCCGCCACACCGGTCCTCAAAAAAAAGAAGGCTGAGACAATAGGGCTGCACCTATCATCTCAGCCTTCCAGCACGACATGTCAAACGACACGTCAGTAGTTCTTCGACGCTTGCATCTTGCGCACTTTCTTCGCGATCTTGCGCTCGAGCGATTTCTTCTTCCGATTGCGGATTGTCGACGGCTTTTCGAAGTACTCCCGCTTTTTCCATTCGCGTATGATTCCTTCTTTCTCAACCATGCGCTTGAAGCGCTTGATGGCTCGTTCAAGATTTTCACCGTCGTCAAGCTTGATATAAGCGATAGACCTCACCCCCTTTCGTCGTGTTAGACACCGGATTCGCCCCGTGCCATCAGGATGCCCATAATGGTACTGAATATTGAGACTTTGTCAACTAACGGCTCCTCGACGAACTGATCCGGGTCAACCGCGACGCCACCGACGCGCAGCTCCCAATGTAGATGCGGTCCGGTCGCCAGGCCGGTCGCCCCTACCGTTCCGATGTGCTCGCCGCGGCGCACGATATCGCCCGCAGTCACGACAAGCTCATCGAGGTGATAGTAGATGCTGTAGACCCCAGGCAGGTGCTCGATCACAACCGAGTTACCCGAGATTACGCGGTCCTCAGACAGCGCGACGCGTCCGCCGCCGGCAGCCTTCACCGGCTCACCGGTGGGGGCCGCCATATCGATCCCGGCGTGCACCGCGGTCGCCGATTCACCGTCGTGATAGCGATACACTCTGCGATCACCGAACCCCGCCGAACGGCGTCGATACTCTACCGGAATCTCGAACCTGCCCTTGTAGTACAGCCCTTCCTGGCGATGACTCGCGAGCAGCGCCCGCAGCTCACGCGCCTGTTCAACCCGCTCGGGGTCCGGATCGCGCCGCAGTGAGGTCATCGCGGGGCTCAAAGCGATCTCCATCGAATGGAACTCGTAGTCCTGAACATCGAGCGAACTCGAAAGCTCGATCATCTCCTCGTCTTTTAGCGCAAGCGCCCGTACGGTATACTCCCCGGCCGGAAGATCGTCAGGTATGCCGAGCATCGCCGTCCAGACTGGAACGTCGCGCAGCGGAAAGATTTGGAACCCGCCGGCGCGGCTGAGCATTTCTCCATCGTCGTCCTCCAGAGTGACGCTGAGCGCACGAACGCCCGGCGCAGGATGCAACACCACGGTCGTGCCGTGCCCCTGTCGCACCTCGGAGCTCACCGCAACCAGCTGCGGATCGGGCAACTCGGCAAGCACCGCCGCCGCGGTACTGAGGTCCTCCTCCTGATCCTCGATTCGATGCCCGATTCCCAGAGTCAGCGCCGAGAGGGTGACCGCCACCACCGCTGCAAAGTCACAACCAGCGCCGTCATCTGCCACGACACTCTCCTCATTGACTTAGGCCCCCGGTTTTCATCCTTCCCCGGCCCTCATCGCGAGCACGGTTAACTGCACGGTTTCATTGTTCCGAAAGTAGTTCTTCCCGACCTCAAACACGACGTCGACACGGTCGTTCGGCCGGAAGCTCTTTCCAACCTCACCGGCCCCGTTCCAGTATACCGCGGGGATGCGCACGACTTCATTGCCGCCGACTGGCTCGCGATCACCGGCGATCAGCAGCTTCAGGTGTTTCTGTTCCTCGCGCCCAATGAACTCTATATTCTCTATCGAGACGTTTCGCGCCAGGAACACCAGGGGCGGATTCCCCTGACCGAACGGCTCGAAGCGTGCCACGGTCCGTTCCAATTCCGGATGCAGGTAGTGATGCGGCAGCTCGGCATCGATCTGTACGATGGGCTCGGCAATCGATTGAAGCTCAAGCGAAGGAACCAGATCGCGAACCCGTTGTACAAACCTCTCGAACTGCCCCCACTCCAAGTTGAAGCCGGCGGCAAGATCGTGCCCGCCCCACGCAAGGAGCAGGTCATCGAACTGTCGCAGGAACTCGGTTGCGGCGATCTCACCGCGGGTCCGAACCGAGCCCACCGCCCGGTCCTCGCAGCGCGTAATCACGGCGGCAGGCGCCTTGAAATGATGAGCGAGCTTCCCCGCGAGAAGCCCGGTGACCCCGCGGTGCAGGCTTTCGTCGTGAACCAACACCAATCGTTCGGCGTGCTCGCTGAAGCTCCGAGTCGCGAGCGGAAGCACCTGCTTCCAGGCTTCGTCCCCAACCCGGCGGCGCTCTTTGTTGAGTTCGTTGAGGCGGACCGCGAGCTCGCGCTGCTCCTCGGGATCCTTGGCAAGCAGCTGCCGGACTGCCGTTCCCGGCTCGCCCATGCGGCCTGAGGCGTTGATCACCGGCGAAACCTTCCACCCGAGATCGGTTGCGGTCAGAGTCCTACCGCTGAGACCGAGCTGATGCAACAGCCGAGCAAGGCCGCCCGACTGGTTTAGATTCAACACCTCGAGGCCGCGCTTTACGAGAATCCGATTCTCGTTCTGCAGCGGCATCATGTCGCCGACAGTCCCCAGGGCGACGAGATCAAGCAGCGTCCGAAACTCATCGCCCAACGCCGGATAAATCCTCGAGATATAGGCGCGAAACAACGCGTGCAGCAGGTCAACCTCGGCCGGTTTCTGCTCCCGGTAACGGGTGATACGGGCCTGCGGGCGCAGCGCGAACAAACTCTTGTCGCGCAGCTTCGGAAACACGCGCGCCACCTCGGGCGCCAGATCCACGAGCTCGTCTGTATCAACCCCCGGACCGAAGAGTGTGTGGAGCATCCGCTTCTGCGTAGGCGCATCGTAAACGAGAATCTGGTTACCGAACAGGAACTCGCCAACGCGGGTTTGCTGCAACGAAACCATCCCCGGAACAACGTTCTCCTCCAGCCGATCAACTTCAACCAGGTTCTCCAGCTTGATCGCCTCGATCACATAGGTATCGTTCGCGGGTCTAATCTGCATCAAAACGAGTGGCGCCTTGTACAACGGCGTGGCGGCGAACCCAACGGCCCAACAGAACTTGGCAACTACCCCGCATGCCGCGAGACCGTCAAACGGATAGCTGCTGTCGGGCAGTTTCGGGTTCACGATCGCTACCGCCGGCGGCCGCTCCGCCTGCGGATTGTGATGGTCGATCACGATGGTGTCGACCCCCAGCTGCGAAGCGTGCGCGATCTCAGCGACGCTCGTCGTGCCGCAATCGACGGTGAACAGAAGCGTACCGTCACGCGCCGCGAACTCTTCGATGATCTCAAGCGTGACCCCGTAGGGGCTGTCACCTTCGGGCACGCGCCACTCAACCTCGAGCCCGAGCCGCTGCAACTGCGTGACGAGCAAGACCGTGCTGGTGATACCGTCGACGTCTCGATCACCGAAAACCATCACCCGCTCGCCCTCATTGACGGCATCAAGTAGGCGGTCCACGGCGTCCTCCAGATCATCGAGCAGGAACGGGTTGTGGAGGTACTGCAGGTCATCCTCGAGCACGTAGAGGATCTCTTCAGGACTGCTGATCCCGCGCCGGGCGAGAATCGCCGCTTCCAGCTTGTCTATGCCGTAACGCCCGGCGAGACGGCGGACCTCTTCAGCGTCGAGCGGTGGCTTACTCCAACTCATGCAACTCCTCGATTATCCAGGACGAGGGCCGCGAGCCGCCGGTGCCGGGCTCGATCATGAACGCCGATTCGGCGCGCTGCGACGCCGCAGTCATCGCCTGTTCCCCGGTCGCAAACAACCGGCACAACGGCGTGCCGGCGGCTATCTCGTCACCGCACTTGACGAACAGCTCTATCCCCACATCGGGCTCAACATCGTCCTCAGCCTGGTTACGCCCCACGCCCAGATCAATCCCTGCCATCCCGATCTTAAACGCGTCGATCCCGGTGACGGTCCCGGCGGTTGGGCATATGACCTCGTGCGTAACCGGTGCGCGGCGGCTACCTAGCCCCGCTTCGAGTTTCTCCACTGCGCCCCCTTGGGCGGTCACATTTTTCCGGAACACCCGATACGCACTACCGTCCACCAACCTCGCACGCGCGAGCTCCAGCGCGGCCTCGTGCCGTGACTCAATACCGGACAAAACGATCATCCAGGCGGTCAGATGGAGCGTTACCTCAACCAGATCGCGGAGCCTGTGGTCCCAAAACGCCGGCAGATCAAACAGGCTGCTCGGCTTGTCCGGCGCCGACAGCAGCCGGCAGGCTTCCTCTACCTCGAGGAAGTTTCCGACCATCGCGCCGAGCGGCTCATCCATACGGGTCATCACCGCGACAACGTTCCGCCCCAACGAGCGGCCGGTGCTCACCAGCGACTCGGCCAGCGCGCGCGCGTCATCCGGAGTCTTCATGAACGCTCCGCGCCCGCACTTCACGTCCATGACCAGCGCGTCGGCGCCTTCGGCGAACTTCTTCGAAAGTATGCTCGCGGTGATCAGCGGGATCGATTCCACCGTTGCGGTGACGTCGCGCAGGGCGTAGAGTTTCCGATCGGCGGGAACGATCTGCTCGCTCTGGCCGGTCATCGCGAAACCGACCTCCGAAACAGCTCGGGCGAACTGTCCGGGGTCGAGAACGCTGCGGTACCCGGGAATGGAGTCGAGCTTATCCAGGGTGCCCCCGGTATGTCCGAGCGCCCGCCCGCTCATCATCGGCACCCGCACTCCACAGGCAGCGGCAAGTGGAGCGAGAATCAACGAAACCTTGTCCCCCACCCCGCCGGTCGAATGCTTGTCAACATACGGCCTGGCTGACTCATCCAACGCAATGGTGTCGCCGGAAGCGATCATCTCCCGCGTAAGCGCTCCGGTCTCGTCACCCGTCATCCCCTGAAAATAGACCGCCATAAGCCAGGCGGAGACCTGATACTCCGGTATTGAGCCGTCAAGGTACCCGCGGATCAGGAAACGTAGCTCCTCGGCGCTTAAGGTTCCCCCGTCGCGCTTATGGGCCACAATCTCACTTGCGCGCATTCTCTGCCCCACTTGCTTGGATTTTCGGTCGGCAGTACCTTAACACAAAAACCTGCCCCTGCAAACGGCCGGTCGCGCCGCAAGCACGGTGCCGGTCACCCACGCACCGCCACGCGAACCGTCGCGAGCGAGTGCCGGCGGGACTACTGCTAACCGAGAACACAAGGAGCCAGTCATCAATCATGAGCGATACCGGAAAGACGACAGTCAAGCTGTTCCTCGACCTCGACGGCGTGCTCGCCGATTTCGACCGTGGCGTGATCGAGCTCACCGGATCACGCCCCGAAGAACTGCCCAAGCGCGAGATGTGGCGCCAAATAGCGTCGGCCGACGGGTTCTACGACCGGCTGCCCTGGACACCCGACGGCCCCCGGCTCTGGCGGTTCGTTCACTCACTGCAACCCAGTATTCTGACCGGACTTCCACGCGGCGACTGGGCCGAGCCTCAGAAGCGCAGCTGGTGCCGGCGCGAGCTCGGACCGCAGGTGCCGGTGTACGCCTGGATGACACGCGAGAAACCGCTGGTCGCGCAGCTCAACTGCGCGCCGGAGGAGACCCCGGTCCTGGTCGACGACCGCAGCACAATCGCGGACGCCTGGCGGAAGATCGGCGGCATCTTCATCCATCACACTTCGGCCGCCTCGACGACCGAACAGCTGGAACAGATTCTCGATGCGTTTGAACTGTAATGTTTGAACTGTAGGTAGTGGTGCGAACCCTGCTACGCAGCTCGGCCCACCTGCCCGCGCCGGCCGCCGGAATCAGGTGATCGCCCGGCAGCCGGGATCAGCGGCGAGCGTACAATACCGCCGCACCGCTTTCCAAGGTCTTGAACCGCCGCTCAAACGCCTGCTCCAGGGCAGTCACGAGCACGGCGTGGAGGCTGCATGCCTGATCAGGCTGCAGCCGCGCCTGCAGCGTCTCGACCGCACCACACCCCGGCGCGGCAACGCGCCGCAAGTGGGCGCGCGTCGGCGGCTCGATCACGAGCGCGCTGTGCGCTCCGCCGGTCGCGCCGGCCCGGCAGTACTCACAGCGGAGCTCACCCCCGCCGACAGCCCAGTACGCCCGCGCCTCACGCGAAAGCTCCCTCCCACACTCGCCGCAGTGCCCCAGTTGGGGGGCAAGCCCCGACAATGCGAGGTACCGCCACAGCAGGTAGATCGAGAGCTCGAGCACGCGGCGCTCCTCCAGCGGATCAAGCACCGCAAGGGCTTCCGACAGCAAGCTATAGACCTCACCAGCGGTTTCCTCACCGCCGGCGTACGAGGCTGCAACCAGCTCGAGCCACAGCGAAGCGGCGTAGTAGCGCAGCAGGTTTTCGCGCACGCCGTAATGCATGGTTGAGACATCGAGCTCGGTGAGCTTGGTGCTCTGTTTCACCGGGTTGTGGTAGAGTGAAGCCTCGCCCTCAACAAACAGTTCAGCCACGGCGCGCAGCTTCCCTTTTGACGACGCTGCGCCGTGCGCGATCGCGTGCACGACGCCGTAGGCGTCGGTCAGCAACACCGTGCCCTTGTGAATATCTCCGATCGGGTAGGTGCGCAGAACGATGGCGCGACAGCGATGGTTACGGTCCATGGCCTACCTATAGCATACAAACTTGACGTCTGTCGGCACGAACAATATTTTTGGATGGAATACGCCGACCAAGCTCACACAAGGGTGGAATACATATGTCGAGTCCTCAACCGATTGTACCGGCGGCCCAAGTTCTGCCGGCGAAACTGATCATCGTGCCTCTCGTCGGTAAGCCGATCTATCCCGGAATCTTCACGCCGGTGATGATCAGTTCCGACACCGACCTCGCTACTGCGCAACAGGCGCTGGAGGGCGACAACATGATTGGGCTGGTCATGACCAGGGAGGCTGAGCCCGACGCTCCGCCGGCCGGCAACGATCTGCGCGAAATAGGCACCGCGGCGAAGATCGTAAAACGCATCAATCTTCCGGACGGCGGAATGAACCTGTTTATCTCCACGGTCAAGCGCTTTCGCATCAAGAAGCTGCTGCACGAGACAGCACCGATCACGGCCGCGGTGGAGTACCTGGAAGAGGAGGAAACCGGCAGTGACGAGGTGAAGGCTCTCACGCGTGCGCTGATCGGTGAGATGAAGCAGGTCTCGGAGAACAATCCGTTGTTCTCCGAAGAGATGCGCCTCAACATGGTGAACATCGATCAGCCCGGCAAAATCGCCGATTTCATCGCCTCGATGCTGAACGTGGACCGCGAAGAGCAGCAGAAGGTGCTCGAGGAGCTCAACGTACGCAAACGCATGGAGCTCGTGCTGACCTTCATCAAGAAGGAGCAGGAGCTGCTGCAGATTCAGAAGAAGATCCAGAAACAGATTAACGAGAAGATCGAGAAGAGCCAACGCGAGTACTTCCTGAAGGAGCAGCTGAAGGCAATCAAAGAAGAGCTCGGCATGCCCGGCGACGCCAAGTCAAGCGAGTACCAGCGCTTCAAGGAGGCGATCGAGAAGCTGCGCCTCGATCCCGAGGTTCGCGAGCAGGTCGAGCAGGAGCTCGAAAAGTTCTCGCTCATGGAGCCGAACTCCTCGGAGTTCACCGTTACCCGCAACTATCTCGACACGATCGTCAACCTCCCCTGGGGGACGCCGAAGCCGGCTGAAGTCGATCTTCCCAAAGCACGCAAGATCCTTGATGCCGACCACTACGGGCTCGAGGACGTCAAGGAACGGATCCTCGAGTTCCTGACGGTACGGAAGCTCAAGAAAGACTTCAAAGGCTCGATTCTCTGTCTGGTTGGACCGCCTGGCGTCGGAAAGACCTCAGTAGGCCGATCGATCGCGCGTTCGCTCGAAAAGCAGTTCTTTCGTTTCTCGGTCGGCGGCATGCGCGATGAGGCTGAGATCAAGGGCCACCGCCGCACCTATGTAGGAGCCATGCCGGGCAAGATCATCCAGGGGCTGAAGATCGTGAAGACCAACGATCCGGTGTTCATGATCGACGAGATAGACAAGCTCGGCGTCTCGTTTCAGGGAGACCCGTCTTCTGCCCTGCTGGAGGTTCTCGACCCCGAGCAGAACGTCGCGTTTCGCGACAACTACCTCGACCTGCCTTTTGATATATCGAACATCTTCTTCATTACAACAGCCAATACGCTCGACACCATTCCATCGCCACTGCTTGACCGCATGGAGATCATCAGGCTGTCCGGCTACATCGACGAAGAAAAGGTGGCGATCGCGCGTAGGTACATCATTCCGCGCTCGCTCGAGCGCACCGGCCTGGAAAAGAAGAGCATAACCTACAGCAAGCGCGCGTTACTCGAGATCGCGAACGGCTATGCCCGTGAAGCCGGGGTGCGGAACTTCGAGAAATCGGTCGACAAAATTCACCGTAAGCTCGCTAAGAGGATCGTCGGCGGTGAGATCGAGCCTCCGGTCAAGATGGAACCGGACACGGTCACCGAGCTTTTGGGGCGGCCAACATTCCGCGGCGACGAAGTGAAAAAGATCACCGCGCCGGGCATGGCGATTGGGTTGGCGTGGACGCAGTTCGGTGGTGATACCCTGATGGTGGAAGCCATCTCAAACCCCGGCAAGGAAGGGTTCGCCCTTACCGGGCACCTGGGCGAGGTCATGCAGGAGTCGGCGCGCATCGCCTATACCTATGTCCGGCACGTGGCGCCGCAGTTCCAGGTCCCGCAGGAGGCGTTCGAGAAACACCACTATCACCTGCACATCCCCGCCGGTGCCACGCCCAAGGACGGCCCTTCGGCGGGAGTCACGATGGCGGCCGCGCTGTTGTCACTCGTCACCGAACAGAAGATTAAAGGCAAGCTCGCAATGACCGGCGAGCTCTCGCTTGTCGGCAGCGTCCTCCCGATAGGAGGTCTGAAGGAGAAGACGATTGCAGCGCGTCGAGCGAAGATCAAGGAGGTCATCATCCCGAAAGACAACGAACCGGACCTTGAAGAGATCCCGGATCATGTCAAGCGCGGTATCACCTTTCACCCGGTGAGCTCGATGGACGAGGTTGTCGGGCTCCTGTTCTGAGCACTCTCCTGCTTCTGAGCGCCGCTTGACATAGACATCGCCGGAGCCGTACAAGAGTACCCGATGCTTGCTAAGCGATTCCTTGGGTATAGACTGGACCCGACGGCGCCTACCGCCGGCCGGCTGCGTGTTCTGATACTAGCTGTTCTCGTCGTCTTGTTGGTCGGCTGTGAACCGGGAGACATGCTCTCACGCCGCAGCCCGGGCGAACCCGCTTCGCCCTCGGAGCAGGGCACCCGGACTGCCGAACGCCCCGGCCCGCACCCGAAGTTCGATCTGTCGTACGATGAGCTGGAACAGATGACCGCCGCGCTGCCCGAGCGCATCGCCGAGAGGATCCTCAAGGAGCCGGCAGAGTTTCTTGAGGCACTGAAACCGGTGCTAGCCCAACCTTCGGAGCTCACGCGGCTGGTGAACAAGGACGTGCACCTTCCCGACGACTATGAGCCTGAGGATCTCGTGGCGCTCGATGACTACCGTCACCGCTTTGTCCTTAACCGCGCCGGAATGAAGCTGAGCAGGCGAGCGCTCGACCCGCTGACCGAGATGGTGGAAGCAGCCCGCCGGGACGGCATTACCCTCGATCTGAGCTCGGTGTACCGCAGCATCGAGTATCAGCGCGGGCTCTTCGCTCGCTATGCACGCGTGCACGGTCGAGAGGAGGCTGAGCGGTTCTCGGCTGAGCCGGGCGCCTCGGAGCACCATCTAGGCACCGCCATAGATTTCGGCTCAATCGCGCCTGAGTTCGCCGAGACCGCCGCCGGGAAGTGGCTGCGTGAGCATGCCTGGCGGTACGGGTTTTCGCTGAGCTATCCTGAGGACAAGGAATGGCTCACCGGCTACATCTACGAACCGTGGCATTATCGCTACATCGGGCGTCCTGCAACCGAGCTCAAACGCCGGTTCTTCGTCGGCATTCAGCATCATCTGCTCGTTTTCCTGCACGCACATCGCGACGAGCTCGAAGCTCGCCGCCGGGTTGCGGATTCCGGCGACGCTTAGTATGCTGAACATGCTATGCGAAACACAGACAATCGACTGGCTACGCTCGCGGTTCGCGTACCGGATATTCTTCTCCCCCGCGACGATCTCGACCTGTACCGCTGGGCGGTGATCGCCTGTGACCAGCACACTTCCGACCCCGGCTATTGGAACCGCGTCGAGGAGATCGTCGCGGAGGCGCCGTCGACCCTGCACACCATCTTCCCGGAAGTGTACTTAGAGGAGCCGGACCGCGAGGTCCGCATCGAGCGGATCCGGCACACTATGCAGACGTATATCGACGAGCAGATTCTCTCCCCTCGTCAGCGCACTGCGGTGTACCTCGAACGCCGCACCGGTGGCGAGCAGCCCCGACGGGGGCTGATGCTCGCCTTCGACCTCGAGCGGTACGATTTCGCTCCCGAGTCGCGCAGCCTGATCCGGGCGACCGAGGAAACCATCGTCGATCGGCTTCCCCCGCGTGTGAAGATACGTGACGGCGCACCGATCGAGCTCCCGCATATCATGGTGTTGATCGACGATCCTGAAGACCGCGTGTTCGGGGGCTTGCAGGAGCGCTCCGGACGGCTCAAGCCGTTATACGATACCGAGCTCATGCTCGGCGGCGGTAAGGTTCGCGGTTACCCGGTCGCCACCGAAGAGGAGTTCGGTTTCCTCGCTACTGAGTTCGAACGCCTTTCGGCCCCTGAGCGCATGAGCGAGCGCTACGGCAGCGATGACCCGCTGTTGTTTGCGATGGGCGACGGCAATCATTCGTTTGCCACCGCGAAGCAGGTCTGGGAAGAGCTGAAACGCCGCGACCCCTCCGCAGCCGAGAACCCGGACCACCCGGCGCGCTACGCGCTTGCCGAGCTCGTGAACCTACACGACCCGGCCCTGGTATTCGAGCCGATTCACCGGGCCGTGTTCTCGGCAGATCCGGAGGAGCTCTTGAGCGCTGCTGAGGGGTACCACGTATTCGACGTTGTGCGCAATGACGGCGACGCCGGCCCGGCCCGGCTGCCGCCGGCCGACCGGATCGCAGTGTATGCAAACCGGGCATGGCACACGTTGCGACTGACCGAAGACAGGAACACCCTCGCCGCGGCGGTACTGCAGCGTTTTCTCGACGACTACCTGCGTGCGCACGCCGGGGCGACGATTGACTATATCCATGGGGTCGCAGAAACCATTCGGCTTGCCGACGAACAGGACGCAGTCGGATTCCTGTTGCCGGAGTTCGATAAAGGCGCGTTGTTTTCCACGGTCGCCCGCTCCGGTCCGCTGCCGCGCAAGTGCTTCTCGATGGGTGAGGCTCACGAAAAGCGCTACTACCTCGAAGCTCGACGCATATTGTAGGCCGTTTTCTGTTTACCGGGCGAAGATCATGGTATACTTGAGGCGGAAATCACAATGACTAAAGTGTTAATCGGCTTGCTATTGACTGCGCTCACCGTCTCACTGCCGGCCCAGCCGCGGACACAGATCGTGTTCGCGTTCCTGGGCCTCACCAGCGGTGATGAGAGTGTTTCGGCGTCGCAGCTACGGGTACTCGAGAACCGCCTCACCACGAACCTCGTGCAGATCGCCGAGCAGGAGCGCTTCAGCATCATCGTTCCACGCAACCGCGACCGGGTGCTTGAACAGCTGTCGCACTACCGAAACGGCGGCGGCAGGCCTAACGACCTTCCGTCGCTTCGCGACGTCGTCTCTGCTCATGGGCTGATCACCGGCGAGATTCACAAAGTCAATTCGCGAATGTATCTTGACGTCCAGTTGATTCAGACCGAAACCGGCGCCACCTTGTTCGCTTACTCGGGAGAGTTCGAGGACTACGAGCATGCCTTGGGAGCCTCGCCCGCTGCGATCTACGCCCTGTTCGATCTTGATCCCCCCGCGGAGGTGATAGCGGCGCTGGAACGGGCTGAAACCGAGATCGAAGGGCGTCCCGCCGGCAGTGCCGCCTTGCACCCGGAGCGTTACGTCGAGACGGTTGACCTCGACCGCATATCGGGAATCTGGAAAGGTGATGACGGACTCGAGGAGGTCGAAATCCGGGACGGAGGCAAGGCTACTGCCAGATTGGAGTCCGGCGAGACGATGAGCTTGCGGGTCGCCATCGATAACGGGACCGTGATCATTCGGCAGGACGAGCCGAACTCACCTAAGATGTACCTGCACGCCTTTCCCTATAGTATCGCCGTTCAGGTAGTGGAGCTCGCGCGCCCCATGCGCTGGCGCTTCCGGTTGAGCGAAGATCGGCGCACGCTGATTGGAACTAAAGAGACGACGTCGCTCCAGATTCGTCAGGGGCGGGTCACCTCGGCCGACAACACCTACACGCGCAGCGCGGTTTGGACCCGGTTGGAATAAGGCCGGTCGGTGAACTAAGCTTCAAAAGCGTGAGAGCGGCTCCGCGCAGCGCTTCGTGTTCTCCCCTGCTCTCGCTTGCCGGGGCGTTGTTCAGCGCGGGAAGGCCCGTTGCGACGTTGTCCGGCCGGCGCGCCCGGTTTCTGTAACCCCAAAGCGAAAACATAGGCAGCGAGCCCGGCGCTGGCTGCAACCCCTCGGAAGACCGGCGAATAGTCGGGAAACTTAGCTTGCCGCCGCAGCACCGACCCGGGCGAGATTGAGCCGCGAAGCGCCCCTCGTGGCAACAGCGAATCGCCCGTGCTGTTTTGTAGACGGATCAAGTGTTCACCGGGAGCCAACACTTGCTGCTCGCGCACTGCGGTTTTGATCGCTTGTGGATCCTCCTGCAGGCGAGCGATCCTCTGAGCGAGCTCGTCCCGGCGTTCGGTGAGGCGTTCCACGTTGCGCTCGAGCGCCAGGCGATACTGACTGCGATGCCGATGAGCGACAACGCCCCGCGGTCCGAACAGCAACGCGAGCACAAGGTAGGTTGAGATAGCAAGCAACAATGCCGGACCCAGTCTTCCCATACCCCCCTTAACGGACGAACCTGATCGCCGCTTTAGCTGTGGACCGCTGCCGGCAGGGCTCACGCGTGATTATTACCGCGATAGCCGTTGTTCGTGCCGGCGATGCGCGAGGCGGGCGTTGTTGACAAGGAAAAAGCCGGTGGAGTAGATTTTGAGGTAACTGTTTAACGGGTGGGGAAATGCTGCCGATACTCTTCACAAGTCTGCCCAGGAGTGAGCGATGAGCAAAGAAAAGCCTTCCGAGTTTCCGGCTCAGGCCGAGCAAGACTTGGAGGAGTACGGTGTTTGGGTCAAATCTGGGCCTGAAGATATCGACGAAGGGCCTCCCGATAGCCCCGAATACACGATGGAAGATCTTGACCACGCCGGTGGCGGAGATAACGTCTCTCTGACCGACGAGGAAGAGCAACTGCTCGCCGAGCTCGATGGCGATCAGGCCGAAGACAGGCATCAGCTACCCGAACACCGCAATTCCGCAAGCGCGGAGGCAGGCACCGAGGATATCGATCTGGACTTTGACCTCGAGATCGATGATTTCGACGAAGAACCTCTCGACCTTGTCGAAGACATTGACGATCTCGGCAGCCCGGACCTGGACGATGAAGAGCATGATCCGGGCTCAACCGGTGCTGCCGCGGATAGCGATTCATCGGACGATGTTCCGTCGATCGAAGAGCTCAGCGAATCCGCGAACTTCGATCTCGAGAGGATTTCACTGCCTGACGACGAGCCGTTCCCTGAGTTCAGCTTCGCGGACTCAGATGATTCGGAATCAGACGACGATCCCCTCAGCGCTGAGAATATTCCTGAGCTGGACGCCGAGACCGACGACCAGCAGACGCAGCACGCATCGGTGCCGGGGCCGGAGGAAGAAGCCGTGCGTTATCCTGCCGAGGAACCATCCTCATCCGGCGATCGGGTGCATGCCGTTGGAACCGACCAGGACCCCGAGCAGCTAGCCGGGGTGCTTCGGGCGGTACAGAATGACCTGAGTACTATTCGATCCGAAATAGCTGAAATCCGTGCTGAGGTGGCCGAGTTGCGGACGAGCGCCGGCGCACCGGACAGCGCTAGTGAACGCGTCCACCCCGCCGGAGAACCGGAGCCGGGCGACGCCGGATTCTTTGACGATTCCGCCGATGAGGACGACGAGACGATCGCGCTAACCGGCGATGAGCTGGACAACATTCTCAACACCGCCGAGTTTGTCGACACCGCAGCTGATAGCGAGATGCAGAGCGACGAGCTCGCCGAGCTCGAGATTCCGGTCGAGCCGCCGGACGACGACGAGGGGATCCCGGCGTTCGGGTACTTCGGCGACGAAGAAGAGCTAATGGCCGAGGAGGATGACGATCGCGAGGAACCGATCGACAGACTGAATCAGGGGCACGACGGGGAGCTCGCGATCGAGGAGAGCGCGACTGAAGAGCTCGGACCGGATGAGGATGTGATCCCGATCGATCTCGGCGACCAGCGGCCGCATGCTGCCGAACCACCGGACGAGCCTCAAGCCGCCGAGGATGACGCTGATCAGACCTCACCAGGACGGGAGGAGGAATCAGGGTTCGACTTCACTCTCGACGACTTAGATTTTGACGAAGAACCCGACGAAGACTCGTCCGAGCCGACCGAGGAGCTTGAGCTTAGCGAGTCGCCCGAGGAGCTCTCGTTGGAGGAAGAACTCGCTCAGGAGCAGGAGCCTGCGCTCAGTGTAGATGAGCCCGAAACCGGTTCCGGCGATGATGAAGTGGATGCGCTGGCCGAGATGGATATTGATTCCGAGCTCGCCGGAATCGAAGAGCTCAGCGATATCCCTGAAATCGATGACCTCGAGTACTCCACTGATGAGCTACACGGAGTACGCTTCGATATGGACGACGCGGGGGATGAGGCCGAAGAACTGGAGCGGGCCGAACAGTATGCCGAGGAACAACAACGCTCGGATGCAGTTGACGACGCGGCAAGCGAGCCCGCAGATGCGCATGCGACAGTCTCAGCCGGTACCGCGCCTGACCGTAGCGAGGAGATTCCGGGCGACCTCCGTGAGGAAATCCGATCGGTGCTGCACTACATGGATCAACTGCTTGAAGCGCTTCCCGAGGAGAAGATCAAGGAGTTCGCCGAGTCGGAGCATTTTGAAGTCTACAAACGGCTGTTCGAAGAGCTGGGTCTGGAGCAGTAATGGGGCTGTATAATCGCGTGCTTTCAACTACTCGTCGCCGCCGCACTCAGGAGGTGTTTGGTAGTGCGTACGAAGGACGCGACGGCGCGCGATCGGGTGCTTCGGCCGTAACGGACGCGCACAGCGTTGAGCTCGGTAAAAAAAAAAGAAGTTAGACAAAGCCCTGGCCGAGCCGGGAGCCTTGGAGCTCGAGCCGCATCGCGATCTCCTAAGACTGATCGCCGGAGTGCAGGAAGCCCCCCGGGGGCTCGAGACCCCCGCAACCATATTCGCAGCGATCGATCGGGCGGTCGGCGTCCGCAGCGGAGCACTGCTGCTTCCCGACCATGCCGACTCGGTGTTCTCTCCATGGGTGCTGCGGAACGTCGGCCCAACTACCGAGCACCGCCTTCGCCCGCCGTTCGAGCTCATCGCTCAAACCGCGACCGACTCCGATACCGTAAGCCCGCAGTTGCTCGCTCCGTATGTCTCGCTCCAGGATCGCGACAATCTCGACCACGGCGTGCTAACCCCTTTCGTGTACGCCGGTACGGCTCACGGACTACTTGTCGTTTTCGACTCTCCCTACTCCGTGTATCGCGATAAGCTGGAACTGATGCTCGCCGCGGTAGCCGACCGTTGTGCGGTGCTCCTCGCGCGCACACGCACCGGGATTTTCAGCTCCACGCGGCAGGTGATTCCCCTCGAGCAATCGGAGTTTTTGCAAGCCGCACAACAGCTCAGTGATAAGACGTCGCAGACAGGCATGGCACTCACCTGTATCGTTGTCCGCTATTGGAACGCGATCGACCTGATATGCGAGCAACACGCCGAGCTGGACCGGCGCCGGGTGGTGCAGGATCTTGAAGCCGTGCTCACAGCCACTTTTGCGGGCGTAGCGGCGTTGACACAGACGAAGGACGGGCGTCTGGCTGCTCTGATGGTGCGCGGTCGCGCACCGGATCACGAGTTGCTCGAGCACCAACTCGCCACCTTACTCGGCAGACTGTTCCCGTCGCTGGAGGATCAGGCGGCGATCAGACTCGAGGCCTTGAGTGCGGGCACCGAATCGGGCGAGTTCGCTGCTGAGCTGGCTGCTAAGCTGACGTAATGGTCCATGTAGAACCGGGTCGCTCCGGTACCCCTACCGCGCGCATCGGCTCCCACACGCTGGTGTCGCGCTATGACCCACGGCGCGAAGCGCTGCGATTCGTGCAGGACCGCCTGGCACATGCAGCCCCTCGCGTCGTGGTTGTGCTCGGTGAGGTCTTGGGCTACCTGACCGAAGCGATCCGCACGATGCATCCCGAGGCCACTGTCGTAGCGGTCTATTACAGCGCGGAAACGGTGGTTCACAGCGTTGCGACGCCCGATGCGCTCTGGCATCCTGACCTCGGTCTGCCGCTGAAAGCCTTCCTGGAACGCAGCCTGCCTGAAGAGTATCTGGAAGCTGTCGAGGCGCTCGAATGGGCCCCTGCGAGCCGGGCTTTTCCCGTGCCGGCTGAACAGGCTCGTGGACAGCTTCGCGCCGTGATCCAGCGGCTCTCGGCCGGCGCGATAACGGCTTCCTATTTCGCCCCGCGCTGGTTCCGCAATGCCGTGGTGAACTATCTCTGCATCAGCACCTTCGCCAACCTCCAGATAGAGCCGGAGACAGCGGTTGTGATCGCAGCCTCCGGCCCTTCGCTGAACCACTATATTCCGGCCCTCGAACAGGTTCGGGACCGGATTCTCCTCTGGGCCCTTCCGTCGGCGGTGCTTCCTCTAAGATCGGCGGGCATAGTTCCCGACCTGGTGATAGCCACCGATGGAGGGGTGTACGCCGCCGAGCATCTGGAAGCGCTACGCGGACGGGCGGTCCCGGTAGCGATGCCGCTCACGGCCGGCAGGGGGATCTGGCGCTCCGGTTCACCGGTGGTCCCGTTATGCCAGGGCGGGATCGTCGAAACCGCTATTAGCGAGCTGATAAGACCTCCGGCCGTCGCTTTACCGCCCAACGGCACGGTAGCAGGCAGCGCGCTCGAGCTGGCACTACGATTCGGGCCGCGAAGCGTCACGTTCGTGGGGCTCGACCTTTGCAGTGACGATATCCGGCTGCATGCACGGCCCCATGCATATGAACACTACTATCGGCGGGCCGAGAGTCGGTTGTCGCCCTACCTCTTGTTCCAGTTCGCCGCCGCCGAGCCGCTCGAACGCATCTCCACACGCGCACGACGTTCGCGCGCACTGGAAACCTACGCCACCTGGTTCTCGGAGCGCGTGTCGCGCTGCGCGACTCCGGTATACCGGGTCCCTCCGGCTGCAGCCGCCGTGAAAGGAATGATCGCACTCGAAACTCTGGAAACCGGCCCTAGCGCTCAGGACACGGGCCTGCGCGCTGCCACTCCGGAGCATGCTGCCGCTCGGGGGCGCGCTACAGCTCAGGGGCGGTTCTCACCCGGGGACTTCTTGCCGGGGAGATCCGAGCCGAGGAGTGCCTCGCCGGAAAGCTCGCCGCGGCGGCATACACAGATGCAGACGCGCTGTGTGAGTGCAGCGCCGCTTGCCGAGCGCAAAGCTGGTGTTGATAGACTGCTCGCCGCGTGGCGAGCCGCTGCCGCCAATCTGGACAACCTCGCCGCAAGCCGGCTTGAAGGGCCGTTAGACGATACTGAGCGTCTGCTTGCCCGGGAGCTGGCACGCTACCTTACTCCCCAGCTGTTCCGCAGATGCACCGTCGCAAGCTCGGAGCACAAGCGACGTACGCTCCTTAGGGAAGCCCGTGAGCGGTTGCTCGGCGAGCTGGACCATGTTCGCAGGTGGCTTCGATGAGCCGACAAGACACCGGAGGGCAACTGCCGCCTTCAGACCACCCGGGCTCGGTTCCGTCGGAGCTTCTGCTGAGGCGGAATCTCGAAGCGCTTGCGGCCGGCGGACGGAACCGGGCTGCAGTGCAACGGATTGAAGCGGCGCCCTACGACCGATCGGTGCAACTGCTGAGCTCGCGCAGCGGCCTTCCGGTCGCGCTCGTGGCGGACGCTGAGCGCGAGGTATGGCTGCATTCGCGCTACGATCCGCTGCGTGAGTCCGAGCGTGCGGCCGCCGGCGCCGGTTTCGGGGGCTACGTGTGTGTGTTCGGTCTCGGCCTCGGCTACCACCTGGAAGCGTTGCTACAGAGCCGCCGAGTGGAAGCGGTAACGGTCATGGTGGAAAGCGCCTCACGAACGCGCTCGCTGCTGGCGATGCGCGACCTAAGCGATACCTTGGGCGACACTCGACTCACGGTATTGGCAGAACCCGACGCAAGCGAAACCAACATCGCGGTCCGCGACAGTTACCTGCCCGCCATCCACGGAGCGATGGAAACCGTCGTGCTGCAGGGCGCGCGCCGGCTGTCTCCCGGCTGGTATGCTGCGGCCGCCGAATCGGTGAGGTCGGCCGCTGAGCATGCCCTAGCCGAGTATCACACCCAGCGCCGGCTCGGCCGCCGCTGGTATATGAATACGCTCGTGAACCTCGCCGCCGGCGCGCGCGGCGCCGCCACACAGTCTCGCTCCGCCCTCCGGACGCTCCTCCATCCGGAGCGCCCGGCTGTGATCACCGCTGCCGGGCCGTCCCTGCGGCGTGCGCTGCCGCGCCTCGTCAAGCAGCCGGAGACCCGTAGCCTAATCGCCACCGATAGCTCTCTACCGGTGTTGCTCGCAGCCGAGATCACCCCCGACCTCGTGATATCCATCGACTGCCAACAGGCCTCCTACCACCACTTGCTGGGAAGCGGCTCGCGCGATCTGCCCGCGCTGCTCGATCTTGCCGGGCCGCCGGTGATGCATCGCCGCTTTCCCACTGCAGCCGTCGTCACCAGTGCACACCCGCTCTCACGCTACGTTCGTGCGCGGCTCGGAGGTCCACCGGAGATCGACCTGGCAGGAGGCACCGTGACGTACGCCGCGGTTGCACTGACCCTGGAACTGGAGCTCGACGAGATAGAGCTCTTGGGCGCGGACTTCGGCTACCCCTCACGCGTGCCGTACTGCGTTGACAGCTACCTTGACCACCACTTCAGAACCGGCGCGACGCGGATCGATCCTCTCGAGCAACGGCATCTGGAGTTTGTGTTCGGCGAGCCCGGCCTCGAACCAGACGCCCGTGTCCCCGAGCTGTACCGCTCTCCGCGGATGCTCCGCTATCAGACGGCCACCGCAGGCCTTGCCCGCCGGTATGGGCGCGAGCTCGTTCCGCTCGAACCGGAGCTGGGGCGCTGGACGATCCGTGCCGCCTCCGGCCCGCCTTCGCGCTCGCCGAAGCCGCAACACGACAGGGAGAGCGGTCCGGCGTTCTCCGGTTCGGTCCGAAACCTGCTGCGCGATTACCATGCGTCGATCGCGGCTCTGCGCTGGTCAGCGGATGAAAGCTATGCGGCCTATCTCGCCGGTTTGAGTTACGCGCAGCGCGAAGTCTGGAATACGCTGCTTCCGCTCCTTCCGGCTTTCTACCGGGAGGACTGTACGCACTGGACGCAAACTGCCGGTCAGGCATGCCGTTGGGCGCTAACGCGGTTAAACCGGATTCTCGAACGCAATCCCAGCGTATCCGACGATCGTATCGCCGCCGATGACATCAAAGCTGGTATAGTACCCGACGAGCTTCCCGGCGGCGGATCCACATAGCTGCGCGTAGCGCGCTGCGCAGGCGCCGGCGCCCATCGAGCAGGCAGCGCGGTTGCTGATCGCCGCCTCGAGCGCGGCGTGCGGGTCAAGCTGCAACAGCGGCTCGATAGCACTAGGATCGTTCTCGCGTTTCACCCAGTCCACCGCTTCGGCTGCCGGACCGTGCGGCGTAAACCCGAAGCCCGCTCCGTAATGCGTGAGATCCGTCGAGCCAACTACTCCAAGCCTGGAGTTGGTCTGCCGTGCAACCTCGGCCAGCTGTTCCGCCAACCGCAGCGCCTGTTCGTCCGGCGGAGCTCGCAAGTAAAGCAGCTGCGCCTGCGGGAACAGCTTCTTGACGAGCGGCAGCTGAACTTCAACACTGTTGTCGACCTCACGGTCCTCAACCAGCTGAAGCGCCTCACGCAGCCTCCGTCGAGCCGTCTCGGCGGCCTGAAGATGTCCCAGCGGCGTCTCGAACCTATCCTCGAGCGCCACATGGATAGGGTCTCCCGGCCGCAGGTGACCTCCAACTACCGCTATGCAGTCGAGATCGGGGGCCAGGCTGCATAGCGTGGCATACGCCAACGCCCCTGAAAATGCCCAGCCTGCATGCGGCACTACAACCGCCCGGGAGGAATCGGCTGATTCAAACCGGCTGCGCTCCTGTTCGAGCTCCCGGACCGCCTCGTTCAGTTCCGTCGCGCCGACCGGATACCATCCGGGCGGAAGCTTCCGTATCCTCGTCCTGTCGCTCATTGATTCTAGATTATAACATCGGCGATTAGTTGCCGATACTAGGAGCGTTGATAGTAACCCGAATTTCTGCCTGAACTGGAGCTTATGAACAAATCGTTTCCGGCGGTGCTTACAGCACTCACGGTTATCTTTCTTGTAGCCCTCGGCATGACATTCGTCCTGCGCATGGAACACCGTCGCTCCGTGAACCTCGCCGACCGTGAGGCGCAGTTTCGCGCCGTCGCCCGCTCGCTCGGCGAAGCCTACCGTGAGGGCGAGGAGCCGGCATCTACCGCTACCCGGGAAATCGTCACAGAGCACCTCGAGGCCGCGCGCGGGCCACGCGTGTTTGCGGTCTACAGTTACGATACCGGTCTTGAATACCTCTGGACCTACTCACCCGCATATATCCGCTCGAGCCCGAGCGCGAATGTCGCGGTGCCGGGCCTCCCGAGTTTTTCGTACAACGATCTGACCGAAGGCCAGCTTTCGCGTTCGGTGCAAGGACACGACGAGGAGGCCTGGATCGTCGAAGCAATCTATCCGTTGCTGCTCGGGTCGGACTTTTTCATCCCCCTGCGTGACTCGCTCGTCGCGTTGGTGGCGTTCGCAACGCTGATGCTGATCATCGCCTTGGTCGCAAGCTACCGAGAACGGCAGGTCGAAGACGGAGCGCACTACGCTACCGCCGGGCCGCACACGCCGGCAGGCCGGCCTCGACGTCACTCTGAGCCGACCGGGCCCCGTCCGGAACACCCGACAACGCCGGCAGAGATCGAATCCTTCGACGAGTTCGATTTCGACCTCGACCATGAGCTGCCTCCGGTGGAGGGGCCGGAGCAGGGTGTCGGCAGACCGCCCGGCCACGAAGCCATTGAGTCGCTGCGCGGTTCGGACGGCAGTCAGCCCGGCGCTCACGCCGCAGCCGCAGCCGTAGCCTCCGTGCCGGACGAGCGCACCCCCCTTGCGCAGCAAGTCGGTGAAGCGGTTGAACGAACCGCAGCCGAAGGGGAAAACCTGGTGCTCGCGTTGCTGCAGTTTCCCGAGCCCACCGAGCTGCGCGGTATCGAGCGTGTCTTTGACCGCGAGGTTGAGATCAGCGATCTCGAGGACGGACGCTACGCCGTACTGATCCCTGACCAGGACGTGCGCGGGGCGTTTCAGCGCTTTGAACGGTTTCAGGCACACCATGCCGAACAGACCGGACGGTACGACCGACCGGCGCCCAGCGTCGGTATCACCGCCAGAAACGACCGGCTGGTTTCCGGCGATCGCCTGATTACCGAAGCCCGGGTAGCGCTGCAGAGAGCGAAGAGCGAGCCGCGCCGAATCGTGGGATTCTCGGCTGATCCCGATCGGTTCCGCAACTACATCGTTCGGCGCAGCTGACCTGCGCCGCAGCTGAACTGCCCGGCCAAGGCAGCCAACCCGGCTACCGGCTCAGGGCACGCCGGCGAGGTCACGCAGCGGCCTAAGCACTCGGACCACGTCGTCAGGGTGCAGTCGCGACGCAAATCCTCCCGGCAAACTGCCGGGACCGCGGCCTACGGCCCAGACATCGTGGTCTAGGATATGGAGCTCGAGCTCGTAGCGCCTCCCGGTATCGCTGACCGCGCTCACCCGAGCATCCGGATCATCCAGCTGCAGCTCCCCGACGTTCCGCAGATCGTCACCGTTCAGGCGATCAAGCGCGGCCAGCATCACCCTTACCTCGGGCGCGTGCGGCTGCAGTTCGCGCTCCGGCGCCAGCCAGGACTCGAACCGTTCGTACTGCAGCTCATAGCGGTCCCCGGGCGCGTCTACCTGAAGCCGCCGTATCCGGCCGGGCTCAATTCCTTCAGGAAACACGCGTCGCTCGAGATAATGAGCGAGCTCATCCGGCAGGAGCCTGCGCAGCGCCCGATCAGACAGCGCCCCCCCCTCCCCCTCCGGTTCGCGATAGTATGTGCCTTCTTCCGCATCAGACCCGAGAGTAAGCTCGTGGGCAGTGCCGTCCCGCAGGCGCACGCGCAGCGTAAGCCGGTTCGCCTGATCCAGCCCGTAACGCTCAGACCGCTCCGGCGCTTGTGCGGTAACGGTGCGCGCCCGCCGGGCCGCGCTCAGCTCCGACAACGCCGCCATCACTCTGTCACCACGCGCCGGGCGTCGCGGCTCGGGACGGAGCACCCACCAGGTTCCGTCCTCGCGCTGCAGCTGCAGCTCCGCCTCACCGTAGCCGAGCCACAGCTCGCGCACCTCCTCAGCGGAGAACCGTACCACTGCAGGCGGCCGGTCGCGCCCCCCAAGCAGCCCGAGGAGGGCTCCGCCCAGAAGCGCGGCAAGCAGGACGATGCCGGCCACAGCTCTCAGCTGTTGCCGATTCGACACCATATCAGCGGTCTTCAGCTTGGGCGCCGCTCCACACCCGCGCCGCGCGTCGCACGCGTCTTCTGCGATACCATGCGCCCGCGACAATTATCGCCAGTGGAATCACTGCCGCGTTGAGGACGGCAGCCAGCCAACCGTGGAAGGCGCGCGCGGCCGGCTGCGTCACCGCATCGAGACGCCGTTCAGTGGGCGCCTCGCGTCGCAGAACCGCCAGGTCCTCGTTACCGGTCACCCAGTGCGCCGCATTGTCGAGAAACCACAGCGTGCCTCGGGGAGCGGCAAGCTGCAGCATATCGCTGAAACTGCGGGACCCTGATACGATTACCACACGCCCTCCTTCGCGATTCTCCGGTCGCTCGAGGGCAACCGCCAACGGGTATCCTCCGCTGAACCGTTCCTGCGGCGCGGGCTCACGGAGAGCTCCCGGGGAGACCTCGTTCGGATCTTCGAGATACCACGACTCGGGCGAGCTCCGCGCCAGCACCGTCGCCTTGAAGCCCACCGGCGTCATTCCCTCGACCACGTCCAGCTCCAGCCGGCTCGGCCACAAAAGGCTTATGCCCGGGACGGCATGGTTCACGGGGTGCTCCCCGGCCAGGTCCTCCAGGGCCGGCCAGAACGGGTACGGTTCCTCGTCCTCAACGCGCGCATCGCCGACCTCGCGCTCAACCGGAATGGGCCGGTTACGAGGGTCAAGCACCAGCGCCGGATGCAGGTTGACGCCGTAATCGCCCAGAAGCTCGGTCATATACAACTGCTCCACGGGCTGCACGCGAGCGCCGATCTCAGGCTCAACCCGCAGCCCGTCGGCGGCGATCACCGCGCCGCCCCCGGCGGCGATAAACGCTTGCAGACGATCGACCGCCTCGCTCCCGAGCTCGCTGTTACCGATCACCAGAATGCCCGAGAGAGAGTCGGGGATCGTCTCTCCCGGGTCAACAACCCGCAACCTAAAGCGGCGCGACAGCTGGTTCGCCGCAAGCTGCAGCGAATCCCGGATCGAGATCCCCGGATCGCCGATCACGACCCCCAGCTCAGGGCGCTCTCCACGCTCCAGAGCCGCAATCGCGGCGGTAAGCTCGAATTCGATTTCATTGGCGTCGAACGCCAACGGGATCACCTCCCGCCGGTCACGGTACTCCAGCACGATACCGGAATAGACCGTCACCGCTTGCTGCTCGGGACCGCGCTGCAACTGGACCCGCTGAGGCACCACGCCGAGCTCTTCCGCCTCGCGTCGCCGGGCTTCCGATTCGTCAGGGTCCAGGACCCGATACTCGATCCTGCCGCCTGCGCGACCTGCGTACTCTTCGAGATACTCCTCAATATGCCGCGTCTCGACCGTCCGGTCACGCAAGGTTCCCGACAGATAGTAGCGCACGGCCACCGGGTCATCGAGGCGCTCCCAGACCGCACGCGTCTGCGGCATTACCGAGAACGCCCGCTCGGCGGTGAGGTCCACTCGGACCGAAAACAGCATGAGGTTCAGCGCGAGCAACCCCAACCCGGTGAGCACGCTCGCCGCAACCAACCGTCGCCGCAGATCTTCTCGCATCTGCTCAGTCACTCCTCCGCCCGTGCTAACCGAAGCTCGGCCAGATACAACATCGCTGCGGTGAGCGTTAGGTAGTACCCCACCGAGCCGGTGTCGACTACTCCGCGGGCAAACCCGCGAAACTGGTGCTCGAGCGATACCGAACGCAGAATCTCGGCCGGCCAGCCGGGTAGATTCACGAACAGCGGCAGCTGGTGCACCGCGTTCAGCACCAGTAAAACGAGCAGCCCCCCGAGATATGCGCTCACCTGGCTGCGCATTCGGCATGAAACCGCCATCGCGACCGCCACGCTTGCTGCGGCGAGCAGGACCGCACCGATATACTCGGCCGCGATCGCGCCGAAATCAAACGCGCCGAGCCGCATCACCGAGAGCGGGACCGCCGCTGTGAGCAGCAACATGCAAAGCACAACGCACATGACTGCCGCAAACTTGCCGAGGACAATGGCTCTATCGCTGAGCGGCGCGCTCCGCAGTAGCTCGAGGGTGCCGGTGCGCCGCTCCTCGACCCAGGTGCGCATCGTCAACGCCGGGAGTATCACGACGTACAGCACCGGAAAGGCTGCAAAGTAACCGCGCAGGCTCGCCAGATCGGTTCCGAGGAAGTCGTAGAACCAGACGAACCAGACCGCGGCCGGCACCAAGAACCCGGCTACCACCAGGTAGGGCATGCCGGTAGCGGAATACTGCCGCAGCTCTTTGCGCAGGACGGTTGTCAGCGCTTGTCGGGTCATCGTCTGCCCCCAACCGCGCCGGAATCGGAAGACCCGTCTTCCGAGCTGGTGAGCTCTCCGAACACCGCTTCCAGGTCGGTCGAGAGCTCCTGCAGGCCCTCGAGCCTGTAGCCGGCCTCCACCGCCCAATCAAACAGCACGCTACCTTCGATATTGCCGCCGGCCAGCACCACCTCCAGACTCCACGGCTTGCCGCCGTCGCCGCGTTCGAGTAGCTCTACCGACTGCACCCCGCTATGCCGCGCGAGGGCGGTCTCCACACCGGCATCCGCCGGAGCGTGAACCCGCACCCGAAAACGCCTTACCCCGCTGTGTCGGCCGCTAAGCTCCTGCGTAGCACCCGCCCCGGCCACCCTTCCCTGCGACAGGAGCACCACCCGCTCGCACAGTGCCTCAACCTCTCCCAACAGGTGCGTGGAAAGAATCACCGCCTTCTCGCGCGCGACGCGGCGTAACAGCCCCCTGATCTCGCGCATTTGGTTCGGATCCAGCCCCGAATGCGGCTCGTCGAAGATCAGAATCGGCGGATCGTGCACCAGCGCCTGGGCGATCCCGAGACGCTGCCGGTACCCTCGGGAGAGCTCCCGCACCGGTCGGTGCATCACGTCTTCCAGTCCACACTGGTGGGCAACCCGTTCAACGGCAGCGCGGCGCGAGCCGGCAGCCACAAAATGCGCCTCGGCTGCGAAGCGAAGCTGCTCGACCACCAGCAGCTCCTCATAGCTCGGGGCGTTTTCCGGCAGATATCCCACCGCCGCTTTGGCATCGGTGGAATCGCGCCGAATCGATCGGCCGCAGAGAACCGCATCCCCGGAATCCGGAGCGAGCGTTCCGGCGAGCATACGCAGCAGCGTGGTTTTGCCGGCGCCGTTCGGGCCCAACAAGCCAACGAGATCGCGCTCCCCGACAGTGAAACTGACGCCGTCAACGGCGCGAATCTCACGATAGCGTTTTCTGAGCTCGTGAACTTCGATCATGGTCTCTCTCAGCTACCACGTCTCAACGCGTACCACGGCTTAGCGGGTGAGCTCCCGGCCGTCGGGCTCGATCACTCGTCACGGTACGGCAGTTGAATCGCCTGGCGGTCCCGCGTCAAGAAGGAATTGGGGAAGACCCTACGCGCCTCTTTGACGAGCAGCTTCAGCTGACCGTCGGCATAGCGGGGGCTGTAATGGATCAGCCCCATCCGTTGCACGCCTCCGGCGGCGGCCGCCAGCTCACCCGCATCGGCCGCAGTCATGTGCTTCTTCTCATGCGCGGTTTCGCGAAACTCACTATGAAACATTCCTTCACAGATCAACAGGTCCGAGCCGGCGACTTCTCCCGGCAGATCGCTGCGAAACAGCGAATCGGTGATAAACGAGAACTTCCGGCCCGGCCGCGGTGGACCGAGGACCTGCTCGGGAAGCACTACAGCGTCGTTTTCCAGCGTAACGCGCTCGCCCCGCTGCAGCCGAGCCCACAGCGGCCCGCGCGGTACGCCGAGCTCAAGCGCACGTTCCGGATGGAATACGCCGGGGCGCTGGTCCTCCTCGAGAATGTAGCCGACACAGGTCCGCGTGTGGTTAAGCGGAACCGACCGAACCGTGAACCCCTCGCCTGTATATACTACCCCGCCGACGCGCGGATTTTCGATCTCCAGCACCACGATTTCGTAGTTGATGTACATCTCGAGCACGTCGCGCGCCCAGTCGACGAACTCCTTGATCCGCGGTGGACCGATGATATACAGGGGCTCACTGCGGTCGACCTGTGCCGAAAGCATCAGCATCCCGGGGAGACCGGTCACATGGTCGGCGTGCGTGTGCGATACGAATATGGCGCTGATCTTCTTCCAGCGCAGGTTGAGCTCACGCAGCGAGACCTGGGTACCCTCTCCGCAATCGAACAGAAGAAGCTCCCCTTCCCGCCGCAGGAGAATTGAGGTGAGGTGTCGCCCCGGCAGCGGCATCACTCCGCCGCACCCGAGGACAAAAGCTTCCATGTTCATTACGGGGTGACGTCCGCCTCGTAGTCCACGTTGTCGTAGCCGAAACCGTGAATCTGGAGGAACTGTTTGCGATAGTCCTCAAGATCGGCCAGCTCGTGAATGTTGTCGTTGTTTACAAGCTCCCATCTGCGCCGAACCTCGTCCTGCACATCATCGCGTAGCTCCCAATCGTCGAGCCGGATGCGGCCCTCCTCATCGGTCGGGATTTCGTCGCCTCTGTACAGTCGGTCCGAAAACAATCGATAACACTGCTCGATACAGCCTTCCTCCAGGCCCTTTTCCTGCATTACGCCGGACAGAAGCACGAAGTAGAGCCCCACCGGTATTACCGCACTCGAGCGCGTCACCACCGCCTTGTTGACCGAGACGTATGCCCGCCCACCGTACCGCGCCATCCGCTGCTGCAGCTCTTTCGCGGTCTGCTCGAGATGGTCTTTCGCTCGGCCGATGGTACCGTCCCGATAGACCTCACGGGTAAGCTCGGACCCAATATATGAGTACGCTACGGTCAGCGGGTTCTCTGCAAGCACGCCGGCCTGTTCCAACGCCTCGATCCAGAGCGTCCAGTCTTCGCCGCCCATGACCTTCACGGTGGTCTCAATCTCTTCTTCGTTCGCCGGTTCGAGATGTACTTCTCCGATCTCACCCTTCATCAGATCAAGCGACCGGCCGGTAAACGGCTTCCCGATCGGCTTGAGAACCGAACGATACATGGTTCCGGTTTCCGGATCGGTGCGAACCGGGCTCGCAAGGCTGTAGATCACGAAATCGACCTGACCAAGATGCTCGCGCACAGCCTCTATTGTCTGCTGCTTTATCTCCTGCGAGAACGCATCGCCATTGAGCGAGACTGAGCGCAACCCGGACTCCCGCGCACACTCATCAAACGCCTGCGTGTTGTACCAACCGGCGGTTCCGCTCCGCTTCGCTGAGCCTTCCTTCTCGAACGCCACGCTCACGGTGGTCGCCTCGCAACCAAAGGCGGCCACGATTCGGGAAGCCAACCCGTACCCGGTTGATCCGCCGATCACCAGTACTCGCTTCGGGCCGTCGACTGAGCCGGCTTGCCGTACGTACTCGATCTGCCGGCGAACATGCTCACCGCACCCGACCGGATGCGCGTTCATACAGATGTTATTGCGAATCATCGGCTTAATGACCATAGCTGCCTTCCTGTTTCGGTGTGCCGGGACGATAACGCGTATCAACCCCGGTATCGGGTGTCCGCAAAAACCTAACGCAGAGCGCGAAAAAAGGCAATAACGACCACGCCCGCGCGCGCACCAAGTCGGCCACACCCCCACGCACTCCGTTGACGAAGCCGCGGCGGGCGAGTACCGTAAGCGCCGGAGGCTGAGGTATGACACTGAGCATTAAGCGCTGGAATCAGCTTACGGAGGACGAGCAGCGGCGCTTGCTTGCCCGTTCCGAGATCGATATCAATCGCGTTACCCCACAGGTTGCGAAGATCGTAGAGCGGGTCAGGCAGGAAGGCGACCGGGCGCTTGTGGAGATCACTAGAGAACTGGACCGAGCCGAGCTTGGTGAGCTCGGAGTGCGCGTCACCGCCGACGAGATCAGGACGGCCGCCGATCAGCTGGAGCCGCAGCTTCGCCGGGCGCTCGATTATGCGATCGAAAACGTCGAACGTTTTCACTCGCAGCAGCGCAGCGAGGCCTTCCCATTGACCGAGGTTCGTCCCGGGATTCTCGCCGGCGAACGGAGCACGCCGATTGATTCCGCCGGTCTCTACGTCCCGCGCGGTCGGGGAAGCTTCCCGTCGATGCTCTACATGCTCGCCGTGCCGGCGAGCTTAGCCGGTGTCGAACGCATTGTGGTTGCCACACCGCCGGCGACAGATGGAACGGTAGATCCCGCCTGCCTGTATGCAGCCGAACGCTGTGGGGTGCATGAGGTCTATCGGGTGGGCGGCGCGCAGGCAGTGGCGGCCCTGGCATACGGAACCGAGAGTCTCAAACCGGTTGCCAAGATCGTCGGCCCGGGAAGCATGTATGTAGCCGCGGCCAAACATCTTCTGCATCATGTGGTTGATGTCGGCCTCCCGGCCGGGCCGTCGGAGTCGATCATTCTGGCAGACCGCCATGCCGACCCATGGCGAGTTGCGCTGGACCTTTTGATCGAGGCCGAACACGGTTCCGACTCGCAGGCCCTGCTGATTACGCCGAGCACCGCGATTGCGGAGGCCGTTGTTGAGCTGATCCCCGAGTTAGTCGGTCGCGTTCCCGAGCCTCGCAAGACCTATCTACACGACGTGCTCAGCGGTTACGGCGGCATTATCCTCGCTGAGTCGGTTGAACACGCGGCTGAGATCGTGAACCGGTTCGCGCCGGAACACCTGCAGTTGCAGACAACTGCCCCGTGGGAGACGCTGTCGTTGATCCGCAACGCCGGAGAGGTGCTCCTCGGGGAGGACACCCCCTTCAGCGCTGCCAACTACGCCACCGGACCGAACGCGGTTCTACCGACCGGCGGCACCGCTCGAACTTATTCGGCGGTCTCGGTCCGTGACTTCAGCAAGTACTCCTCGGTGATACACGTGACTCCACGCGGTTATCACGATCTAAAGGACCACGTGATCGTTCTCGCCGAGTACGAAGGCTTCTTCAGTCACGCCGAAGCACTGAAGCGCCGAGACGAAACACTGTGAGCCGGGTCCCAAGAGCCGGGACGCCGAGTACCGTGCGATGAACGATGCACGATTGCAGGCCGTCGATGCCGGCTTCGCGTATTTCGAGAGCTTCACCAATCTCGAGCGCGACGCAGGGGCTGCAAGAACGCCGATGCGTCTCGAACGCATGCGCGATCTCCTCAGCTCGTTCGGAAACCCGCAGGAGCGGTTTCGGTCCATTCATATCGCCGGATCCAAAGGCAAAGGCTCCACCGGCGCCTTTCTCGCGAGCGTGCTGCGCTCTCTCGGTCATCGGGTTGGGTTCTACACCTCGCCCCATGTCAGGGATTACCGCGAGCGGATCACGGTCGACAACGGCTACGCCTCCGAGGTCGTCCTGCGGGATGCCTTCGCCGCGATCCGGCGACACGTCGAGACAACCTATCCGGCTTCCAACACCGAGCGCCCGACGACCTTCGAGCTTC
Organism: Spirochaetaceae bacterium; assembly: GCA_003552985.1. Classification (GTDB taxonomy): domain Bacteria; phylum Spirochaetota; class Spirochaetia; order DSM-27196; family SLAA01; genus B1Sed10-166. The sequence goes on from PUPD01000302.1 coordinate 34,234, forward strand.
TGACCCTGCTTGCCTTCCTCGTGTTCCGCGAGACCGGATGCGACTGGGCGGTCGTCGAAACCGGTTTGGGTGGGCGTTTGGACGCAACCAACGTGCTCCGCCCGCAGGCCTGCGTGCTTACCCGGATCGAGCGTGAGCACGTGGAGTACCTGGGCGACCGCCTGGAGCAGATAGCCGCCGAGAAGGCCGGTATTATCAAGGCGAAAACGCCTGTGTTCTGCTCAGCCCAATACCCGGAGGTGATCAATGTTATTCGCACCCGGGCTTCCGAGCTCGAGGCGCCCCTGTTCGAGCTGCCTGCGGCTTTGAGGCTGTGCGACACCACCTTCACACGCGGTGGCATGCATCTGCGTCTGCGGATCGAGGGCTTCCCGGAGCTCTCGACCGACCTGCGGCTGACCGGCAGTGTCCAGGCGCAGAACGCAGCCCTTGCCGCTTATGCGCTGTTTTCGTTGTTTCCGCAGACGCCCCTCGCCGCAATGGAAAGCGGGATTTCGGCCGCATGGCTCCCTGCCCGCGGCGAGCTACCGGCCACGGTTCCCCCAATCATGATCGACGGAGCGCATACTCCGAACTCGGTGGAAGCGGTAACGGCGGAGTTCTGCAGGTTGTTCGAAGCTCCGCGGACGCTGGTGTTCGGCGCCGTGCGTGGCAAGGATTACCCGGCGATGGCAGCGGCTTGCGCCGGAGCGTTCGAGCGCGTCATTATCTCGCGTCCGGGACGGTTCAAACCAAGCGACCTAGAGGAGCTCGCCGCGGCATTCCGCACGGTGCACCCCAGAGTCGAGCTGTGTCCGGAGGCCGACGAGGCCTGGGCGCGGGTGCGTAGTCACGGCGACCCGGCCCTCATCACCGGCTCGTTCTATCTGGCAGCCGAGCTTCATGCCGTTCTGGACAAGAGCAGCGACTAGGTCTTACACTGGAAGCGCACACCGCATAAGAACGCAAAAGCAGCATGTCACTGAATTGGCGTGAGATAGATCTCGTGCTCGACGAGCTGAGCCTGTTAGGGGCACGAGTACAACGCATTGCCCAGCCTCGATTCTCTCAGCTCAGGCTGGAGCTGTATCGGCGACGCGAGGCGCTCACGCTGCTGATCGCAATGGAACAGGGGAAGACGCGCCTACATCGCACGGTCGCCGGTTTCAGCAAGCCCGGAACCCCGCAACGATTCCAGCAGCTGTTGCAGGCGCGGCTGCGCGGAGGGGCGATCACCGAGATCAAGCACGTCCATCGTGACCGGATCATCCGTTTCGGGATCTCGAGAGCCGGGGAGCAGTATCAGCTCTGGACCCGTCTCTGGGGCGGCTCGGCAAACGTAATTCTCACCGACGATGAGGGGACGATCATCGACGCGATGTACCGCCGGCCGAAGCGCGGCGAGGTAAGCGGCAGCGTGTTCTCGCCGCCGCCACCCGACGCTGAGGCCGCACAGAAGGCAGAAGCGCTAGAGGTGCGCCCGTTTCTCATACAGCCCGCCTCCACCGGTGACGGCCGGTATCCGGTCAGCGCCGCGATTGAAGCGCGTTACGCGACCCTTGAGCACGAGGAACACCTTGCCCGCCTACGCCGTGACGCCGACAAGGCGCTCGCCTCTCGAGAAGCGGCGTTGCGCCGTCGCTTCGAAGAGCTGCAACGGCGCAGTAGTGAAGGCGAGCAGAGTGAGCGCTATAAGGTGATCGCGGATGCGATTATGACGGGGCTGCACCGTGTGGATCCCGGAACCGGCTGGCTCAAAGTCGAGAATCCTTATGATCCGAGCGAGGTTCTCGAGATTCAGCTCGACCCCACACTGAGCGGCAGTGATAACGCCGAGCGTTATTACCGCAGATACAAGAAGGCACGGGCCTCCCACGAAGCGACCGAGCACGAGCTCAGCGAAACCACCGCTGCACTCGAACGCGTCCGTACACGGCGGCAACGGGTGCAACAGCTCGGCGATCCAAACGAGCTCGCGGCGCTGATCGGCACTGCGCGCAAGCGGCGGCAACGCGGGGCGAGCGAAGATCGCGCTCCGGCTGTCCCGGGCCTGCAGTTCCACTCGGGAAAGCTGCAACTCTATCTCGGCCGTACGGCGATGGAAAACGACGAACTGCTGAGACGACACGTGCGCGGCAACGACCTATGGTTGCATGTTCGCGATCGGCCCGGCCCCTATGTGTTTGTCAAAACCCCCAAAGGCAAGAGCGTTCCGCTCGAGACGCTCCTGGACGCCGGAAACCTGGCGTTGGCCTATAGCAAAGCCAAGGCCGAAGGACGTGCCTTGATCCAATACACGCAGGTAAAGAACCTGCGTAGGGCGAAGGACGGTCCAAAGGGCCGCGTTATCCCGTACCATGAGAAGACGATTGAGGTTGAGCTCGATCAGGAACGACTACAACGGCTCCGCAGGCCGGGAGATGAGGAGAGCCCGTGAAGGAATCAGATTATGATCAACTGACTAAGGCTGCCGGCCGCACCCTGCTGCGCGTGGCGCGTGAAGCGCTTCGGTCGGAGGTGGGGAACGCCCCGTTTGAGCCGCCGGAGATCCCGTACGAGTTGGAGCGCCCGGGGGGCGCGTTCGTAACGCTTAAGCGCGAGGAGCAGCTTCGCGGCTGCATCGGTGCGCTCGAAAACACCCTCCCGATCTGGCAGACCGTCGAGAAATCCGCAAGACAGGCGGCGACGATCGATTACCGCTTTGATCCGGTCCGACCGGAAGAGCTTCCGCAGATCAGGATCGAGGTTTCGGTAATCTCACCGCTCGAGCGCGTCCCGGAGCCGAGAAACTCGAGCTCGATCACGATTGGTCAAGATGGGCTGTGCATTCGCTACAAGCAGCACAGCGGGGTTTTGCTGCCGCAGGTAGCCGCAGACCGAGCGTGGTCCGCGGAAGAGTTCCTGGAGCACGTATGCCTCAAAGCGGACCTCAAACCGGACTGCTGGCAGCGCCCGGAGGCCGAGCTGTTTCGGTTCACTGCCGTGGTGTTTGACGAGCGCTCGATAGACGTGGAATACTAGGTTTATGCAGTTCGCCGAAGCAGTTGCCGATATGCTGGTCAGGTTGCGCGACGATGAGCGCAGCTATCTGGCACTCGACCTGGGGCTTTCGGCCACAGGATTCGCCCGCACTCGCCTCGTTCAGGTGGCCCGTACACCGGCATGGGTGATCCGTGGCGAAGAGGTTGAGGAGTGGCGCCCGCTCGGTTTCACTGAGCATCAGGGCGCGTTTTGCCTCTACGGCCCGGATATACAGGCCGTAACCCTGCACGAAGTCCTGCATTCGCGCTCCGGCGAGCAGGCGCTCGGCTACCTGAACCGATTGGCACGGGCGCTCACAACCGCCACCCATAACGGCTTCACGTTTCCGCGCATCGCCACCTTCGGGGTGTGGTTCCTGAATGACGGGGGCGTATTGCTGTTGCCCCGGCAGTTGGTCGACACCATCTGTGAGTCCCTGCCGCGGGAGCGCACATTGGAGATGGTGGATCGTTTCAACCATCCGGACTATGCGGGCGAGAAGGCGCTTGATTTTGCGCTTGCAGCGCTCACCTACACCGCAACGGTCGGGCGCTACCCCTACGGCGGGATGACGCTCGAGGAGCTGCGCGAGCGGATGCGCGACCGTCCTCCGACCGAGCCCCTGGTCGTTCGTCCTGAGCTGAAGCCCCGTCTGGCCGAGGCTCTGACGTCATCGCTTTCTCCCGAGCGTGCGGCCGGAGCGGGAATCGAGCGCTGGCCGCACCTGCTCGAAGACCTTCGCAGCGCAGGGTTGTATGTAAGCGGTATCGACGAGGAGCACGAACGTCTACTCCGCGAGGCCGAACGGCGCGAGAAGCGCTTCGAGCGGAGCTACCATCGCGCCGGTTACCTGCGGCGCAACGGTTTTCGGCTGGTGGTCTCCGCTCTGGTGATCGCACTGGTCGGCGGGGTCGCGGGTAATATCATCTATCAGCAGCTGCAGCCCCGGAGTATCTCCGGCTATGCCCCCGAAGAAGTGGTCCGCGTGTTTTACGAGAGTATCAACACCCTTAACCACGAGACCATGCAGGAAGCCGTCGTCGACGGTGCCGGCCGACAGGAGATCGACCAGGTGATGCGGATGTACGTCGGCAGCCGGGTGCGGCTGGCTATGGAGCATCGCGAGGGCTTTCTCAACGCTCAGGACTGGCGCGACCAGGGCAAGCCTGAGATCGAGCCCGGCGAGATGCTGTTCGGAATCGCGGAGCTCGAGATTGAACACCTGGACGCGGAGGACGAGCTCGATCCGGAGGAGGAGCAACGCTTCATCGCCCGCTATGAGCGCTGGTACGTTACCGATACCGGAGAGCCCGGCGAACCGGAGCCCGGAGAAGCCGAGCTCGGCACCGGTAACGGCGAGGAGCAACTCGCCCCCGCACCGGGACGCCCGCCGGAGATCGAGGGTTATCGCCATGAGGACCGGCTCTACCTGCGACGCGACCGGGAGGATTGGGTGATCTATAGGATAGAAAACCTCGTCACCGAGCCGATCGACGTACCGGAGCCGGTTCAATGAAGCTTCACGCGCCGGCGGACCTCAACGGAATGCGGGCCACGGTGATGGGCCTCGGCCTGCACGGCGGCGGACTGGCGGCCGCGCAATACCTCGCGGCCCACGGTGCCGAGGTTACCGTCACAGACCTCCGCGACGAACAGGTGCTCGCGCCATCGCTGGAGCAGTTGTCCGGAACCAGTTATCGGGCAGTGCTCGGACGGCATGAAAACGAGGACTTCACCAAAGTCGATCTGGTGATAAAAAACCCGGGAGTGCCCCGCAGTTCACATTACCTGGCGCTTGCTCGCCGCGTCGAGACCGATATCTCACTGTTCCTGCGTTTCGGCACCAATCCGTTGCTCGCCGTCACCGGCAGCAAAGGCAAGTCCACCGTCGCCTCGGCGGTCGCGCATGGACTTCACCGCTACCATCCTGACACGCAGCTCGGTGGCAACATCACGATTTCGCCGCTCGGCTTTCTTGACCGACTGGGTGGTGAGGAGCCTGTGGTGCTGGAGCTCTCCTCGTTTCAGCTCGGGGACCTGCGCTGTACCGGCACAGCGGATGACCCGACCCCGGCCCTGGATCCGGCGGTTGCTGTCCTGACCAACATCATGCACGACCATTTGGACTACTATTCGCGTTTCGAGGATTACGTGCTCGACAAAGAGTTTCTGTTCGCCGCGCAGGAACCCGAGCGGGCGGCAATCTACAATCGCGACGATCCCGTGGTCCGTCGGCTTGCCGAGCACCATCGAGCGCGAGTCCACTGGTTTTCCGAAACTCCGCTGCCGCCGGAATGCAATGGAGTGTATCTGGAGGATCATGAGCTCTATCTGCAGGACGCCGGAGGTCAGCACCTTCTCGGCACCATTGCCGATGAATCCTCTGATCGGGTGTTACCGATCAACCGCGCGGTTGCGGCTCTGGCGCTGTGGTGTTACGGGATCCCGGCGCAGCAGGTCTTTGAATCGTTAGCTGAGTTTAGCGGCATCGAACACCGACTGGAGCTCGTCGCCGAGATCGCCGGCGTGCGCTACATCAACGATTCGGCCGCTACCATTCCGCCCGCCGCCGCAGCTGCAGCAGCGACAATCAGCGGCCCGCTGCGCCTGATCGCCGGCGGGGCGGACAAGAACCTTGACCTTGAGCCGTTCGCCCGAATCGCCGAACGGGTAACCGGACTGTATCTACTCGCCGGGAACGCGACCGACCGCATCGTCGAGCTGCTGAGGTCTCGCGGCCTGCCCTATCGCGGTCCGTATGCGGATCTGGCGAGCTGTCTGCGCGCCGCGGTCTCGGAAGCCGAACCGGGAGACGCGGTGGTGCTGTCCCCTGGTTGCGCCTCGTTCGGGATGTTTCTCAATGAGTTTGATCGGGGGCGGCAGTTCAAACAACTGGTAGAGCAACTCACAATCACCGTAAAGGGGGCGATATGACCTATCCGCGCGAGTTTCTTCAGGCGATTCCGAAAACCGACCTGCATCTGCATCTCGACGGCAGCCTGCGGCTCGATACCCTGATCGAGCTCGCCAGGGAGGAGGGAATCAAGTTGCCGTCAGAGACTCCTGAAGGACTGACCGAAACCGTGTTCAAACCACGCTACGCCAACCTTGATGAGTATCTCGCCGGCTTCGCCTGGACGGTCGCGGTTATGCAGCGCGCCGAACACCTTGAGCGCGTCGCCTACGAGCTTGCGCACGACAACGCCGATGAGGGCGTTCGCTATATAGAGGTACGCTTCGCCCCGCAGCTGCACATTCACCCCCAGCTTTCGTTCGAACAGGTATTAGAGGCCGTCGATCGGGGGCTGCGCCGGGCCCGCGATGAGATCAACGCACAGAACGCGACCACCGGTAACGGAGCGCCGCCGTTTGAGTACGGGATCATCGTCACCGCGATGCGCTTTTTCATGCCGCAATTCTCCACGTATTTCGGCCGCCTCGCCGAGGTGCATCCGCACGCCGACGCGCACGAGCTGGCGCGATCCGCTTCATACGAGCTCGCGCGCGCCACAGTGCAGCTGAGGGATCGAAGTGAGGTCCAGATCGTCGGGTTCGACCTCGCCGGAAGCGAGCATGGGTACCCCGCGGGCAATCACAAGGCGGCATTCGAGTTTGTGCACAAGCACTTTATTAACAAGACGGTTCACGCCGGCGAGGCCTACGGACCGGAATCGATATTTCAGGCGATCACCGACCTCCACGCCGACCGTATTGGTCACGGTTTTCACCTGTTCGACGCCAAACTGATCAGAACGCCTGAGATCTCCGACCCCGAACGCTACGTGCAGAACTTGATCGACTACATCGCCGACAACAGAATCACGATCGAGGTCTGTCTCACAAGCAACCTCCAGACCTCCCCGTACCTCGAGAGCCTGCGTGACCATTCGGTTTCCAAGATGCTCGAGTACAAGCTCTCGATCGCGATCTGCACCGACAACCGGCTCGTCTCGCACACGAGCGTCACACGCGAGCTCGAGCAGCTGCTGAACAATGCCGACGTCTCGCCTAAGCAGTTGAAGAACATAATCGTGTACGGATTTAAGCGCTCGTTCTTCTACCGTCCCTATAACGAGAAACGCGAGTATGTGCGCGCGGTCATCGATCACTTCGACCGGGTTGCCCAACAGTATGGGTTCGACGCTGCCGGGTAACGCCGGCGAACGCACCCCCGCCCGCGCGCGGCGGCAGGCTACCGCTGGGCGGCGCCGGAGATGAGCGTGTCCGGTATCCATCGCCCCCGCGCGCCGGTTACTACCGCCGCTTGCCTGGTTTGCGTAGTCGGACGCGGGCGGCGCGCAGCGTTTCGGCCGCCCGGAACGCGCCATAGCGAACCGCCTGCAGCCGATAATCAACGCATCCCGGCCGTTCGACAACACGCCCGCCGAATCCGGTTTTGAAACGGTAGAGCCCCTGCATGCGGTGCTTCTCGTCCGCCGATCGCGGGATGCCGAAGAGATCGTACACTTGCATCCCGGCATCGCGCGCTCGCTGCATTGCTTCCCACTGCAGCGCATATGTCGGCATCAGATTGCGTTTGCGGTCGGCGCTCGCGCCGTACAGATACGTGGCCCGACCGCGATAACGCGCCACGACGATTCCGGCAAGGAGATCTCCCTCATGACGGGCAAGCATCAACTCGAGCGCAGGACCGTCACGGACCTCAGCTGCAACCTCGAACACCGCCCGATAGTAGGATTCGGAGTGAATCGCGATACGGTCGCGAGCTGCTGTTTCCCGGTAGAGACGATACCACTCGCCGAGGTACTCCGAGCCGACGGTTTGCACCGTTACGCCGCGGCGCGCGGCGAGGCGAATGTTGTAACGCCACTTGCTCTTCATTCCGGCAAGCAGCGCCTCATCATCGCCATCGAGATCGATGAGCACCGTCGCCCGGGGCTGGATCTCGCTGTAACTGCGCCGCAGGCGCCCGGTCTGTGCAAGCGTATTTCGAGCTCGGCTGAGCTCGGTCGGCTCAGCGTGAGGGTCTTCACCCGCAGCGCCTACATTGAACTCCCACGGCAGGTCAAAACGTATGAAGCTTGTGTGCTGCGGAAGCCGGCGTGCGAGGGATTCGCCCAGCTCTGCCAGGGCCGAGACGGCCGCGTTGGACGATGCCGCCGGCTGTCCGTGCGTTGCGGAAGCTCCCGCTGTAACCGTCGACAGCTCCGGGCCGTGAGGGACGTAAGTCAGCGTAATTCCCGGCACCGGGCTTCGCACCAAAACGAGGAGGCTTGCATTGAACGGCCCGGGATTTTCGAGAGTGAACGCGTATGGCCGCCATCCGAAGCGCCGCTTGAGCTCGGCCCAGTAGCTCGACTGCAGGAGACTGCGGCGCGGGTTCAGGCTGTCTACGGCGGCGGCATGAACCACGTCGGTCAGCCGACCTTTCCCTCGGAAACCTGGGTCGTGGTAACCGTCCTGTCGCCTACCTGCAACGGACGTCCGCCTACCTGCACCACGTGATTCCGCACCTCAATCGGAATCTCGAAAAACTCGTCGATGCTTACCTGTGACGGCTCGGATCTCGGCGCGGGCATATCGGCGAGCGTGACTCGCGTGCCGGGCTCAACATCATCGGCGAACAACACCTCGACAACCTCCTCGGCCCGTTCGGCGGGCGCAGCCTCTCCTGCCCCAGCGTCCGCACCTTCCGAGCCTTCGGCCGGCGCTTCAGCAGGCGCCGGTTCAAAAGCCGGCGGCGCAGCCGCTACCGGCTCGGCGGCAAGCAGCATCCCTTCGCTCTTCTCGCCACGCAGCTTGGCCGGTTTCAGATTGGCCGCGAGGATGATTGTCCGTCCTTCGAGCTCCTCGGCGCGGTAGTGCCCTACAAGGCCTGAAACGATCTGCCGTGTAACACCTCCGCCGAGGTCAATCTCCTCGATGTACAGCTTGTCCGCCTTCGGATGAGGACGCACTGCGGTAATGCGCGCCGTGCGGAGGTCAAGCCGTTCGAGAAACCGTTCGGCCGGCCCAGTTTCACGCTCGCGACGTTCGCGCTCGGCACGCTCGGTCTGCGTTCCCGAAAAGCGCGCTTGCAGAGCGGTGACAAGCTCGTCCTCAAGCCGCTCGAACAGGATCTCGGGCTTGGAGACCTCACCGAGCCCGCCGGTAGTCCCGAGATCATCCCACCGCGGTTGCTCGGCTCCAATCATCCGTGCGATACGCCCGGCAGTATTGGGGATATACGGTTCAACCAACACCGCCAGATCGCGAATAAGATACACCAGCCGCGACAGCAGGAGGTGCGTACTCTGCGGGTCATCCTTGCGCGTCTTCCACGGCTCGGCGTTTTGGAAAACGCGGTTGCCGTAGCTTGCAAGCGCAAAGACCTTGCGAAAAGAATCGCGCAATCGCGCCTGCTCGAGCATCGCCGTGATCTCAGCCTCCTGCTCGCGCACCGTGGCAAAGAACTCGTGATCGGCGTCTACCTCGGCCACACGACCGTCGTAGTAGCGGGCGACGAAGGTCAGCGTCCGGTTCACCAGATTCGAAAGATTACCGATCAGCTCTCCATTGACCTTCTCCTGGAAGTCTCGCCAGGTGAAGGTGAAGTCTGACGTCTCGGGACGGTTGTAGAAGATGTAGAATCGCCATACATCCGCCGGAATACCGGTATCTATGGCGTCGTTACCGAATACGCCCACACCCCTGCTCTTGGAAAACTGACCGGTCTCGTAGTTCAGGTATTCGCTCGACGACATCGTCTTCAGCAACGTCCACGGCTCGCCGGTTCCGAGCAGGCTCGAAGGAAACACGACGGTGTGAAATGGGATGTTGTCCTTCCCGATGAACTGAAACAGCTCCACTTCGTCCGGATTCTTCCACCAGCGCTCCCACTCATCGGTCAACGTTGCGGTGATCGAGATGTAGCCGATCGGCGCATCAAACCACACGTAAAACACCTTGTCGCGATATCCGTCCAGCGGGACCGGGATCCCCCACTTGAGGTCGCGGGTGATCGCGCGTTCCTTCAGGCCGTCGCGGATCCACCCGTAGGTCATCTGCACCGCGTTGCGCGACCAGTTGCCTTGTTCGGCCGCAACCTTCAGCCATTCCTGCAGTTTGGGTAGAATCGCCGGCAGGTTGATGTAGAGGTGTTTCGTCTCACGCATCTCGGGGATCGAGTTGTCGATGGCGCTGCGGGGGTTGATCAGCTCGGCCGGATCAAGCAGCTTTCCACAGTGCTCACACTGATCTCCGCGAGCATCTTCATACCCGCAATGCGGACATGTTCCACGAACATATCGATCGGCGAGGAACATATCGGACGCCGGCGAATAGAGCTGCTGTATCGTCTTGGCGGTGATATAGCCGTTTTCGTAGAGCTTTAGAAAGATCCCCTGGGTGATCTCGGTGTGCTCAGGCGTCGAGGTGCGGCCGAAATGGTCGAACGCGATATTGAACCAGCGGTAGATCTCGTCGTGAATCTTGTAGTAGCGCGTGCATAGCTCTTGCGGAGTAATCCCCTCCTCATGAGCCCGAGTCTCGGTTGCGGTACCGTACTCATCGGTGCCGCACACGTACAGCGTTTCATAGCCTCGCGAGCGGCAGAACCGCGCAAAGACGTCGGCCGAAAGAACCTGAATTAGGTTTCCAAGGTGCGGAATGTTGTTGACGTAAGGCAAGGCCGAGGTGATAAGCCGCTTTTTCATACCGCCAACTATAGGTTTCGCCGATTCTGTGTGTCAAGCAGATACACTCGCGCTCCCGCATCCGCAGCCGCAAACCCGACGCACCCGAGGTGTGGACCGTATTTTGCCCGAGGCAATCGACGGTTACTGCGTGATGCAGATTTTGTTCGACCATGACGGTAGCCCGCACGACTACCGTTTTTTGGAAGCCAACGCCGCGTTCGATCATCATACCGGCTTAAGAATGCGGTCGGCAGAACCGCGCGCGAGTTAGTCCCGAACATAGAGGCAACCAGCCGAAGCGTTACGGACGGGTGGCCACCACCGGTGACCCCGAACGCTTTATCGAGGGGTCGGCCGCGATGGGAAGGTGGTTCGAGGTAGAGACATTCCGCGTGGGCGTAGCCGGGGAGCACACGGTCGCGCTATTGTTTCGCGACGTCACCCAGCGCATTCACGCCGAACAGGAGCTGAAGGAGGCGAAACGAGCCGCCCCCGTGTTGCAACCCTTCGACCCTGCCGGCCTCACCCGTGAGGTTGCCCTAACCCACCAAGAGGCGGCCGGCGCGCTGCGGCTATCACCGGAAGACTCCTCGCACCCTGAGCTTGAGCTCACCGTAACCGATTCCGGCGTCGGGATTCCGGCCGAAAGACTCGCGACAGTGTCGGAGCCGTTCGCCCAAGCCGACAGCAGCTCCTCGCGCGAGTTCGGCAGCACAGGGCTCGGCCTGATGATCGCGCGAAAAACCATAGAACGGATGCACGGTACCATCGAGGTTGAAAGCACCCCGGGGGCGGGCAGCACCTGCCGGATCCGGCTCACGGTCACCCTACCGGAACCGGATTGACCTCCCTTCGCGGCCGAGCGCGCCGCTCTCGGAAGCGCGTTTGCTTCGCATAGAAAACCTGTCAGGTTGTTGCGCTGCAATCGGCAAGCCCATATACTTGGTAGCATGCGGTCGAAGTCCGGAAGGATCAATGAGCGCGACAGATTAGAATGCAAGTAAAAACCAAAATCATGTTGGTTGTGCTGCCGGTGGTAGTTGCAACCGCCGTACTGGTCGGCATTTCGTCGTTTTACGCTTCGACGAGCGGCATAACCAGAGTCACCACCGAGTTCCTTCAGTTCAAGGCACAGCAGCTCTCAACCTATGCTCAGGGACAATGGGACCTTCTGGTCGAAAACGAGCTGCAGCATCGCGACGAGATGCGGCGGGCGGCACAGCGAGGAGTGGCGGCCTTTGCCCGGTCAATCGTGGAGCGCGACTCGGAACTGATCCTCGCCGTTGACCTTGATGGGAATCTGACCATGAATACCCATGCAGTGGAGCTGAGTGACGCTGAGCGCGCGCAACTAGCGACTCTCGCTGCACGCGATGAGCGCGACTTGCTCCAGCTTACAATTGACGGAGTCGAGCACGTGGGAGCAGGCTTTTACTTTGAACCGTTCGAGTTGTACTACGTCGTCAGCGAGGAGCGAGCAGTCTTTTTCGCCGAAACCGATCGCATGGCCCGCCAGACCTTCCTTATTCTTTTGGTCTCGATCGCTGCTGCGATCGCGGTATTGTTCACCTTGTCGAGTTTCCTGACGCGACCGTTGAACCGCGTGGTGCGTGCAATGTAGGATATCATCGCAACCGGAGAGCTCTCTTCGCGTGTGGAAGTGGAGTACCGCGATGAGATCGGTGCTCTCTCGCACACCTTCAACCTCATGACGAGCGAGCTGCAGAGAGCCTACGAACAGATCAAGAGCTACGCCTTCGATGCGGTGCTGTCCCAGAAGAAAGAGCAACGCATCCGGCAGATATTTCAGAAATACGTACCGCAGGACCTCATCAGCCGTTTCTTCGAGAATCCCGAGGAGATGCTGGTGGGCGACAATCGTCAGCTTGCTATCCTTTTCTCCGATATTCGCGGCTTCACCGGAATCTCGGAACACATGCGTCCTGACGAGCTCGTGAACGCGCTAAATCGCTATTTTTCCTACATGGTCGATGTGATTCTCGAACAACACGGAATCGTGGACAAGTATATCGGCGATGCTATCATGGCTTTTTTCGGCGCGCCGCTCGCCCGCGGAGACGAGCCGGACCGCGCAATACGAGCAGCGTTGGGAATGATCGCGGCATTGGATTCCTTTAACGCTGAGCAACGCGAGTCTGGAAATGCGCCTTTCACGATCGGAATCGGGGTTGCTTTCGGAGAGGTTACAGTCGGCAATATCGGGACCGATCGCAAGATGGACTACACCGTGATCGGCGACGCGGCGAACGTCGCGTCCCGCCTTGAAAGCCTGACCAAAGAGTATGGGGTTTCCTTACTCGTAGCCGAGAACGTGCGCGAACAGTCGAGTCTTGAGATCCCCTGGCGTCTCGTCGATACCGTAGCGGTGAAAGGCCGAAGCGCCGGCATTAGGCTCTATACCACCGAGCCGGACCCTGATCCCCACCGCCGCGATCACTGGCAACGGCATAACCGGGCGATGGAGCTGTACTATGCCAAGCATTTCGGCGAGGCGGCGGAAGAGTTCCGCGAGTTACTGCGCAGCGATCATACCGACCATCTCGCCGAACGTATGCTCGAGCGTGCTCTCTCCTATAGCAGGGAAGATCCCGGGCCCGAATGGACCGGGGTTGAAGTAATGACGATGAAGTGAGCTTTCGTATGCGAGTTAAGCTTAAATTCCGGTTGCGTGCGGCCGCGGCCTTGCTATCGACCCTGACCTTTGCGGCCGGAATCGCGACGATGCTTCCGGCGGGGGAGAGCCAGCGGATTTCGCTGGCCCTCTCGGCCCCGCAGGTATTCGACCTGGCAGATGCGGATACGGGCGTCCTCGACCCAGATGAGCTCCGCGACACCTTTGTGGAGCTGATTCGGAAACAGCTGACAGCGGAGCCTGAGTTGTCGCCGGAGATGATCTCCAGCCAACAATTGGATTCAGAAACTCTTGTGCGCCGGGCGCGAGACCTCGGTTATCCGCTTGCGGCTACCGTATACGTTATGCGCGACGCTAACCTGCGCCTCGGTATAGGCGTAAACATCTACGAAACTGAGACAGGCTACGTGGTGTCGGGCAGGTCCGCGTTCGGTGCCTCGGATGTGGCGCTGGCACACGCGCTGGAACGCGGGCTCGCAGGCCTCGGTAACGAGCTCCGAACCTACCTCAGCACCCGTGAGCTCGAACGCCGGCTGAATGTGCGCCGCATCACGTTACTCTCACCCGTTCCCGACGTGGTCGTGACTTTCGCCGATGGCCGCAGCGTCGCGTTTGACGACAGCGGTGCGATCGTCCTTGACGACCCGCCGTACCGCGTAGGACAAACGATAACGCTCTCCGCCCATCGGCCGGGATACTATCCCCAAACGGTCGATCACTATATCGACGCGCCCGAGACGACCGTCTCGGTTCCCAGATTACAGCGTCGCACGCGCTACAGCCTGGGCGGAGCCGCCTTCCCGGCTCACGGGATCGGGCTGTTGGCAGTCGGTCGCTGGTATCCGAGAACCGACACCGTGTTTGCCGAACTGACCGGCGGAACGTTTCGGGTGAGTCCAAGGACCGAGTTAGCCTCTCAGCTGGAGGAGGACCTGGACGATCTGCAAGCCGGGGAGATCGAGGCTTTTCGTCTTGATGAGCTTGGAATGAGCGTCGGCGCGTACTTGTTCGCGACGCCCGCGAGACCGATAAGGCCGGGTCTTCAACTCGGCGCGGGTGTGATGCACGCGCAAGGTTCGGGCTGGGACGCAACCATCCCCTATCTCGCACCGATCAATCCCTTCGTATCGTTCGGCACACAACGCCTGCGGGCGCGGGTCGTTACGGCATTGCGGTATACCTTCGGCGCCGAAGCGGCAAACCGGAGGTGGCTGATCACCGAAGGCCCTATACCGTACGGTCGTCTTGAGGTGAGCTATACATGGTAGTGGTAGCCACAGGAATCACCGAGCTATTAGCGGGAGTAGCGGGCCGACGCACCGCGAGTGAGTCAGTCATCCGACGGAGAGGATCAACCGCGCGACGGTCCGGACCGCGGCGGGCTCGGCTTCGCTTAAGGGTGCGCGTAGTGCTCGCTGTCATCGCCCTGCTCAGCGCTGTCATCGCCCAGCCCTTAGCGGCACAGTCTGAGTCCGTCAATGATGATAGTCTTCCCGATCCGCGGCCGCGCCGAATCATTGTTATTGTGCAATCAGTGGATGACCCGGCATTCCCCTCTGGGGTCCTAGCTGAATCCCTGGCCGCCGCACTGGCTGCCTCTCGCGAGGACCTACAGGTGCGCGTGACCGCTTCGAGTGACGAGACACCGCAGCTCGGAGCTGATCGGGCTCACGCGAACGCCTACGCCCGCGGGCATGACGCCGACGCCTATCTGCTGGTGAACCTCGAGCGCGATGACCCAGACGTCCTGACCGTACGGTGGCGGATCGGCGACGTTCTTCAGAACACCGACTCGACCGGACAGTACAGAACACCCCTCACAGGCCCCCGCGAGCTGCACAGGCGTACCTGGATACCAATCGTTGAAGCGATAGCCACCGACGTTCCTCCTCGCTCCGAAGCAGTAACGCTCGAGATTCGCGGGGTCCCCGATACCCGGATACGGATTGACCCGGGAACACAACTCACACTCGATGAGCACGGAGTCGCAACCGCTTCGCTACCGGTACCGGGTGAGTACCATCTGGAAGCCCATCATCGCGAGTTTCTAAACGTCCGAAAACGTGTGGCTCTGGAGTCCCACACCGCTCTCCTCCTCGATCAGCAACGCCGACCGGCTGTCATGGCACAAGCGTCCTTGTTCAACGCCCAGTTCCCTGAAATTGCTGCAGCCTGGCTCCCGCGCCGCCAGGAATGGTATATCGGCGCCGCCGCTACATTCTTTCAGCTGGGCGTTGCGCTTCGAGAACGCGATGATCAGGGTAATCAGGACGGAGTGTTCGTTTCGCTTCCCCTTGCTCACCTCGGACTGATAGGCGGTTACCGGTTCGGCGCTGAGGAGCTCCGCACGCGCCCCTACGTGGGCTTGAACCCGTTTCTACGGGTGAAGACAGACGGTGGGTTCGCTTTGGAACCCAATGCTCCGATCGGCATCGCGGTGAACGCCGGGGTAGAGTACCGCCTCTTCGCATCCGATGCTATCTCGTTTGAATGGACCCCCACCTTCTATCCGACCGACGGCCGCGTGGCGAGAGAAGATTTCTATGACGGCGACCCCGGTACGGCGACTGTCTCGCTCGACGGGCTGTTCATGGAGCTCACCCTCATCCGCATCGGGTACCGCCGCAGGTTCTGACGCATCGCCGCGAACGGCGAGGCAGTCACGGGAGCGGAGCGCTACTTTCAGCAGTGTGCCGGCAGACAGTTGTGTGGCAACAGGTTACGGGTCAGTTCCGCGCGGTCTGATTGCTTTCAACGAGGGAGACAAGCTGTTCGAGCAATTCGCGCAGCACCGGGTCGTCCTCACCCAAGCGCAGAGCGCGCTCCAGATACTCCTTGCGTTCCCGGTTTGAAGAGAGCGCGGTCACGCCGTGAAGCACATCCACGACTTCCGCTAATCCATCTTCCCTGCCCGCCTCAAAGTGCGCTTGCTGCAGACGCATGATCTCCTCAGCGAGCCCTGGGAACGACTGCTCGAACTCGGTGGACCTGAAGACCTGGAGCAGGAGCTCGCGGGCCGCCAACAGTCGTGCAGCCGAGTCCCGGCCCTGTGCCTCCCGCCGGTCTCGATAACCGTCAAAGCGCTCTTCCATAGCAGCCAGCCGGTCCACCGAAGCTCGGAGTAGTTCAGTCTCGCGCGGATCGCGGTCCGGCACGTCGGGCTCAACTCTCAGGGTTGCCGCCAGCGCAGCCGCAGCCCGCGCCTGCGCCAGCTCGGCCTTCAGTCCTGCCTCGCGCTCCTCGTGCTCCTGCTCAAGCAGGGCCAACTGAATTGCGGTCGCCTGCTGCAATTGCTCCATCGAGCGGCGGGCTTCCGCGACCTCTTGCTGCAGAAGCTCGCGCTCTGCATCCACCTCGTCCTCCCATGCCAATCTCTGAGAATCCATAGCCCGTTCGAGCAATACCTGGTGCCCGGCAAACAACTCAGGCACAGCCTGTAGCGCTTCGCGATAATACTGCTCAGCCAGCTCGACATCACCGGCTTCGAGCGCTTCATCGCCTTGCTCTACGGTTCGCAACAGGTTACTGCGCAATAGATCGAGCGGAGGTTCGGCACCGAACTGTGCAGCGATCATCGTTTCCAATTGTTCGGCGATAAACAAGTCTATCTCAGTCCGACTCTCTCCTCTCAGGCTCCGTACGTGTGGATCGCGGAGTACGGTGCGCAGCTCTTCGAGCTCGGCATTCGCCCGCGGATAATCACCGTTCAGAACGGCTGCACGCAAGGATTCGAACGCTCCCAGAACCTGTGTGTCCACCTGTTCGCCGCGGCGCGCGCGTCGCTCTATTTCGCTGAGCTCTGCGAACGCAGCTTCCAGCTCCGCATCAGTCTCCTCGCGCGCAGCGTGCAGTTCGCGCTCCATACGCTCCCGTTCCTCCGCGAGAGCCGCCTGATCTTCCTGAAGCTGCTGTTCCAGAGCTTTTAGCTCTTGGGCTAGTCGTTCGCGATCACGCTCGAGCGACTGAACTCCCGCGACTAACTCCTGGTCAAACTCGACGCGCTGCTCCGTTTCGTAATCCTCAAGGCGTTCCTGCAGCTCAGTTCCGGCTATGCCCTCGCGTTCCAGTCGCCGGCGTTCGGCCGCCAGCGCCGCCTGCAGCTCATTCTCGAACTCATCGCGATATTGCTGCTCGCGTTGCTCCAGTTCTTCGATAACGGCTTCGTGCTCGCGCCCCAGCTCGGCGGCCCGCTGCTCAGTCGCGGCGATTTCCGCCTCACGTTCGGCGATTTCACTCTCAAACTCCCGCCGAAGCTCCCCCAAGAGGACGCCTTCCGCACTTTCAAGCGCGCGCAGTTCGGCCGCTTGCGTCGCAGCGAGAGCGGGGTCAAATACTGCGCTGAACGCCGTCACCCCTACGGCGATCGCGAGCAGCGCAGCGAGGTTCACCACAAGCGGGAACACGATCCCTCGTCGTCCTTCCTCGGCTTTGAGGAGTTCCGGAGTAACCTCCAGGCGGTTACGCTCCGTAAGGTAGGCAATCTCGCGCCGAATCTCTTCCTGATCGGCGGGGGAGATTCCGCCAAGATCACGCCGCTTGCGGCGTTGTTCGATCGCCCGTTTGAGGAGAGATCCCATCGTACTTTACAGTATAGCGCGCCGATCAAGCGCCTGCCAGTTCCCCGAATCCTCTGAAATGCTTCCCGTTACTCGGATAACCGCCCAAGGTTGAGATTGGCAGTTACCAAGGAGTATAATCTGAGCTACACCCTACCTAACTGCTGGGTTATGTGCTTCGACTGCGGGGTGTTCGTGAAACCGCCGTGATACAAGGGCCCTTCGGCGTCACGCGGGAGGACAACAACAGTATGCCTGATGCTGGTCGGAGATATCGAAGACTCACCGGAACCCACGGCATACCACTGACATCCGTTGCCGTCCACCTGATCCGCGCAATAACGCTCGCCGCGTTTGTGACCATGTTCGTCGCTTGTTACATGCCGATCGGCCAGTATCAGTCGGACTCCGAAACGGCAAAACCAAGCGCTAAGGATCCTGGTGATGAGGGCTCGGGAACGGAAGAGGATCCGTATATCGTCGACTCCAAGGACAGGCTTGTTGAGCTACTGCAGAGCGACGATCCCGAGGCGCTTTCGGCCCACTATCAGCTGGCCGACGATCTCGATCTTACTGGCGAAGAGTGGGAGCCTATCGACGAATTCACCGGCAGCTTCGACGGAAAGGGCTACATCATCTCGGGCCTTACCCCCAAGACCGGCGCGGGGCGCAGCAGCACCGGGTTCTTCGGGACAATCGAGGAAGGCGCCGTGGTATGTAACGTGCAGCTCGAGGTTCACATTGATGATCCAGAGCAAAACAATGTTGGCGCGATCGCCGGCATTAACAAGGGCACGATCGCGAACTCGTTTGCCACCGGCTTCATGCGCGGCAACCATGAGATCGGTGGATTGGTCAGCATCAATGAAGGCCTGATCGAGTATAGCTATGCGCGCATGGAACTCGAGCTGGACGGCGGCCGCTCCGGTTCCGGTGGCCTGGTCGGGGTCAATAGAGCGGGTGGGGTTATCTACGACAGCTATGCGGCTGCCGCGATTCGTGACGCCGACGGGGAAGCACTGCACGCTGACGTCGGTGGGCTCGTCGGAACCACGCGGTCGGGCAGTACAGTTGAGCGTTCGTTCTCCGACAGAGATTTGGAAGGTCCCGACGTAGCGATCGGCGATCCCAGGGGTGGCGCCACGATAAGCAACGTGGAGGCGCTTTCCACCGGCCAAGCCAAATCCCAAACGCACCTCAGCAGTGAACTGCAGTTCGATTTTGACGCGGTCTGGGCGATCGATCCCGATATCAACGACGGCTATCCATACCTGAGGAATAATCCGCCTGAGGCTTGACTGAGCCTCGTCCATCCGAGTAGGCTCGAAGCTTATAGTATCTCTCTATATTATCGGAGGCGGATTTGTCTACGAAGAATGTCACTCCGCCGAAACTGCCCTTTACAATCAAGCCACGGTTCATAGTTCTGTTTTTGATTGTTGTAGCGGTTCTCGGCGCGGCGAGCACAATGGTGTTCATGGTCGATCAAAGTGAACGCGCGGTTGTGACTCGTTTTGGGGCCGTGGATCGGACGGTGCCCCCCGGCCTGCATTTCAAGCTCCCGTTCGGGATCGAGCGTAACTTCAACGTTCCGACTGAGGAAGTACAGCACGAGCTTTTCGGTTATAGAACCCGAGCGGCCGGTTACTCCGAGCAGGCAGCCGATCGCGATTATCCCCACGAGTCGATTATGCTCACCGGGGATCTCAACATCATCGATGTTGAGTGGAGCATGCAGTATCGGATACAGGATCCGGTGAAATGGTTGTTTGAGGTCGAGGATCAGCGTCGCACGGTGCGGGACATCTCGCAGTCGGTGGTGAATCAGCTGGTCGGCGATCGGGCGATTCTCAATGTGATCG
>PUPD01000161.1 GCA_003552985.1 Spirochaetaceae bacterium
CCCGAATAGACGATGAGCAGGTTCGCGCCGAGCGTGCTCATACGCTGCTCTACCGAGACCCGCGCACCCTGGCCGAGCGCGGTGAGTGTGATTACGGAGGCTACACCGATTATGACTCCTAGCGCAGTGAGAAATGAACGCGCGCGGTTGGACAGAATACTACGTACCGACATCGCGGCGTTCTCCCACAGCATTATCAGGTTCGCAACTACTCGCATCGGGATGCCTCCGGTTGACGTGAGCTCCGACCTGCGGCGTTTCCAACGCGGTCGTCAGAAGTAACGGTACCGTCGAGCAACTGCACAACGCGCGGCGCGCGAGTCGCGAGGTCGTGGTCGTGGGTTACGAGAATAACGGTAACTCCGCTGTGGTTGAGCTGCTCGAAAAGCGACAGGATCTCCAGCCCGGTGGCGGTGTCGAGCGCACCGGTCGGTTCATCGGCGAGAATTACCGACGGGTTCCCGATCAGAGCTCGGGCGATAGCAACGCGTTGCCGCTGTCCACCCGAGAGCTCGCTCGGCAAGTGGTCAACCCGGTCGGCGAGCCCCACCTGCTCGAGCATCTGGAGGGCCTCACGCCTTCTGCGGCCGGCGGCGATCCCGCGGTAGATGAGCGGTAGCTCGACATTTTCGAGTGCAGTGGCGCGCGGCAACAAGTTAAAGACCTGAAAAACGAAGCCGACGTGGCGATTCCTGATCTCGGCGAGGTCGTCGCGCTGCAAGCCGCCTACCTCTTCTCCTGCTAAGACGTAACTTCCGCTGTCGGGAGTATCAAGGCAGCCGATGACGTTCATCAGTGTCGATTTTCCTGATCCGCTCGGACCCATGATCGCCAGGTACTCGCCTGAGTCAATCTTCAGCGAAACGCCGCCGAGTGCGGTTACGGTGGTAGGCCCCATGGAATACTGCTTACGAATGTCGTTCAGTGTGATCATCGTGCGCTCCCGCCGCCTGCGCCGCCGCCTGCGCCGCCGCCGCTTTGAGCTCCGGGTACCGACATCTGAATTGCCTCGGGCTCGTCGGAAGAGGCGGCTTGTTCCGACGCGATGTCAGGCAATACGCCGGCCGTTTCAGGCAGTTTCACGTGTTCACCCGAATCCAAGCCATCGAGGATTGCGATGCTCCGCCCGTCGTCGGTTCCGATCTCCACCCGGCGGATCTCAGTCTCGCCGCCTTCGGTGACCACCTCCACGTAGCTGCGGTCGCGGACTGACGATACGGCGGTGAGCGGCACCACTACACCGCTGTCGCGCGCGAGCTGAACCACTAAGTCCACTACCATTCCCGGTTTCAGTCGCTCTTCGGGGTTCTCTGCGGTGGCGTCGACGCGAAAGACCGGGATGTTGTTTATGATCTCAGCCTCGGGGCTGATTCGGTCGATTCGCGCTCGGAGATGGTCGTCGCCGAGCAGGTCGCTGCGGATGCTCACCGATTGACCGCGTTCAATTCGCCCGATGTCGTACTCGTCGATCTCGGCTCGGAACCGCAGCCGTGACAGATCGCCGAATTTGAGGAGGGTAGAGTTCTGTCCTACCCGGTCTCCCTCGGCGACCTCCTGTTTGCGCACAGTGCCGTCGAACGGCGCCCGAATCTCAGCTGCCTCCAGTTCGGCCTCGGCCTGTTCCAGTCGCAATTGCTCCCGTTCCACCGCGAGCTCTGCCGAGCGCAATCCAAGTGCCGCCGACTCAGCCCGGTCTTCTAATGTTTCTACTTCGTCGCGTGAAACCGCCCCGCTTACCAGGAGCGCTGCCTGGGCAGAGAGCGTGCGTTCGGCGCTGTTGAGCTCAGCGGCGGCACGGTCACGCTTTACCACCGCGTCGGCGAGCGAAACTCGCGCCAGGGCAACTTCGCGGCTGAGCTGAGACCAATCGAACCTTACCAGCAGGTCTCCCTCGGTCACCGACAGCCCCTCGTCCGCAATCCACTCGATTAACCCACCGAAAGGAGCTCGGAGCGTCCGGGTAAGGTACGGCTCGGCGACGGCCGGACTTTCAATGGTGACGGCCACGGTACCTTCGACGGCCTCAGCCGTTTTGAACTGACTGTCTGCCTGAGCTTGCGATTCCGCCGCTTGGAGGTGCCGGTAACCGTACCAACCGGCTACGGCGGCAATCACGACGAAGAAGGATAACAACACTACTGTCCGCCGCCGCCGGCGTTGTGAGTGCTTCTTTGTCTGGGTGGGTGTTTTCATCGAGTTCCTCCTTCAATTGCATGCTGAAACAAAGTGTCGTGCAGAGTGTGTGGTAATGCCTCGGGCATATGTGCCGAAGCCACGTATCGAAACTGCGCGTTTCGCACCGCCACCTCCGCCTCGAGCACCGAGAAGCGGGCGCGGGCGACTGCAGCCTCAGCGGCTTCAAGCTCTCCTCGACGCGCTGTTCCCAGTGCGTCCTGGGCCAGAGCCGCTGAAAGCGAAACTTCAGCCCGCTCGAGCGCGTGCTTCGCAAGAGCTAACCGCGCGCGAGCGCTCTCGACCGCTTGCGCCCGAGAGCGTATGCTCGAAGCCACACTGTGTTTTACTGCCTGTAGTTTGAGATCCTCCACTTGCGCGGCGGCTCTAGCAGCCTCCTCGAGGTTTGCGCGTTCCCTTCCTATAGAAAGCGAAAATACGGCTGAGAGTGATACGGTAGTTTCGTCGGAGTCATCTCGGCCCGTTCCTGAGCTGCCTCCGCCCGATGGCGGCGGTTCGCCGATCTCGTAGGCGGGAGTGGTATAGGACAACGTGAGAGAAGGATCTCGAAACGAGTAAGCCACGGCCCCGCCGTGACCGTCTTTACTCGAGTACCCGAGCTCGACGGATGACAGGAATGGATCCCTCGGTACCGACTCCTCGGCCTGGGCTATTGCAAGCGAGGTCAGTTGTTTGGCAACCACCGGGTGGTCTTCGGCCACCCTGTCGAGGGCGGTGTCCAGCCGGGGTTCACGGATCCGGAAGGGGTCCTTCAGCGGAGAGACGAGCGTAGGAGTGCTTTCCAATAGTTCTCCGGGGCGAAGATCCGGCGGCAGGGGTGTTCCAGTCAGCAAATGCAGCTCAAGGAGTGCAAGCTCGGCGCGCATCACTCCGTCTTCAACGTCCTGTTCAGCGTCCCGCAGCTGGTCGCGGGCCTCCATGATCTCGATGAGACTGCCTTCGCCGGTTCTGTAGCGCGCTTCCTTGGCCACTAAACGGGCGCGGACGGCCTGCTCTTCTTCTTCGAGGACCTTCAGTTCAGCGCCGGCGAGGTAAGCATCAGCGTAGGCATGATGCAACTCGGAAGCCGTCTGAAGCAGGACATCACGCAGCTCGGCTTCGGCGGCCTTGGCTCGGCTGAGTGCCTGCTCAAGCCGCGTCTGGTCGGGGTGGCTCAGTCCGGTCGGTATCCTGGTCTCGAAACGGGAGCGGATCTCATGGTAGAGTTCATCCGTATCGTCGGTAAAACCGGCTTCCTCCCAGGATGTTTCCCATGAGGGCCTGACTGAGAAGGCGAGGTCTCCGCGATAGCCTGCTGCAGCCGCCTGCGCGCGCGTTGTGTCATAGCGCGCTTGCGCCTGAGTTACTTCTGCGGACTGCACCGTAGCTTCGAGAGCCAAGGTCAGGGTATGCGGGAGTTGCTGAGGTCGCCCTAAAGCGTTGTCGGTATCCGGAGCGTCTTTCGGCTCGGCTGCCGCAGCGCTCCCAATTCCGAGGACGATCAGGATTCCTACCATGATTGCAATCAGGATGGGGGGACAGATTCGCTTCGTCATGTGCTAAGAGTTATCCTGCCGGCGAGAAGTACAAACGGAGAGCCTGTGAAGATTAGGTGAACTCTAAGGGAGCGGCTGCTTCCGCCGGGAGGCTTCACCTGATCTTCATAAACGCTTCGGAAAGCGGTCACACCGACTGGGTATTCTGCGGATGGATGAAGTACAGTAGGTGAGGGGCAAGCTGATGGCGCGTGTGTTTGTCGTTGAAGATAACGAAGGGCTCCGAGAAACGATCATTTCGTACCTCAAGCTCGAACAACATGAAACCGTCGCGTTTGCGCGGCTGGCCGGGGTGGAAGATGCAGCGCGGATGCAGGCACCCGACGTCATCATTCTCGATGTTATGCTACCGGACGGAGACGGGTTTCTCTTCGCTCGTAAGCTGCGCACGTACTGCAAGGCTCCGATCATTTTCCTTACCGCCCGAACCGCCGAGTCGGACCGCATCACGGGATTCGAGGTTGGTGGGGATGATTACGTGGTGAAACCGTTTTCCAACAAGGAGCTCATGCTCAGGGTGGAGGCTGTCCTCCGGCGCTCGCAAGTGCAACCGAGTCCTCAGGCAAACACTCGCAGAAGACGGCTGCAGCATAACGGGAGCGATCACTTGCTCGAGCTCGACGAACAGGGGCACATCTGCCGGCACGACGGTGAGGAGGTAGCGCTCACCGCCGCGGAGTGGAAGATACTCAACTATCTCGCAGAGAATCCGGCCATCGTTATTTCGCGGGAACGGCTGTTGGGGGTGTGCCTGGATTATCTCGCCGAGGGATCAGAACGAACCATCGACACGCACGTGAAGAACATTCGCCTCAAGCTCGGGAAAACTCCCTGGATTGATACGGTTCGCGGTTTCGGCTACCGTTTCGCGGGCCGTGAAGCCGCGGAGTAGTCCAATGCGTAGTTTGTTTCGGCGAAC